>NZ_JBICYJ010000021.1:0-148974 GCF_043200835.1 Kitasatospora sp. NPDC048365
CGCTGGCGGGGGGGGGGGGGGCGCGCGCGCGCCCCCCCCCCCCCCGCCCCCCGCCCCCCCCCCCCCCCCCCCCCCCCCCCCCCCCCCCCCCCCCCCCCCCCTGTCGACGTAGGGAGTTACTCCCAGCGGAAGAACTTGGCCGCCGCCGCGAGTCCCAGGACGGACCAGACGGCCAGGATGCCCAGGTCGGACCAGGGGATGCCGGCGCCGTACTGGAGGACGGACCGAAGGCCGTCGGAGAGGGCGGCGATCGGGAGGAGCTCCAGGACGGGCTGCACGGCGCTCGGGAACTTGGAGAGCGGGATCACCACGCCGCCGGCGAGCAGCAGGAGGACGAAGACCAGGTTCGCCCCGGCGAGGGTGGCCTCGGCGCGGAGGGTGCCGGCCATCAGCAGGCCGAGGCCGGAGAAGGCGGCGGTGCCGAGGACCAGCAGGGCGGCGACGGCGAGCGGGTTGCCGTGCGGGGTCCAGCCGAGGGCGAGGGCGATGGCGGTGAGCAGGGCGACCTGCAGCGCCTCGGTCACCAGGACGCAGCCGGTCTTGGCGGTGAGCAGCGCCCAGCGGGGGAGCGGCGTGGCGCCGAGCCGCTTGAGCACGCCGTAGCGGCGTTCGAAGCCGGTGGCGATGGCCTGGCCGGTGAAGGCGGTGGACATCACGGCGAGGGCGAGCAGCCCGGGCGCGAGGAAGTCGACGCGCTTGCCGGGGCCGTCCACGGCGACCACGTCGACGGTGGAGAAGAGCACCAGCAGCACGGTGGGGATGACCACGGTGAGCAGCAGCTGCTCGCCGTTGCGCAGCAGCATCCTGGTCTCCAGGGCGGTCTGCGCGAGCAGCATCCGGGGGACGGGGGCGGCGCCGGGCCGCGGGGCGAAGTCGGTCATCGGAGTTCCCGTCCGGTCAGGTCGAGGAAGACGTCTTCGAGGCTGCGGCGCTGGACGGCGAGCCGGTCGGGCATCACGCCGGCGTCGGCGCACCAGGTGGTGACGGTGGCGAGCAGTCGGGGGTCCATCGCGGTGTCGACGCGGTAGGAGCCGGGGGCGGTCTCCTGGGCGGTGGCGCCGTCGGGGAGGAGCCCCCGGAGGGTTTCGAGGTCGAGCCCGGCGGGGCCGTCGAAGCGCAGGGCGGAGTCGGTGCCGCGGAGGGCGTCGACGCTGCCGTGGGCGATGACCCGGCCGCGGTCGACGACGGCGACGTCGTCGGCGAGGTGTTCGGCCTCGTCCATGTGGTGTGTGGTGAGGACCACGGTGACGCCGTCGCGGCGGAGGTCGGCGATCAGGTCCCAGGTGGCGCGGCGGGCCTGCGGGTCGAGGCCGGCGGTGGGTTCGTCGAGGAAGACGAGTTCGGGGCGGCCGACCACGGCCATGGCGAGTGCGAGGCGCTGCTGCTGGCCGCCGGAGAGCCGTCGGTAGGTGGTGCGGCCGCAGGATTCCAGGCCCAGGCGTTCGACCAGCGAAGGGACGTCCAGCGGGTCGGCGTAGAGCTTGGCGGTGTGGCGGAGCATCTCGACGGCGCGCGCTCCCGCGTACACGCCTCCGGACTGGAGCATCACGCCGATCCGGGGCTTGAGTGCCGCGGCGTCCGCGACCGGGTCGAGGCCGAGCACGCGGACGGTGCCCGCGTCGGGGCGGCGGTAGCCCTCGCAGGTCTCGATCGTGGTGGTCTTGCCTGCGCCGTTGGGCCCGAGGACGGCGGTGACGCTGCCCCGCGCGATGGTGAGGTCGAGGCCGTCCACGGCCGCCTTGGAGCCGTACCGCTTGACCAGTCCGGTCACCTCGACGGCGGGGTCTGCATGCATACCGGCGAGTGTAGGAGCAGCTCACGGCGGCCCCCAGGTAAGGCTTGCCTGCGTGATGGAGGCCACCGGTGAGGCGTGGGTCACGGCTTGTCTCTGCGGAAGTAATTACGCAACAATCGTGTTGTGAAAAACATGCGCGAGCACACCGCACAGAACGGGGAGCCCGAGTCGGGCCCCGGCTGTGCCGTGCCCGCGACGGCGGCGGAGGTCCTGCTGGAGGGCCACCGGGCGACGCGGGACCGGGTCGCCCGTTCGATCCTGGACCACGGGCCGTCCTCGGCCGCCGACCTGGCCAGCCGCCTGGGCCTGACCGCCGCCGCGGTCCGCCGCCACCTGGACTCGCTGGCCGCCGCCGGCCTGGTCGAGTCCCGTGAGCAGCGGGTCTACGGCAGCCGGGGCCGAGGCCGTCCGGCCAAGGTGTTCGCCCTGACCGAGTCCGGCCGGGACGCCTTCTACCAGGCGTACGACCAGCTCGCGGCCGACGCGCTGCGCTGGATCTCGGAGGCGGTCGGCGGCGGCACGGCGGGCGAGGAGGCGGTCGCCGCCTTCGCCCGGGCCCGCTTCGCCAAGCAGGGCCAGAAGTACCTGACCACCGTCGAGCAGGCCGGGGCCGACCGGCGCGCCGAGGCGCTCGCCGAGGCGCTGAGCGCCGACGGGTACGCTGCCACGGTGCGGCGAGTGCCGTCCGCGGCCGCCACGACGGCTCTGGCGGGCGCCCAGCTCTGCCAGCACCACTGCCCGGTCGCGCACATCGCCGAGCAGTTCCCGCAGCTCTGCGAGGCGGAGACCGAGGTCTTCTCGCAGCTCCTGGGCACCCATGTGCAACGGCTGGCCACCATCGCCCACGGCGACGGGGTCTGCACCACGTATGTGCCGGCATCCGGTGCCGCACCGTCCCCCGCCAAGGGGCCCGGTGCAGTGCCGACTGCCGGTACGTCCCCCAATGAAAACGGCTCGTCCGCGCGGAGGAACCTCGCATGACTGACATCGCACACCCCGAGCTCGAAGGCCTGGGCAACTACGAGTACGGCTGGGCCGACTCGGACGTGGCCGGCTCCGCCGCCAAGCGCGGCCTGAGCGAGGACGTGGTCCGCGACATCTCGGCGAAGAAGTCCGAGTCCGAGTGGATGCTCAACCTGCGTCTCAAGGGCCTGAAGCTCTTCGGCAAGAAGCCCATGCCGACCTGGGGCTCCGACCTGTCGGGCATCGACTTCGACAACATCAAGTACTTCGTGCGCTCGACCGAGAAGCAGGCCGCGTCCTGGGAGGACCTGCCCGCCGACATCAAGGCGACCTACGACCGGCTCGGCATCCCGGAGGCGGAGAAGCAGCGCCTGGTCGCCGGTGTCGCCGCGCAGTACGAGTCGGAGGTCGTCTACCACCAGATCCGCGAGGACCTGGAGGAGCAGGGCGTCATCTTCCTGGACACCGACACCGCGCTGAAGGAGCACCCGGAGCTCTTCAAGGAGTACTTCGGCACCGTCATCCCGGCCGGCGACAACAAGTTCGCCGCGCTGAACACCGCGGTGTGGTCCGGCGGCTCGTTCATCTACGTGCCGAAGGGCGTGCACGTCGACATCCCGCTGCAGGCCTACTTCCGGATCAACACCGAGAACATGGGCCAGTTCGAGCGGACGCTGATCATCGTCGACGAGGACGCCTACGTCCACTACGTCGAGGGCTGCACCGCGCCGATCTACTCCTCGGACTCGCTGCACTCCGCGGTCGTGGAGATCATCGTCAAGAAGGGCGGCCGCTGCCGCTACACGACCATCCAGAACTGGTCGAACAACGTCTACAACCTGGTCACCAAGCGCGCCGTGGCGTACGAGGGCGCGACCATGGAGTGGATCGACGGCAACATCGGTTCCAAGGTCACCATGAAGTACCCGGCGGTCTACCTGATGGGTGAGCACGCCAAGGGCGAGACCCTGTCGATCGCCTTCGCGGGCGAGGGCCAGCACCAGGACGCCGGCGCGAAGATGGTCCACATGGCGCCGAACACCTCCTCGAACATCGTCTCCAAGTCGGTGGCGCGCGGCGGCGGCCGGACCTCGTACCGCGGTCTGATCGAGATCGGCGAGGGCTCCAAGGGCGCCAAGTCCAACGTGCTGTGCGACGCGCTGCTGGTGGACACCGTCTCCCGCTCGGACACCTACCCGTACGTGGACGTCCGCGAGGACGACGTGTCGATGGGCCACGAGGCGACCGTCTCCAAGGTCTCCGAGGACCAGCTCTTCTACCTGATGAGCCGCGGCATGACCGAGTTCGAGGCGATGGCGATGATCGTGCGCGGCTTCGTCGAGCCGATCGCGCGCGAGCTGCCGATGGAGTACGCCCTGGAGCTCAACCGGCTGATCGAGCTGCAGATGGAGGGTTCGGTCGGCTGACGCCCCGGCCCGCCCCCGTCCACTGATTTCCGAGGAAGAGAGCAACACGAACAGCCATGGCTGAGGTTCAGAACACCACCGGTGCCACCACTGCCGGGTCGATCGAGGTCGGCACGGCCGGTGCCGGCGCGCAGCTGGCCGGTCCGGGCACCGGCCGGCCCACCGTGCAGCAGCCGATCGACGCCCGCGTCGCGGTCAAGCCCTCGTACGACGTGAACGACTTCCCGGTGCCGCACGGCCGCGAGGAGGACTGGCGGTTCACCCCGCTGCACCGCCTCGGCGGTCTGCACGACGGCTCCGCTGCCGAGTCCGCCCGCGGCGAGGACAAGATCGAGCTCGGCCTGCCGGAGGGCGTCACCGCCGAGACCGTCGGCCGCGACGACGCCCGCCTGGGCAAGGCCGGCACCCCGGTGGACCGTGTCGCCGCGCAGGCGTTCTCCGCCTTCGACCAGGCCCTGGTGGTCACCGTCCCCAAGGACGCGGTGCTGACCGAGCCGGTCAGGATCGACGTGCACGGCGAGGGCGGCGTCAACTTCGCCCACGTGGTGGTCGACGTCAAGCCGTTCGCCGAGGCGGTCGTGGTGCTGAACCACACCGGCACCGGCACCCGCGCCGCCAACGTCGAGCTGCTGGTCGGCGACGGCGCGAAGCTGACCTTCGTCTCGGTGCAGGACTGGGAGCGCGAGGCCGTCCACGTCGCCCAGCACAACGCGCTGGTCGGCCGGGACGCCTCCTTCAAGTCGGTCGTGGTGACCTTCGGCGGCGACCTGGTGCGCCTCCACCCGCGGGTCAACTACGCGGCCCCCGGCGGCGAGGCCGAGCTGTTCGGCCTGTACTTCGCCGACGCCGGTCAGCACCTCGAGCACCGCCTGGTGATCGACCACGACACCCCGCACTGCCGCTCCAACGTCGCCTACAAGGGCGCGCTGCAGGGCCAGGACGCGCACGCGGTCTGGGTCGGCGACGTGCTGATCCGGGCGGCGGCCGAGGGCACCGACACCTACGAGCTCAACCGCAACCTGGTGCTCACCGACGGCGCCCGGGTCGACTCGATCCCCAACCTGGAGATCGAGACCGGTGAGATCGCCGGTGCCGGCCACGCCTCGGCGACCGGCCGCTTCGACGACGAGCAGCTGTTCTACCTGCAGTCCCGCGGCATCCCGGCCGACGAGGCCCGCCGCCTGGTGGTGCGCGGCTTCTTCGCCGAGCTGGTCCAGCAGATCGGTGTCGCCGAGATCCAGGACCGCCTGATGGAGAAGATCGAGGCCGAGCTGCAGGAGACCGTCGCATGACGTACCTCCGTGCCTGCTCGCTGAGCGTGCTCCAGGAGGACGTCCCGAAGCGCGTCGAGCTCAACGGCGTCCCGGTGGCGGTCGTGCGGACCGACGAGGGCGTCTTCGCCGTCAACGACATCTGCTCGCACGCCAACGTCTCCCTCTCCGAGGGCGAGGTCGAGGACTGCATGATCGAGTGCTGGCTGCACGGCTCCAGCTTCGACCTCCGCACCGGCAAGCCGTCCGGGCTGCCCGCCACCAAGCCGGTCGCTGTCTACCCCGTAAAGATCGAAGGGGACGATGTGCTCGTCTCCGTCAACCAGGAGTCCTGAGTACATATGGCCACCCTTGAAATCCGCGACCTGCACGTCTCCGTCGAGGCCGAGAACGGCCCCCGGGAGATCCTGAAGGGCGTCGACCTGACCGTGAAGCAGGGCGAGACCCACGCCATCATGGGCCCCAACGGCTCCGGCAAGTCGACCCTCGCCTACTCGCTGGCCGGTCACCCGAAGTACACCGTCACCGGCGGCTCGGTCCTGCTCGACGGCGAGGACGTGCTGGAGATGTCGGTCGACGAGCGCGCCCGCGCCGGCGTCTTCCTGGCCATGCAGTACCCGGTCGAGGTCCCGGGCGTCTCGGTCTCCAACTTCCTGCGCACCGCCGCCACCGCCGTCCGCGGCGAGGCCCCCAAGCTGCGGCTGTGGGTCAAGGAGGTCAAGGAGGCGATGGCCGCCCTGCACATGGACCCGGCGTTCGCCGAGCGCAACGTCAACGAGGGCTTCTCCGGCGGCGAGAAGAAGCGCCACGAGATCCTCCAGCTGGAGCTCCTCAAGCCGAAGATCGCGATCCTCGACGAGACCGACTCCGGCCTCGACGTCGACGCGCTGCGGATCGTCTCCGAGGGCATCAACCGGGTCCGCGAGAGCGGCGAGGTCGGCACCCTGCTGGTGACCCACTACACCCGCATCCTGCGCTACATCAAGCCCGACCACGTGCACGTCTTCGCGGGCGGCAAGATCGTCGAGTCCGGCGGCGCCGAGCTCGCCGACAAGCTGGAGGAAGAGGGCTACGAGAGCTACGTGAAGGGCGGCGCTTCCGAGTGACGAACCTGACGACCGGCCTGCCCGGTCTGCTCGACACCGACGCGATCCGCAAGGACTTCCCGGTCCTCCAGCGGCTGCTGCACGACGACAAGCCGCTGGTCTACCTGGACAACGCGGCCACCTCGCAGAAGCCCCGCCAGGTGCTCGAAGCCCTCAACGCCTACTACGAGCGGCACAACGCCAACGTCCACCGCGGCGTGCACGTGCTCGCCGAGGAGGCCACGGCGCTGTACGAGGGCGCCCGCGACAAGGTCGCGGCGTTCGTCAACGCGCCCAGCCGGGACGAGGTGATCTTCACCAAGAACGCCTCGGAGTCGCTCAACCTGGTCGCCAACATGCTCGGCTGGGCCGACGAGCCGTACCGCGTGGACGCGGACGCGGAGATCGTCATCACCGAGATGGAGCACCACTCCAACATCGTGCCGTGGCAGCTGCTCGCGCAGCGCACCGGCGCCAAGCTGAAGTGGTTCGGGCTCACCGACGAGGGCCGGCTCGACCTGTCCAACATCGACGAGCTGATCACCGAGCAGACCAAGGTGGTCTCGGTCACCCTGGTGTCCAACCTGCTCGGCACCGTCAACCCGATCGAGACCATCGTCCGCAAGGCCCAGTCGGTCGGCGCGCTGGTCTGCATCGACGCCTCGCAGGCCGCCCCGCACATGGTGCTGGACGTGCAGGCGCTGGAGGCCGACTTCGTCGCCTTCACCGGGCACAAGATGCTGGCGCCGACCGGCATCGGCGTGCTCTGGGGCCGCCAGGAGCTGCTGGAGGACCTCCCGCCGTTCCTCGGCGGCGGCGAGATGATCGAGACCGTCACCATGGGCTCGTCCACCTACGCCCCCGCGCCGCACAAGTTCGAGGCCGGCACCCCGCCGATCGCCCAGGCGGTCGGCCTCGGCGCGGCCGTCGACTACCTGTCGGCGATCGGCATGGACCGCATCGCGGCCCACGAGCACGCGATCACCGAGTACGCGATCGAGCGCCTGGCCGAGGTGCCCGACCTGCGGATCATCGGCCCGCGCACGGCCGTCGACCGCGGCGCGGCGATCTCCTTCACGCTCGGCGACATCCACCCGCACGACGTGGGCCAGGTCCTCGACGAGCAGGGCATCGCCGTGCGCGTCGGCCACCACTGCGCGCGGCCGGTCTGCCTCCGGTACGGAATTCCGGCGACCACCCGGGCGTCGTTCTACCTGTACTCGACGCCGGCCGAGGTGGACGCGCTCATCGACGGCCTGCACCACGTCCGCAACTTCTTCGGCTGAGGTGAGGTGACGGCATGAAGCTCGACTCGATGTACCAGGAGATCATCCTGGACCACTACCGCAACCCCCACGGCAAGGGGCTGCGGGACGGCGACGCCGAGGTCCACCACGTCAACCCGACCTGCGGTGACGAGATCACCCTGCGGGTGCGGCTCGACGGCGCCGTGGTCGCCGACGTCTCCTACGAGTCGCAGGGCTGCTCGATCAGCCAGGCCAGCGCCTCGGTGCTGAACGACCTCGTGGTCGGCAAGACCGTCGGCGACGCGCAGGCCGTCCAGGAGGCCTTCCTGGAGCTCATGCAGAGCAAGGGCCAGCAGGAGGGCGACGAGGAGGTGCTGGAGGACGCCGTCGCGTTCGCCGGCGTCTCCAAGTACCCGGCCCGGGTCAAGTGCGCCCTGCTGAGCTGGATGGCCTGGAAGGACGCCACCGCCAAGGCGCTCGGCCAGCAGCCCGCCATCAACGACTGAAACGGACTGAACTGATGAGTGACACCCCGGAGACCGGGGCCGAAACGGCGGAGGAGTCCGCCGTCGGCTTCACCAGCGTGGGCACGGTGTCCGTCGAGGACCTCCGCGAGGCCCTGATGGACGTCGTCGACCCCGAGCTGGGCATCGACGTGGTCAACCTCGGCCTGATCTACGGCATCCACATCGACGAGGGCGACGTCGCCACCGTCGACATGACGCTCACCTCGGCGGCCTGCCCGCTCACCGACGTCATCGAGGACCAGGCCCGCACCGCCACCGACGGCCTGGTCAAGGACCTGCGGCTGAACTGGGTCTGGATGCCGCCGTGGGGCCCGGACAAGATCACCGACGAGGGCCGCGACCAGCTGCGCGCGCTGGGCTTCAACGTCTGAGGCAGCTGCCGTTTCATCGCCGAGGGGCGCGGGTCATCCCGCGCCCCTCGGCGCGTTCCGGCCCGGTACTACAATCCCGGTCCATGATCTACGGGGCGGGGAACGGCGAGCCGGACTGGGCGGCGCTGGCCGAGCAGAACGAACGCGAGACGGTACGGCGCAGGCGTCTGCGGGTCGGGGCCGCGGTGGGCGGCGCGGTGCTCGCCGTCGGCGCGGTCTCGGCCGTCGCGGTCGGCCTCTCCGGCGGCGGCGGGCCGACGTCCGGCACCGCCGCCGGGGCGGGCCCGTCCGGCACCGCCGAAGCCGCCCGGCCGGCCCCGGAGCAGCCCTCCCCGTCCGGGACGGGCTCCGCCTCCGCCTCGACCCCGGCCTCCGCCACCGCTTCGGCGTCCGCCTCCGCGAGCGCCTCGCGCAGTGCGTCGGCCACCGCCGGGGCGAAGCCCTCCGCCTCCGCCACCGTCGCGCAGCCGACCGCCCCGGCGACCACTGCCGCACCGCCGCCCGCCGACATCCGCGGCGGCATCCTCAACGCCAACAGCGGCAAGGCGCTGGAGATCGAGAACTCCGTCACCGCCGACGGCGGCCGGGCCCAGCAGTGGACCTACTCCGCCAACCCCACCATGCAGTGGATCCTGCACTGGGTCGGCGACAGCTGGGAGATCCGCAACGTCAACAGCGGCAAGTGCCTCCAGCCGACCGGCGGAGGAACCGCCGACGGCGTGCACGCCCAGCAGTGGACCTGCAACGGCTCCGCCGCCCAGCACTGGGAGATCCGCGGCACCGGCAACCGCCAGCTGGTCAACCGCAACAGCGGCAAGTGCCTGGAGGTCGAGAACTCCCAGAAGACCGACGGCGCCACCGTCCAGCAGTGGACCTGCTCCGCCAACCCGACGATGGCCTGGAAGTTCTGAGGCCCGTTCGACGCCCCCGCCGGAGCGCGTACCTCGGCGGCTCCTCATCGGTCGCCGACGTTCCCCCGGCCTCCGGCCGGGGGAGCGTCCCTGCTGATCCGACGGGAATCGCCGGACGTGCTCTCAGGACGCCTGCGGGCCGCGCCGGTGGCGGGTGGTCAGGGTGGCGGCGGCCAGGGCGAGGCAGGCGAGGGCGGCGACGGAGGCGAAGCCGCTGACGGCGGGGAGCAGGCCGTAGCGCTGGGTGAGGGCGCCGACGGCGATGATGGGGGCGGAGGAGCCGAGGTAGACGACCACCCAGAGGGTGGAGAGCTCGCTGCCGCGGCGGGCCGGGTCCATCGCGGCGACGGCGGTGGTGAACAGCGAGCGGAAGGCGACGCCCTGGCAGACGCCGCCGAGGACGCTGCCGATGAAGAGCAGCGCGGGCGTCCCGGTGTACTGGGCGGCGACCACCAGGCCGAGGCCGGCCGCGAGGCCGGTCATGCCGAGGGCGATGACCAGCCGGTCGGCGGTCGGCGGGACGAGCAGCTGGGCGGCGGCGGAGGATCCCAGCAGCAGGGCCGCGACCACGGCGCCGGTCAGGTGCGAGGTGGTGTGCAGCAGCGAGGAGGAGAACGCCGGGGCGAGCGCCAGGTAGACGCCGAAGACGCCGTACGAGACGAAGCCGGCGCCGGCGGCGAGCAGGAACTCGCGGCGGCCGGTGCGGGGCAGCCGCAGGCGCTGCGGGCGCAGGTGCGCGGGGGTGGTGATGCGCGGCGGGGAGGTCGGCGGGCGGAGCGAGCCGGGCATCCGGGGGTGGACGAGCGCCAGCGGCACGCAGAGCACCAGCAGGGCGACCGCGTGCACCAGGAACGGGGTGAGCAGCGGGTGTTCGCCGCCGGAGAGGGCGGCGCCGGCGATCGGGCCGAGGGCCACGCCGCCGGCCGAGCAGGCCAGGGTGAGCTTGGCGGCCAGGGTGGGGCGGTCGGGCAGCAGGTCGCCGAGGGCGGCACCGGCGGCGCCGGTGGAGAGGCCGACGGCGACGCCCTGGACGGCGCGTCCGGCGGCGAGCTGCCAGAAGCTGCCGGCGGTGGCGAAGACCGCGTCGCCGGCGGCGGCCAGGGCGACGGCGGGCAGGATCATCGCGCGGCGGCCGAGGTGGTCGGACCAGTGGCCGACCGCGGCGAGCACCGGCACCAGCGCGAACACGTACACCGTGAACAGGACGGTGGTGTCCAGCGCGGTCAGGCCGAGCTGCTGCTGGAGGACCGGGTAGATCGGGGTGGCCAGGTTGGCGCCGATCAGCAGGAGCAGGAGGGCGCCGGCGACCAGGCCGACGCGGATGCCGCGCAGCGCGTTCCAGCGGCTGATCGCGGAGAGCTGGAGCTGCTGGCGCGGTGCCAGTTCCAGCGGGAGCAGGGCCTCCGACAGTCGGCGTCCGGCGTACTGAACCGTGGTCAGTCCGGAGCCGGCGGGGGAGAGGTCCGCCATGGCAGGGGTCTCCTGTGGCCGGGCACCACCGGGGCAGGCCGGGGCCTGGGGTGGCGGCACGGCGACAGCGCCCGGGTGGGGCGGGGATGTGCGTACGGAAGGGGTCCGGGGCCTCGTTGCCCCGGGGACGGCGGGCGCGGGGTGTGCGCAGGTGCCTACCGAAGGATACGTGGTCCGCGGGGCCGGACCGGCGCGCGCGGGGTGTGACGCGCACCCCTCAGGTCGGGCGGGGGCGGCCCGCGGCCGATACGCTGGGTCGATGGACCGATTACGCCTCGGTCCCGGACCGGTCGCCCACCCGGTCCGCCGGCCGGACCCACGCGGCGCCCACCAGGTGCCCACAGCGACCACGGGAGAGCTCGCAACGATGCCCGGACGCAGCCGTTTCACTTCTGACCACCCGTCCTCCGAGGACGGCGGCGAGCCGCGCGAGGGCCTGCTGCCGGCCGACTTCGACCTGGCCGACCTGTACGGCGCGCAGAACGGCGGCGACGAGGAGCTGGACGACGTCGCGGTCCTGGTCCCGCCGATCTCCCTGCCGCCGGAGGAGGAGCTGGTCGCCGCCGCGCTGGCCGTGCCGCTGATCGACCGGGTGGTCCGGCTGGCCCGCTGGACGGCCCCGCACCGCTCGGTGGACGAGCACGGCGACCTGACCGGCGACGACCGGGAGGCGGCGGCCCGGCTGCTCGGCCTGGCGCCAGAGGAGGGGCCGGTCGACGGGGACGCGGTGGTGGAGGCGCTGCGGGCGTGGGCGCTCGCCTGCGACCTGGACCTGGTGGAGACCGGGACGACGGCGGAGGGCACGCACGTCGCCATCCCCGGCCCCGACCTGGAGGCGGTCGAGCAGCGCGACCCGGAGACGGTGCTGGAGCTGTGGCTTGAGGCCGCGACCCTGGTCCGCGAGCTGGCCGCGGAGGCCGACTCGGTCGACCCGGACGGCGACGCCGGCCGGGAGGACGCCGACGAGGACGGCCTCGCCGACGTCGAGGACGCCCGGGACTCCGCGGCGGAGCTGCTCGACGAGGCCCTGCAGGTGCTGTACGAGACCACGGCGTTCGCCGAGCCGGGCGCCGAGACGGTGCCGCTCGGGGTGCTGGCGGCGCTGCTGGTCGTCCCCGACGGCGAGGAGCCGGACGAGGGGATGCTCGGCGACATCACGGACGTGATGGTGGCGCTCGACCCGATGCTCGGCGACCTGGCCGAGCTCGGCCTGCTGGAGCACCGGCCGATCGACCCGGACCTGTTCGAGGAGGAGGACGCGGAGGACGGGGGCGCGCCCGCCGAGGAGGCGGAGCGGGACGAGCCGCTGACCGACGAGGACGCCGCCCGGTTCGGCACGGCGCGGCTGACCCCGCTCGGGCAGTACGCGATCCGCCAGTGGCTGCTGGAGGAGGGGTACGACGCGCCGCTGATCGGCGACCTGGCCGAGGGCGACGGCGCGGCCCTGCTGCAGGGCCTGCTGGACAGCCCCAACACCATGCCCGAGCGGGAGGTGCAGCTCTGGCTGGCCCGGCGGGAGCCGACCGCCGGCGTGCGCGAGCTGCTGGCCGCCGCCCGGGGGCGGGACGCGGGCGGCCCGGTCCGGCGCTACCTGATGGCGAGCATGCTGACGGACATCGGCGACCCGGCGGTGGACGCCGCCCGCGAGGTGGTGGACGACCCGGAGCTGGGCGGGCTGGCCCGGGAGTGGCTGCGCGAGCACGGCGTCGAGGTCGACGCGCCGGAGCGGCCGGTGGCGCTGTGGCGGATGGTCGACTCGTTCGCGGCGGTGATGCTGGCCGGCGGCGGCGGCGACGCGGTGCGCCTGCGCCGGCTGGTGGCGGAGCTGCCGGTGACGGACAACCCGGCCAGCTACTTCGGCGAGCTGTGGCGGGTTCCGCACCCGTACACGGCGGACGTGCTGGAGACGATCGGCGAGCTGCACATCGACCGGACGGTGGCCAAGGAGGCCCGGAAGGCCGCCTTCAAGGCGAGGAGCCGGCAGGGGACGGACCAGTAGCGGAGCGCCCCCCGCGGGCGCCCGTCAGGGCAGGTCGAGCTGGCCCGAGGCGGTGAAAGGGAAGAACGGGTTGTGGGCCAGCTCCCATAGGTGGCCGTCCGGGTCCTCGAAGTAGCCGGAGTAGCCGCCCCAGCTGGTGGGCTTGGGCGGCTTGACCACGGTGGCGCCGGCGTCGACGGCGACGGCGAGGGCGGTGTCGACGGCCTCCGTGGACTCCAGGTTGACGGCGAGGGTGACGCCCCGGAAGGTCGGCTCGCCCTCGTCGGCCGGGACCCCGGCGTCGGCCGCCAGCTCCTCGGTGGGGAAGAGGCCGAGCACGGAGTCCGCGGTGCGGAACCAGACGATCTCCGGGCTGGAGGCGGAGGAGCGCTGCCAGCCGAGCGCCTCGTAGAAGGCGGAGCTGCGCGCGAGGTCGGTCACCCCGAGGGTGACGATGCTGATGCGTGCGGGGAAGCCCGCGGTCTCGGTCATGCCGGCCAGCGTAGGCAAGGGCGGTGACAGGCGCGCGGTGGCGCGGCGGCGGGCGGCATCCGGCAACCGTACGGGGGAAGCTGATGGCCCAGCAGGTGCCGGGGCCGTATCGTGGGGCGGACGCGGTGCGGGTGGTGGTGGCGGAGGGGCCGGCCAGCCGGGCCGGGAGGACCACAGCGAGGCGAGTACCCGGGGGTGCGGCGAGGAATGACGAGGCAGCGCACGAGCAGGCCCCAGGACCCCGAGGACTACTACGCCGACCACGAGGCGCACCACCGCGAGGTGCTGGCGGACGCGGGCTTCCCGGTGTTCGCGGTCGACGCCGGCGTGCCGGGCGCCCCGGGGGGCGCGGGCCACGCGGTGGGGGCGCACGACGGCTGGAGTGCACCGACCGGTGTGGAGCCGGTCGACGCGCTCGCCGAGTACGAGGTGTTCAACGGCGAGCTCGGCTGGGTGGAGGTCCGCTCGGGCGACTGGAGCTCGGTCGACGGCCCGTACGTGACGGTGCGCACCTACCGGCCCGGCGCCGAGCGCGGCGGCCCGCTGCCGGAGCTGGAGGAAGTGGTCGAGGACGAGCGCGACCGGGTCTACGAGCAGCTCGACATCGACGAGGGCGACGGCCCCGGCCGGGTGCGCGCGCTGCGCGAGTGGATCACGGTGGACGGCGAGCCGCGGGCGGTGCAGATCCACGAGGACCGGCGGGCGGACGGCCCGGCCGGCGCGGTGTGGGCCGGGCGGCTGCGGGTGGACGGCATCACGGTGACGGTGACCGGCCGGGGCGTCGACCCCGGCGGGGTCGAGCTGCGCCGGGTCGACGACTTCGAGCGCTACATCACCGGCCGCACCGCGCTGCTGCGCCAGCTCTCGCTGCGCCAGCGCTCCCGGAACGTCCCGATCGAGGAGCGGGTGCTGCCGCCGGCCACCGGCCTGGAGGCGCACCGCGAGGTGGTCGAGCACAGCGTGGCCGAGGCGGTGGCGATGGAGGCCCAGCTGCGGGTCGGCCGGGCGCAGCGGCTGCCGCGGCGGCTGCGCGGGGAGGCGAAGGCGCTGCGCTGGGAGGCGGCGGTGCGCCAGCAGATGCGGCTGGCCTCGGAGGACCGCGACGAGGCGACCGAGGCGGTCGCCGCCATGGTCAACCACCTGACCCGGCTGGCCCAGCACACCGAGTGGCTGATCGGCACGCCCGAGGGGCTGGCGGCCGTGGAGGAGGTCGTGCGCTACACCGTGTTCGCCAGCGAGGTGCCGAGCCTGCCGGCGCAGCGCGCCTGGGAGCGGATGTGGTCCGGCGGCGACCAGCTGCCCGGCGGCGGCGAGGACGCCTGGCTGACGGCCTGGGAGCAGTGGCGGATCGAGCGTACCCAGCACTGAGCGGGCGGGTAAAGGGCTCGTCATGGAGGGGAATGGTCGGGGCAATACGGTCGGGCAATCGGCACGCTGACGACGTGTCGGCTTCACGCACGGTTCACCCGGCACGCGGAGTCTGGCCGCCACCTGCATCCCCTCTTCCCAGGAGCGACCCGCCATGGAGCTGTCCCGCCGGGACTTCGTCAACCGCTCGACCCTGCTCGGCGCCGGCGTGCTGATCGCCGGCAGCGCCGAGGTGCTGGCCACCGCGCCGGGCGCGATCGCCGCCCCGGCGGGCGGCGAGGCCGCGGCGGCCCAGGGCGCGTCCACCGCGCTCGGCTACGGCCCGCTGGTCCCCGACCCGGACGGCATCCTGGCGCTGCCCAAGGGCTTCCGGTACGAGATCGTCACCTACTCCGGCCGCACCACCCTGGACACCGGCGAGTCCACCCCCAGCAACCACGACGGCACCGCCGCGTTCAAGGGCCGCCACGGCGGCACCGTGCTGGTCAACAACCACGAGCTCAAGGGCCCGCGGGCCAACTGGAAGTACCCGGTGCCGCTGCTGGAGGGCCACGTCTACGACCCGGCCGCGGCCGGCGGCTGCACCGTCGTCGAGGTCCGCAAGGGCGGCAAGCAGGTCACCGAGTGGGTCGGCATCGCCGGCACCTCCACCAACTGCGCCGGCGGCGCCACCCCGTGGGGTACCTGGCTGTCCGGCGAGGAGACCGAGGACAAGGCCGGCCAGAACGGCATGACCAAGGACCACGGCTACATCTTCGAGGTCGACCCCTACGACCAGGAGGCCAACCGCGACCCGAAGCCGATCAAGGCCTTCGGCCGGTACGCCCACGAGGCCGTCGTGGTCGACGAGCGCCGCGGTCACGTCTACCTCACCGAGGACGCGTCCAAGCCCAACGGCCTGCTGTTCCGCTGGACCCCGCCGGCCGGCTTCAAGCACGGCAAGGGCAAGCTGCGCACCCTCGCCGACGACGCCGGCGTGCTGGAGGCCTTCAAGGTCTTCGACAAGCAGGGCAAGCTCGTCGACGACCTCTCCCGGGCCACCCAGCCGGGCACCGTCTACGGCGTGGACTGGGTCAAGGTGCCCGAGCGCGACGCCCAGACCACCCCGGTCCGCAAGCAGTTCAAGGACGGCGAGATCACCCGGGCCCGCAAGCTGGAGGGCATGTGGTGGGGCGACGAGGGCGTGTACTTCGTCTCCTCCTACGCCCGCGAGGAGTCGCCGCTGCAGCACGACGGGCAGGTGTGGTTCTACAGCCCGGCGCGGCGCACCCTGACGCTCAAGGTGATCCTCGGCGTCAACCCCGACGTGTGGGCCGACCGGGGCAACTTCGACGGCCCGGACAACATCACCGTCTCCCCGCACGGCGGCCTGATCATCGCCGAGGACGGCGAGGGCCAGCAGCACCTGTTCGGCACCACCGAGGACGGCCGCACCTACGCGCTGGCCCGCAACGAGCTCAACCTGGGCACCGCGGACGCGCCGGAGTTCAGCGAGTTCACCGGCGTGACCTTCTCGCACGACGGGCACACGCTGTTCGCCAACATCCAGGACCCGGGCATCATGCTGGCGATCACCGGCCCCTGGCACCGCTGCGGCCGCTGACGGCCCGTTACTCGGCCAGGCGCAGCTGCAGCATGGCCAGGAGCCGCTGCTGCGGCTGCGCCAGGTCGATGCCGGTGAGCTGCTCGGCGCGGCGGACCCGGTAGCGCAGGGTGTTCGGGTGGATGTGGAGGGCGTCCGCGGCCACCCGGACCTCGCCGAGCGCGTCCAGCCAGGCCAGCACCGACTCGGCGAGCCGGGTGCCGTGCCGCCGGTCGTACTCGGCGAGCGCCGACAGCCGCGGGTCGCGCAGCTCCGAGCGCTCCTGGAGCAGCGCCAGCACCTCGCTGACCAGGACCTCGGCCTGCACGTCGATCAGCGCGGCGACATCCGGCACGACCCCGCCGCGGCCCATCGCGTCGAGGATCCGGTCGGCCTGCGCCCGGGAGGACCGGACCTCGGCCAGGCCCTCGACGGTCGAGCCGATCGCCGCCCGCAGCGGCACGCCCAGGTGCTCGCGGGCCGCCTCCACCACCTCCTGCGCCCAGCTGCGCAGGGTGGCGATCGGCAGGCCGGGCGGCAGCTCGGGGAGCAGCACGTACACCCGGTTCTCGATCGGGGCGAGCAGCGCGCCGCGGTGCCGGGCGGCGGTGTGCACCGAGATCAGGCCGGTCACCTCGGCGCGGGTCAGTTCGAGGTCGGAACCGGCCTCGCCGGCGCCGGTGGTGTACGCCAGGACGGTGGCGGGGCGGCGCAGGTCCAGGCCGAGGTGGGTGGCCAGCGACTGCGGGCCGGTGGAGCCCTCCAGCAGGCCGGTGAGCAGCGTCCGGGTCAGCCGGACGTCCGCGGACAGCTCGCGGCGGCGCCGGATCAGCTGCGCCGCGGCCACCCGGGCGGCGCCGACCAGGGCCTGCTCGGCGAGCGGCGCGAACGGCTGCGAGCCCTCCTGCACCCAGATCGCACCGAGCGGCTGGGCGCCGGCCCGGATGCCGATCGCCAGCCGGCGGCGGATCCCCAGCTCGGGGTGGGCGTCGATCTCGATCACGCCGTCCGAGCTGCGCAGGTGCTGGAAGACGCCCCACTCGCGGAGCTTGGCCAGGTACGGCTCCGGGCCCTGCCAGCCGAGGATGGACTGCCGGCGCAGCTCGTCCACCTCGTCGGAGCCGGAGGAGCGGGAGTAGGCGAGGACCCGGCTGGAGGCGTCCTCGATGGAGACGATGCCGCCGGTGAGCACGGCGACGGTCTGGGTCAGCGAGAACAGGTCGCCCGCGTTGAAGTCCGGGGCGTCCGGGGTGTCCGGCCCGGCGATGATGGTGCGGGCCAGCAGGTCGAGGTGCTCCCAGCGGGTCTCGCGGCGGACCGAGAGCAGGGCCACGCCCGCCTCGGTGGCGGCCTCGCGCAGCGCGTCGGCCTGGCCGGGGGAGTCGAGCTTCACGGCGACGGCGGCGGCGCGGGCCTTCCCGGCGGCCCGCAGGGCGGGGAGCGCGGCGCGGCCGCGGGCGCCGATCGCGAGGACCAGCTCGCCGGGGGCGGCGGCCGGCGGGTCCTCCGGGTCGAGGATCGCCACGTCCCGGACCGGCACGTCCAGCCCGGCGGGGGCCGCCTGCAGCTCCACCAGCGGTTCGCCGAGCGACATCAGCAGCTGGCGCAGCGGGATGCCGGTGGCGGTCGGGGCGGCGCGCATCGGTCGGGTCACCTTCGTCCGGGCGGCTTCATCCGGGCGGACAAGTCCGTGGGGCCGAGTTTAGCCGGGCGGACAGCACCGGCCGCCGTGACCGCCCCGTGATCCCTTCGTCCGGGCCGACAACGGTATTCGGGGGACTTTGGCGGCGCGGCCAACAAGGCGGCCGGGTCCCGGGGAATAGCGTTTCTTCATGGCCGGCGTGCGACCCTCGCCGACCCCCATGACGAGAAGGAGAGCGTGCGCCATGGATGCTGTGACCCAGGTCCCCGCGCCGGTGAACGAGCCGGTCCACAGCTACGCCCCCGGCAGCCCGGAACGGGCCCGGCTGGAGGCGAAGCTGAAGGAGCTGGGCGGCCAGGAGCCGATCCAGCTGACCATGACGATCAACGGAGAGCGCCGGATGGGCGCCGGCTCCGAGATCCACGTCGTCCAGCCGCACAACCACGCGGCTCGACTCGGCACGCTGCGCAACGCCACCCAGGACGACGCGCGCGACGCCATCGACGCTGCCCTGGCCGCCGCCCCGGCCTGGCAGGCGCTCTCCTTCGACTCCCGCGCCGCGATCTTCCTGCGCGCCGCCGACCTGCTGGCCGGCCCCTGGCGCGAGACCCTGGCCGCCGCCACCATGCTCGGCCAGTCCAAGACCGCCCAGCAGGCCGAGATCGACACCCCCTGCGAGCTGGTCGACTTCCTGCGCTTCAACGTGCACTTCGCCCGGCAGATCATCGCCGAGCAGCCGATCTCCTCTGACGGCGTGTGGAACCGCAGCGACCACCGCCCGCTCGAGGGCTTCGTCTACGCGATCACCCCGTTCAACTTCACCGCCATCGCGGGCAACCTGCCCACCGCGCCCGCCCTGATGGGCAACGTGGTGATCTGGAAGCCGTCCCCCACCCAGCAGTACTCCGCGCACCTGCTGATGCAGCTGCTGGAGGCCGCCGGCCTGCCCAAGGGCGTCATCAACATGGTGACCGGCGACGGCCTGGCCGTCTCCGAGGTCGCCCTCAAGCACCCCGCGCTGGCCGGCATCCACTTCACCGGCTCCACCGCCACCTTCCAGCACCTGTGGCGCACCGTGGGCGAGAACATCGCCGGCTACCGCACCTACCCGCGGATCGTCGGCGAGACCGGCGGCAAGGACTTCCTGGTCGCCCACCCGACCGCCGACAAGGCCGTGCTGAAGACCGCGATGACCCGCGGCGCCTTCGAGTTCCAGGGCCAGAAGTGCTCGGCGCTCTCCCGCGCCTACGTCCCGGCCTCGCTCTGGGCCGAGCTGAAGGACGACTTCCGCGACGAGGTCGAGTGGCTCACCATGGGCGACGTCAGCGACCTGGCCAACTTCATGGGCGCCGTCATCGACGAGCGGTCCTTCGCCAAGAACAAGGCCGCGATCGACCGAGCCAAGGCCGACCCGAAGGTCGAGATCCTGGCCGGCGGCAGCTACGACGACTCGGTCGGCTACTTCGTCCGCCCGACCGTGCTGGTCTGCGAGGACCCGGCGAGCGAGTACTTCCGCGACGAGTACTTCGGCCCGATCCTCGCCGTGCACGTCTACCAGGACGAGAACTACGACGAGATGCTGGCGCAGATGGAGTCGGCCTCCTCGTACGGTCTGACCGGCTCGATCATCGCCCAGGACCGCGAGGCCGTGCAGCACGCCATGCACGTGCTGCGCAACGCCGCCGGCAACTTCTACATCAACGACAAGCCCACCGGCGCCGTCGTCGGCCAGCAGCCCTTCGGCGGCGGCCGCGCCTCCGGCACCAACGACAAGGCCGGCGCCAAGCAGAACCTGATGCGCTGGACCTCCACCCGCTCCATCAAGGAGACGTTCGTCCCGCCGACGGACTACCGCTACCCGCACATGGGCTGACGCCTCCTCACCGGGCGGCGGCGCACCACCCCCGCGCCGCCGCCCGTCTTCTCCCCCTGCTGAACCATCTCCAGGAGTCAAGATGCTCCGTTCCGCCCTCCTCGCCGCGTCGCGCTCCCCCAAGGCGCGCACCGTGATCGAGAAGTTCCCGCCGACCCACGCCATAGTCGACCGGTTCGTCGCCGGCGAGCGCCTCGAACAGGCCGTCGCCGCCACCGACGAGCTCGTCGCCACCGGCCGCAAGGTCACCCTGGACCACCTCGGCGAGGACACCAAGGACGCCGACCAGGCCGCCGACACCGCCCTGGCCTACGAGCACCTGCTCGCCGCCCTCAAGGACACCGGCCTCGCCGCCGGCGCCGAGGTCTCGGTCAAGCTCTCGGCCGTCGGCCAGTTCCTGCCGGTGGACGGCGAGAAGATCGCCCTGGAGAACGCCCGCCGGATCTGCGCCGCCGCCGCGGACGCCGGCACCACGGTCACCCTCGACATGGAGGACCACACCACCACCGACTCCACCCTGTCGATCGCCCGCGAGCTGCGCGCCGACTACCCGTGGCTCGGCGTCGTGCTCCAGGCCTACCTGCGCCGCACCGAGGCCGACTGCAAGGACTTCGCGTCCGAGGGCTCCCGGGTACGGATCTGCAAGGGCGCCTACAAGGAGCCCGAGTCGGTTGCCTTCCAGGGCAAGAAGGACGTCGACCTGGCGTACGTGCGGGCCCTCAAGGTCCTGATGGCCGGCCAGGGCTACCCGATGGTCGCCTCGCACGACCCCAACATGATCAAGATCGCCGGCCAGCTGGCCGACTGGAACAAGCGCGACGCCGGCTCCTTCGAGTACCAGATGCTCTACGGCATCCGGCCCGAGGAGCAGCTGCGCCTGGCGGAGGCCGGCAACACCATGCGGGTCTACCTGCCGTACGGGCAGGAGTGGTACGGCTACTTCATGCGCCGCCTGGCCGAGCGCCCGGCCAACCTGACCTTCTTCCTGCGCGCGATGGCCACCCGCGGCTGAGTCCGCCCTGGAGCCCACCCTGGCAGGGGTGCACCGAGGCCGCCGGCCCGTCCCACAGGACGGCCGGCGGCCTTCGCACGTCGGCTCAGGATTTCGGGCCGGAGCGGACCAGCCGGATGTCGTACTCCTCCGTCGTCACACCGCAGGAGGCGTGACCGTCGCGGGCCATGGTGACGAACTCGGGTTGCCGTGGTCCGTCGGTCAGGTTCGCGGCCGGTCGCGCGCCGTCGTTCCAGCGGACGAGGGCCCAGCCGAGGCCGCCCGTGCCGCGGCCGCCGATGTGGATTACGCCTCGCGGACCTTGTCCTCGTTCAGGAAGATTTCCGATCGTCGTCAGAGCATGGCGGCGGCGGGCTTGACCATGGCACGGGCGGTCTTGGCGTCGACGTACTCGCCGAGGGCGGTCATCACCCACTCGCCGGAGAACTGGCGGACCAGCTTGCACATCGCGACCCCGGTGCGCGGCTCGGCGTGGGTGAGGTCGAAGCGGACCAGCTCGTCGTTGGTGGAGGCGTCGAGCAGCCGGCAGTAGGCGTTGGTGACGTCGGTGAACTTCTGCCCGGAGAAGGAGTTGACGACGAAGACCAGGCCGCAGACCTCGGGCGGGATGCCGTCCAGGTGGACGGTGATCGACTCGTCGTCGCCCGCGCCGGCGCCGGTCAGGTTGTCGCCGGAGTGGGCGATCGCGCCGTTGAAGATGGACAGCTTCATGAACCAGGCGGTGTCGACCTTCTTGCGCTGGGCGTCGAAGGCGATCACCGAGGCGTCCAGGTCGACGTTGCGGCCGCGCGCGGCCGGCTCCCAGCCGAGGCCCATCCGGACCGCGGCGAGGAACGGCTTGCCGGCCTTCTCCAGTGAGACCGAGCCGCCCTTGACCAGGTTGACCCGGCCCTTGTCGAGGGTGATCTTGCCGCTGGACGGTGCCGCGGACGGCATCGGCGGCGGGGTCGGGGCGCCGGTGACCGGGGCCGCGACGGGGGCGGCCGGGGCGGCGGGCGCCGGGGAGTCGTCGACGTTGACGCCGAAGTCGGTGGCGATGCCGGCCAGGCCGTCGGCGTAGCCCTGGCCCACCGCGCGGACCTTCCACTCGCTGCCGCGCCGGTACACCTCGACCACCACCAGGGCGGTCTCCCGGCTGAGTCGCGGCGGGGTGAAGGTGATCAGCACCTGGCCGCTGTCCGCGTCGCGGACGGTGGCGGTGGGCTCGGTGCCGGCGAAGGTCGCGCCGGCGTCGTCCAGGCTCGCCGTCACCACGATCTTGCTGATCTCGGCGGGCACCGCGGTGGTGTCCACGGTGATCGCGTCGGGCGTCGCGCCGCCACCGGGACGGTGCGTGACGCCGGGGCCGGTGGGCTCGTTGAAGAAGACGAAGTCGGCGTCCGAGCGGACCTTGCCCGCCTCCGTCAGCAGCAGCCCGGAGACGTCCAGCTGCTTGGGCGCGGTCACCTCGACCGTCACCCGGGACGCCGAAAGCGGCGCGTTGCCGCCCTGGGTCAGGACCGTCGTCACGTGCTCCTCCTCGACCGGTACACGCTGTCGGACGCGCCCGGCGCGCCCCTGGTTGCACACTAGCCCGCCGCACGCCCTGACGGCATGTGACCTGACGGTACGCCGCGAGCGGAAAGACCTTGCCACTGCCCGGGGCCCGGGTGAGCATGCAGGCATGCCAGCTCTGCAACGTACCGAAGCGATCCTTCGTGCCAGCCTGCTCGACGTCCGCTCCTACACGATCGACCTGGACGTCACCCGGGGCCCCGACGTGTTCGGCTCCACCACCGTGATCAGGTTCGGCTGCGCCGAGCCGGGCAGCGACAGCTTCGTCGACCTGGAACCGGTCGAGCTGCGCCGGGCCGTGCTCAACGGCCGGCCGCTGGACCCCGCCGACCTGGACGGCAACCGGCTCGCCCTGCCCGGCCTGGCGGCGGAGAACGAGCTGCTGGTCGAGGCGGACATGCGCTACTCGCGCACCGCCGAGGGCCTGCACCGCTACACCGACCCGGCGGACGGCGAGGTCTACCTGTACGCGAGCTGCGCGCCGGACCTGGCGCCCAAGGTGTTCGCCTGCTTCGACCAGCCGGACCTGAAGGCGCCGATCCGACTGGGCGTGACGCTCCCGCAGGGCTGGAAGGCGTTCGCCAACGGCGCCCCGGCCGGGCCCGGGGAGGAGGGCCGGCGGGAGTTCGCCGAGACGAAGCCGATCTCCACGTACCTCTTCACCGTCGTCGCGGGCCCGCTGCACTCGGTGGCCGGCGAGCACGACGGCATCCCGCTGGGCCTGCACGCGCGCCGCTCGCTCGCGGCCGAGCTGGAGCGGGAGGCCGACGAGCTCTTCGAGGTGACCCGGGCGTCCTTCGACCGGCTGCACGAGCTGTTCGAGGAGCGCTACCCGTTCGGCGAGTACCACCAGGCCTTCATGCCCGAGTTCAACTGGGGCGCGATGGAGAACCCCGGCTGCGTGGTCTTCCGCGACGAGATGCTCTTCCGGTCGACGCCGACGGACGCCGACCGCGAGTCCCGCGCGATGGTGATCTGCCACGAGATGGCGCACATGTGGTTCGGCGACCTGGTCACCATGAAGTGGTGGGACGACCTGTGGCTGAACGAGTCGTTCGCCGAGATGCTCGGCTACCGGGTGGCCGCCGAGTCGACCCGGTTCACCCTCGCGTGGGTCGGCTTCGCGGCCCGCCGCAAGGCCTGGGGGTACGACGCCGACCAGCGCGGCTCCACCCACCCGGTGGCCGGCAACGGCACCCGCAGCGTCGCCGAGGCGGTCGTCAACTTCGACGGGATCTCGTACGCCAAGGGCGCCTCGGTGCTGCGGCAGCTGGTGGCCTGGCTGGGCGACGAGGCGTTCTTCGCCGGCATCAACGCGTACTTCGCCCGGCACCGGTACGGGAACGCCGAGCTGGCCGACTTCCTCGCGGCGCTCGGCGAGGCCAGCGGGAAGGACGTCCACGGGTGGGCGGAGCAGTGGCTGCGCACCAGCGGCGTCGACACCCTGCGGGTCGAGGTCGAGCGGGACGGCGCGAAGGTCCGGTCGGTCGCGGTGGTGAACGAGGGCAGCCGGCCGCACCTGGTCGGGGTCGGCGGGTACGCCATGGTCGAGCCGTACCTGCGGGCCTGGCCCGGCGCGCCGGCCGTGGAGGTGCCCGCCGGCGGACGGGTGCTCGTCCCCGCGCTGGTCGAGGACCAGCCGGAGCTGGTCGTCCCCAACCACGGCGACCTGACCTGGGCGAAGATCCGGCTGGACGAGGCCTCGTGGCAGGTCGTCACCGAGTCGCTGGCCCAGGTGGAGGACGGGCTGACCCGGGCCCTGCTCTGGGACCACGCCCGGGACCTGGTCCGGGACGGCGAGCTCGCCCCCGCCGAGTACCTGCGCCTGGTGGAGCGGCACCTGGGCGGGGAGACCGTCGTGTCGACCGTGGAGGCGGTGCTCGCCTTCGCGGTGAACGACGTGGCGGGCCGCTACCTGGCGCCGGAGCGGCGGGCCGCCGGGCTCGCGGTGGTGGCCGGGGCGGCCCGGTCGCTGCTGTTCGGCGCGGACGTCACGCCGAACCTGCGCCAGGCCGCGCTGCGCGGGGCCCTGGAGAGCTCGGTCGGCGAGGCCGAACTCGCCGAACTGCAGGCCTGGTTGGCCGGAGACGGACTGCCGGGAGGGGTCTCGCTGAGCCCCGAGCTGCGCTGGGTGGCGCTGGCCCGGCTGGCCGCGCGGGGCCGGGCCGGCGAGCCGGAGTTCGGCGCCGAGCTGGCCCGCGACCCCGGCACGGAGGCGGAGGTCGGCGCGGCGAGGGCCCGGGCCGCCCGGCCGGAGCCGGACGCGAAGGCGCGGGCCTGGCAGGCGATGTTCACCGACGGGGAGCTGTCCAACCACCTGATCCGGGCGACCGCCGAGGGCTTCTGGCGCTCGGGCGCGGAGGAGCAGCAGCAGGAGTACGTCCGGCGGTACTTCGCCGAGCTGCTCGGCGCGGCCCGGCGCGGCGACGCGGTGGTGCGGATGCTCGGGCACTTCCTGTTCCCGCGCGGGTACGCGACCGCGGAGACGGTGCGGCTGGCCGAGGAGTGCCTGCGGGCCGACGGGCTGACGCCGGCGCTGCGCCGGGTGATCGGCGACGAACTGGACGACCTGCGGCGCGCGCAGCGGGTCAGGGAGGCCTGACCGGGGCCTGCGGGCCGGCCGGGGGGTCGCCCCGGCCGGTCAGGGAGGGACGCCCTAGAGGAACGCCCCCCGCGCGGTGACCGCGTGCGGGGTGGTGAGGGCGAAGGCGGAGGCCGTCCAGGTCTCGGCCGGGGCGGTCGGGTCCGGGGCCGGGACGGCGCCGGTGATCGAGAAGGTGTGGGTGCCGGCCGGCAGCGCGGTGTCCGGGGGGACGGTGAAGCGGTAGACCAGGGTGTCGCGGTCGAGGGCGACGGTGACCACCGCGCCGGGCAGGTCGGTGGCCGGGGTGGTGCCGGGCAGGGCGTCCGGGCGGCGGAGCCGGAACTCGACCTGCAGGGCGGCCAGCGGCTCGTTGACGGTCAGCCGCAGGGTGTGCCGGGTGCCGGAGCGGCCCAGGAACTCCAGGCCGGCGCGGCCGGACATGGCCGGGGCGGCGGACCCGGAGGCGATCGGCTGCGGGACGGCCGGCGGAGACGGCGGCACGGACGCCGACGGCGGAGCGCCGGTCGGGGAGCCGCTCGGGCTGGTGGACGGCGCGGCCAGGGTCGGCGGGACGCCGCCGCCGGCCGCGAGCGGCGTGCCGGAGGCCCGCACCGGGTGGACGGCCGGGTGGGACGGCGTGGGCGTGGCGGTCGGCCGGAGCGAGGGCGTGGCGGTGCCGCTGCCGGAGACGGCGGAGCGGTCCGGCTCGGCGGGGGCGGACGGGGTGGCGGTGGTGTCGGCGTCCGCGCTGGGCACCGGCGGGCTGGCACCGACCGAGACGCCCGGACGCCGGCCGACCTGCTGCTGCTCGTTGAGCAGCCAGGTGGTGACCAGGCTGATCCCGACCACGGTGGACATCGCCATGGCCGCGCCGGAGAAGCGCAGGGTCGGCAGCCGCAACCGGCCGCCGAACGGCTTGGGCCGGCCGTGCCGTCCGTTCCGTGCGGCGCCGTGGACCGCCGCGGAGTGCTCGCGGAGCGCCACCCGGCTCCCCTTCCTGACAGTGTTCGAAGGAGACTACCAGCGGCGTGCGGACGGACCGCCAGACCCGGGACGAAACGGGTGTGTGAATTCGAGTGCGGTCAGCGGTACGGAAGTTGAGGAGATGTCCGGCCGTCCGGAGGGTTGCAACCCCCTGCAACCCTTGCCGCTTTCCGAACGGTGGCGCACGCTGATCCGGTACCCAGCCGCCTCGGAGAGATCGTCATGCCGTGCGACCCGCTGTCCGCCTCGCCAGACCAGCCTCTCGCCGCCACCCCCACGGGCGGCGAACAGAGCCGGCGCACCGCACCCCCGGCGGTGGTCGAGGAGGTCCTGACGCTGCGGATCGCACTGGAGCAGGACCTGGTGGGAGAGGTGCGCACCCGCTTCCGGTACGACGCCTGCCGTCCGTACGAGGTGCGACTGACCTTCCACCTGGGCCGTCCCGACGAGGCGGACTGGGTCTTCTCACGTGAACTGCTGCGGGACGGGCTGGACTCGCTGAGCGGCCAGGGCGACATCAAGCTGTGGCCCGCGTACTGCCCCTGCCACGGCTCCACGCTGCACATCGCGCTGGAGTCGCCGCACGGCAGCGCGCTGCTGGAGGTGTCGAAGCCGCAGGTGCGGGCGTGGCTGAAGCAGACCTACGCGTGCGTCTCGGAGGACGAGGAGTCGGCCCTGCTGCCGACCGACGCCGAGCTCGCGGCGCTGCTGGACGGCGCCTGAGCCGCTCGGCTACCGGCCGTCGGGCAGGCGGTGGGTGCCGGCGGCCAGGGCGGTGCGCAGGTCGCGGATCGCGGGCGCGGTGGAGCCGGGCAGCAGGTCGAAGGGTTCGGCGGGCCCGGCCACGGTGACCTCGGCGGCGGCCGCGAACCGGTAGGGCCGGTGGTCGAGCAGCCCGCCCAGCCGTCGGCGCAGCCGGGAGAGTTCGGCGCGCACGGTGACGGTGCGCGCCGGGTCGGCGAACAGCGCCTCGGCGAGCCGGGCGGCGGAGAGGCCGTCGCGGTGCACGGCGAGCAGCAGCAGGAGCTCCGCGTGGCGCGGGCTCGGCAGGTACGACCAGTCGCCGGCGGCGCCGGTGACGTGCAGCTCCGGCCGGTCCGGGCGGCTGAGGTCGAGCCGGATCCGGGCGCCCTCGGTCTGCTCGGCGACCTCGGCGGCGGGGCCGCCGGTGGGCCGGATCAGCCAGCCGTCGGCGAGCGGTTCGATCACGCACTCGCCGATCTCGGGCAGCCACCGGGTGCCGCCGGGGCCGATCGCCGGCGGCCCGGTCGGCAGGGCGAGCCGGGGGACGGTGGGCAGGCCGACCGCGGCGGCGGTCCAGCCCGCGCCGTCGACCACCAGCGCGGGCCCGTCGAAGCGGGCCAGCAGCGGACCGGCGACGGTCCGCAGCCGGTGCAGCGACTCCAGGTGCCGGGCGCGCAGTTCGGCCTCGGCCAGCCGGCCGGCGGCCAGGGTCAGCTGGCGCAGGTACGGGGCGCCGTTGTGGGCGGGGCCGCTGAGGTTGACCACGCCGGCCAGCCGGCCGGTGCGCGGGTCGCGGATCGGGGCGGCGATGCACGTCCAGGAGTGGTGGCTGCGCAGGTAGTGCTCGGCCGAGTGGACCCGGGCCGGGCGGGCGGTGCGCACCGCCATCCCGATGCCGTTGGTGCCGACCTCGTCCTCGATCCAGCGGGCGCCCTCCTCGAACCCGATCTGGTCGGCGTCGCGCAGCAGCGGCCGGTCGCCGTCCAGCCAGAGCACGTGGCCGCGCGGACCGGCGATGGCCAGCACCAGCGGGGTGCCGTCGCCGGCCAGCAGGGTGGAGCGGAGCATCGGCAGGACCTCGTCCAGGCTGTTCTCGCGGCGCATGTGCTCCAGCTCGGCGGGCCCCACCCGGCGGACGTTGCGGCCGAGTTCGGGGTCGAGGCCGATCCGGCGCAGCCGTTCCCAGGAGTCGCCGATCTCGGGGCGCAGGTCGTCCGGGGCGGCGTCGCCGCCCATCGCGCGTTCGTGCACCCTGGCCAGGGCGTTGCCGGAGAGCGGGCGCAGCCGCCTCGGCGCCGGCCGTGAGCTCCGCTGCAATTCCACCCCTCCGTCCGAGCGTTCCGCCGCCGCTGGCTGACAGGGTACGGCCAGTTGCCGCGGGTGCGGTGCGGGACGGAAAGAAGTCGAACCGGGGTGCGGATCCGAGGCACACTGGACGGTTTTGCGCTGGTCAACCGTGCTCGCCCGGTGACCTGGTGCGGCGTGCGCCCCGGGGGCCTCTTGTGCGCGTCGGCGGCGGGGGAGAGCATGTGAGCCTGGCCGCCACGCACGTGCACTGCGGAAGGAAGCCCCATGCCGTACCGCCTCGACGTCACCCAGGGCGACTGGCCCGCGGAGGAGCTCGCGAAGGGGGTCGAGGGCATCCTGTCGGAGAGCATGGTGCTGACCCTCGCCACCGCAGGACCCGAGCGCGGCCCGCACGCCAACCTGGCCTTCTTCGCGTACGACACCGACCTGGTGCTGTACTTCGTCAGCGAGCGCTCCACCCGGCACAGCCTCAACCTCGCCGAGGAGGCGCGGGCCGCCGCGACCGTCTTCCTGCCGCCGCCGGTCTTCGGCGAGCAGCTGCGCGGCATCCAGCTGACCGGTGGTGCGGGCGAGGCGTGGGGACGGCAGGCGGAGGCGGCGCTGGAGGCCTATCAGAGCCGGTACCCGGGCTTCGCGCAGGATCCGGAGGTCCGCGAGCAGTTCCTGGCCGGCGGCGGCGCGGCCGCGCTGTACCGCTTCCAGGTGGAGGAGCTCACGGCGGTGGACGAGCCGCAGTTCGGGCGGCGCAACTACCTGCGGGCCCAGGTGCTGAGATGACCGCCAGGGTGGCCATGTTGGCTGTACAACTTTGCGGGTGATTCACTTCCCGGCCGCTGGTTGGACGACCTGCGGACACCTGGCGGCCGGAGGCTGTCCGCATGAACCCTGTTGATGTGAAGCTGGTCGTCCTGGACATGGCCGGGACCACGGTCGCCGACGACGGACTGGTCGAGCGCGCCTTCGACGCGGCCGCCGGCGCCCTCGGCGTCGAGCCCGGCACCCCCGAGCACGCCCGTATGGCCGAGCACGTCCGCGCCACCATGGGCGAGTCCAAGATCTCCGTCTTCCGGCACCTCTTCGGCGAGGAGGAGAAGGCCCAGCAGGCCAACCTCGCCTTCGAGGCCGCCTACCACGAGCTGGTCGACGGCGGCCTGTGCGCCGCCCTGCCGGGTGCCGCCGAGGCCATCGAGCGGCTGCGCACCGCCGGCTGCAAGACCGTCCTGACCACCGGGTTCTCCCGCTCCACCCAGGACCGCATCCTCACCGCCCTCGACTGGCACGGCATCGCCGACCTCACCCTCTGCCCCGCCGAGGCCGGCCGCGGCCGCCCCTACCCCGACCTCGCCCTCACCGCGCTGCTGCGCACCGGCACCGACTCCGTCCACGAGATGGCCGTCGTCGGCGACACCGGCTACGACATGCTCACCGGCACCCGGGCGGGCGCCGCGGTGGTGGCCGGCGTGCTCACCGGCGCCCACCGCGAGGAGCGGCTGCGGGCCGACGGCGCCACCCACGTGCTCGGTTCGATCGCCGAGCTGCCCGGGCTGCTGCTCGGCTGACGCCGCGTCCGACGGGGCCGACCCGCCCGCGCCCACTCGGGTGCGCGGGCGGGTCGTGCCGTTCCCGGAGGCAGGTGTGCGACCTACGCTGGGGGTCGGGGTCGGGGTCGGCACGGCGGAAGGGGAATCGGTGTCCTCGCGGTGGGTGGTGGCCTGTCTGGTCCCGTTGCTGCTGGTGGGCTGCTCGTCGGGCTCCGGAGGGTCGGGCACGCCGTCGACCCCCGAGCCGGCGTCGCCGTCGCCCTCCCCGACGCCGACCCCGTCCCCGACTCCGACGCAGGAGCCCTCGCCGACGCCCGCGCCGACGCCCTCGCCCACCCCGAGCCCGACGGTCGCGGCCGAGGAGCTGGCCGGGCGGCGGGTGGTGTACTCGTACCCCGGGACGGTGCCGCCGGACGCGCTGCTCGCGCGGATCCGGCAGGGCCGGGTCGCCGGGGTCATCTTCTTCACCGAGAACGTCGGCGACCCGGACGCCTTCCGGGCCGCGGTGGAGCGGCTGCGGCAGGCGCAGCGGGAGAGCCCGGTGCAGCGGCCGCTGCTGCTGATGACCGATCAGGAGGGCGGGAAGGTCCGGCGGCTGCCCGGCGCGCCCGAGAAGTCGGCGAAGGAGGTGGCCGGTTCGGCGCGCCCGACCGCGGAGGCGGCGGCGACCGGCGAGGCGGCCGGCCGGAACCTCGCCTCGTACGGGCTGAACGTCAACCTGGCGCCCGTGCTCGACGTCTACACGCAGGCCGGCGACTTCTCCGACGCGCTCGGACGCTCCTACAGCAGCAACCCCACGGTGGTCGGGCGGCTGGGGGCCGCCTTCATCAAGGCGCAGCAGGGCGTGGGCGTGGCGGCGACCGCCAAGCACTTCCCCGGGCTCGGGACGGCGCCCGCCGGGGCGAACACCGACGAGGGGCCGGTGGTGCTGACCGCCGGGACGGCCCGGCTGCGGGGCGTCGACGAGGTGCCGTACCGGGCGGCGATCGCGGCCGGGGTGAAGCTGGTGATGCTCTCCTGGGCCGTCTACCCCGCGCTGGACGGCAGCCGGCCGGCCGGGATGTCGCCGACGGTCGTCCAAGGCGAGCTGCGCGGGCGGGTCGGGTACACCGGGGTGACCGTCAGCGACGCGCTGGAGGCGCAGGCGCTGAACGCGTACGGCACCACCGGCGCCCGGGCGGCCGGCGCGGCGGGGGCGGGCGTGGACCTGCTGCTCTGCTCGGCGAGGAGCGTGCAGCAGGGCGACGAGGCCGCCGCCGCGCTGGCCGCCGGGCTGCGCGACGGCACCCTGGAGCGGGCGCAGTTCGAGGCGGCGGTGGGCCGGGTCGACGCGCTGCGGGCCGGGCTGGGCTGACCGGCCGGGCCGGCCGGCGGCTCAGTGGCTGGAGCGCAGGTTGATCAGGACGACCCCGACGATGACGACGGCGATGCCGAGCCACTGGAGGCGGCCGAGCGTCTCGCCGAAGAGGGTGGCGCCGATCGCGGCGACGGCGGCGGTGCCGACCCCCGACCAGACGGCGTACGCGACCGACACGGGGATGTGCTTGAGGGCGCGGCCGAGCAGCAGGAAGGAGAGCACGTAGCCGAGGGCCACGCCGAGGCTGGGCCACAGGCGGGAGAAGCCGTCGGTGAGCTTGAGCATGCTGGTGGCGCAGACCTCGGCGGCGATGGCGAGGGCGAGCAGGACGTACGGCATCAGGCGACGAGCCGGGCGAGCAGTGGCAGGTCGGCGTGTTCGAGGCTGTCGAGCAGGGTGACGCGGTCGGTCGCGGGGATCGGCACGGTCGACGGGACGGCGAGCACGGCGCAGCCGGCGGCGTGCGCGGAGGCGACACCGGTCGGGGTGTCCTCGACGGCGACGCAGGTGGCGGGGTCGAGGCCGAGGCGGGCGGCGGCGGCGAGGTACGGGGCCGGGTCGGGCTTGGTGGCCGGGGTGTCCTCGGCGGCGAGCGTGGTGGTGAACCAGTGGGTGCCGAGGGTGTCCAGGACCAGGTCGACCACCCGGCGCGGGGACGCGGAGACCAGCGCGGTGGGCACGGCGGCGTCGCGCAGCTCGGTGAGCAGGGCGAGGGCGCCGGGGCGCGGGACGACGTCGGCGGCGACCTTGGCGGTGAAGGAGTCGTTCAGGCGGTCGACCAGTTCGGCCTCGGGGCGGCTGGTGTTGCTGGTGCGGTGCAGGTGGGCGGCGGTGTGCTCGACGGCGCGGCCCAGCACCTCGGGGAGGTCGGCGTCGGTCAGGGTGAGGTCGAGCTCGGCGGCGAGCTCGGCGGCCGCCTGCCACCAGAGGTGCTCGGTGTCGACGAGGGTGCCGTCCATGTCGAACAGGACGGCGGCGGGGATGGTTTCAGGCATGGCGGTACCTTACGAGCGAAGAGAAGGTGAACGGAGAGGGGCCCGGAGCTGCCGGTGGCAGAGCTCCGGGCCCCCGGGGGGCTAGCGCCGGTCGACCAGGACCGGGCGGTCGGGCAGGCCGAGCTCGGCGGTGGAGCCGAGCGGGAGGGCGCCGGCGGTCTCGGTGGGCAGGTCGGCCTTGATCTCGGTGCCGTCGGCGAGCCGGACGGTGAGCCGGGTGACCGCACCGAGGAAGGACGCGGCGACCACCTGCGCGGGGCCGTGCGCCGAGGGCGTGAGGAGCACGTTCTCGGGGCGGACCAGGACGTGCAGCCCGCCGTCGGCGGGCAGCGTGCCGTCGACCGGGTGGCGGCGGCCGAGGACGGTGACCGCGTGGCCGTCGGCACGCTCGCACGGGATCCGGCTCATGGTGCCGACGAACTCGGCCACGAACGCGGTGGCGGGCCGGGCGTACAGCTCGTTCGGCGAGGCGCACTGCTCCAGGCGGCCGCCCCGCAGGACGGCGACCCGGTCGGCCATCGACAGCGCCTCCTCCTGGTCGTGCGTGACGAACAGGGTGGTGATCCCCAACTCCTGCTGGAGCCGCCGGATCTCCTCGCGCAGGTTGAGCCGGACCTTGGCGTCCAGCGCGGACAGCGGCTCGTCCAGCAGCAGCACCCGCGGCTGCAGGGCGAGCGCGCGGGCGAGCGCGATGCGCTGCTGCTGGCCGCCGGACATCTGGTGCGGGTAGTGCTCGGCGCGCTGCGGCAGGCCGACCAGCTCCAGCAGCTCCTGGGCGCGCCGGCGGCGCTCGGCCTTGCCGGTGCCGCGCATCCGCAGGCCGAACGCGACGTTGTCGATCGCGGTGAGGTGCGGGAAGAGGCTGTAGGACTGGAAGACCATGCCGGCGTCGCGCTTGTGCGCGGGGATCTTCGTGACGTCCTCGCCGTCGACCAGGACCTGGCCGGAGTCGTGCGACTCGAAGCCGGCCAGGATCCGCAGCGCGGTGGTCTTGCCGCAGCCGGACGGGCCGAGCAGGGCGAGCAGTTCGCCCGGGTTGACGGTCAGGTCCAGGCCGTCCAGCGCGGTGGTGGCGCCGAAGGTGCGGCGCAGGGCGCGGAACTCGACGGTGGCGCTGGTCGCGGTCTTCGCGAGGGTGGCGGTGCTCATGGGGGTCGGTGTCTCCGGTCGTGGTGTCAGGAAGCGGCGGTGTTGCGGCGCTCGCGCCCGGCGGCGGCCAGCAGGAGCAGCAGCACCCAGGTGATCAGCAGGCTGAGCACGGACACCGCGACGGACATCTGGCCCTGGCTGTTGCCGACCGAGTAGATCCAGACCGAGAAGGGCTGGTAGCCGAGGATGGAGGCGGCGGTGAACTCGCCGAGCACCAGGGCCAGGGTGAGGAAGGAGGCGTTCAGCAGGGCGCCGCGCAGGTTCGGCAGGATCACCGAGAACACCGCGCGGGGCCAGCTCGCACCGCAGTTGCGGGCCGCCTCGACCAGGGTGCGGACGTCCACCGCGCGCAGACCGGCGTCCAGCGCGCGGTAGGCGAGCGGCAGCGACATCAGCACGTACGCGATCACCAGCACCAGCGGGAACTCCGGCTGCTGGACGAAGACCATCGTCTGGAAGAACGGCGTGTCCATCAGGTAGTCCGGGCCCCAGCGCAGCACGCCGATCAGGCCGGCGGTCAGCGCGACCGGCGGGACGACCAGCGGCAGGGTGCACACCACTTCGAGGACCGGGCGCAGCCTCGGCGAGCCGAGCCGGACCGCGATCATCGCGGGGACCAGCAGCAGGAGCAGCACCACCACGGTGACGGCGGCCAGCTCCAGGGTCAGCACCAGGCTCTCGGTGAAGCCGGGAGCACTCAGCAGGCCGGTGTAGGCGTCGAAGTCGATGCCGTTGACGTCGTTGACCGAGAACCAGACCGAGGCCGCCATCGGGACCAGGAAGTAGATCCCGGCCAGCAGCAGGACGGCGCCGCGCCACACGCGCAGACGTGAGATCAGCTGAGCCATCGGGCACTCCGGCGCTGGAGGGGCAGGTACACGGCCATCACCAGGATCGCCACGATGATCATGTCGAGGCTGAGCGCCAGCGCCAGGTTGCCCTGGCCGACCAGCACGTTGCCGGAGAGCGCGTCGGCGATCTGCCGGCTGATCAGCGGCACGGTGGCGCCGACCATCGCCGCGGCGGTGGCGTACGCGGCGAAGGCGCTGCCGAACAGCAGCACGTACCCGCCGAGCAGCGAGGGGAAGAGGATCGGCAGCGCGACGTGCCGCCAGTACTGCAGGGTGGTGGCCCGGTTGTTCTGCGCCGCCTCGCGCCACTGCACCCGCAGGCCGTCCAGGGCCGGGGTGATGGTGAGCACCATCAGCGGCACCAGGAAGTACAGGTACGCGATGGTCAGGCCGGTGAAGCTGTACAGCGACCAGCCGTGGTCGGTGAGGTGGAACAGCTTGGTCAGCTCGCCGGCGTTGCCGAGGGTGGCGACGAACGCGAAGGCGAGCGGCAGGCCGCCGAAGTTGGCGAGCACGCCGGAGGCGGTCAGCACCGCCTCGCGCAGCATCCGGAACCGGGAGGTCACCACCGCCTGGGCGATCGGGACGCCGACGACGGTGCCGATCAGCGCGGTCAGCGCGGAGAGCTTCAGGCTGGACAGCAGCGCCGTCCAGTACGCGCCCTGCACCGACTCGGTGAGGTTCGCGGTGGTGAAGTCGCCGCCGCCGGTCTCCGCGTCGCTGGAGACGGTGAACGCGCCGGTCAGGATGGCGACCGCCGGGAGGCCGAAGCCGATCGCGAAGAACGCCAGCAGCGGCACGGTGGCCAGCCAGGACCCGCCGCGCAGGCCGCGGCGGGCGGCCGGGACGCGCCCGGCCGGGGTGGGGGAGGAAGCGGTGCGGGAGGCCCCCGGGCCGCCACTGGAGTCAGTGGCGGCCGGGGTCGGCACCGGGGTGGGAGCCGTGGTCATGTCGGTGATCAGCCCGCGATCGCCTTGGTCCAGTTCGCGGTGACGACCTTCTTCGCCGCGTCGATCTGCTCCGAGGTGGGGAAGGTGGTGAAGGGCTTCTCCACGACCGGCAGCTTGGCCGCGGCGGCCGCGTCCAGGGTGCCGTCCTTCTTCATGGCGTCGAACAGCGCCGGGGTGGCGTAGCCGCCCAGGAACAGGTTCTGGCCCTCGGCGCTGAACAGGTACTCCTGCCACAGGCGGGCGGCCGCCGGGTGCGGGGCGTCCTTGTTGATGCCCTGGTTGTAGAACTGGGCGTAGGAGCCGTCCGAGGGGACGGAGACCTTCCAGTCGATGCCCTTGGTCTTGAACTCGTCGGTGTAGCCGGCGTTCAGGTACGACCAGTCGATCGAGATCGGGGTCTCGCCCTTCTCGACGGTGGCCGGGGTCGACTCGACCGGGTTGAAGTTGCCGGACTGCTTCAGCTTGGCGAAGAAGTCGATACCGGGCTGGACGTTGTCCAGGCTGCCGCCGTTGGCCAGCGCCGCCGCGTAGACGCCGCCGAAGGCCGAGCCCGACTTGGTCGGGTTGCCGTTCAGCGCGACCTGGCCCTTGTACTCCGGCTTCAGCAGGTCGGCGAAGGTCTTCGGGCAGTTGGCGACCTTCTTGGCGTCGCAGCCGATCGAGATGTAGCCGCCGTAGTCGTTCACCCGCAGGCCGTTCGGGTCCTTCATGGTGTCGGCGATGCCGGCGAAGGTGGCGACCTTGTAGGGGGCCAGCAGGCCCTCCTTGGCGGCCGACAGGGCGAAGGCGGAGCCCAGGTCGACGACGTCCGGCGCACGGTCCTGGCCCTGGCGGGACTTGATCGCGTTGATCTCGTCCTGCGAGGAGCCGTCCGGGTTCTCGTCCTCGATCTCGATGCCGTACTTGGCCTTGAACGAGTCCATGATCTTGCCGTAGTTGGCCCAGTCCCGGGGGAGCGTGATGACGTGCAGCTTCCCCTCCTTCTTGGCGGCCTCGACCAGCTTGTCCATACCACCGAAGTCGGCAGCCGAGGTGGCGGTCTTCGCGTCCTTGGCACCGCCCTGGGCGGCGTCGCCGGACTTGGTCGAGCCGGCGGAACCACAGGCGGAGAGGGACAGCGCGGCGACGGTCAGCACGGCCGCGATGGCCGCGGCGCGGGGGTGGTGCACGGTCACGGGAGGGTCTCCTGGAAGAAGTGGAGCAGAAGGGTTCGCGAAGGTGCGGGTCAGCTGCTCGGCTGAGCCAAGTTGGCCAGCCAACTTGGCTGCCGGGGGTAAGTACGCCCGAGCCCGGTGACGGGAAGGTGAACGGATGGCCCAGTACAGGGGGCGGCTGCGGGAACGGTGGCATCCGGTACCGTTCCGCTTCGGTCACAGGGACTAGAGTCGGTCGTGTCCGCGCGATCGCCCCGCACGGACTCCGCCCCAGGAGAGGGAACTTGACGCACGTGGCACTCGACCAGGACCGCGCCGCCGGCTCGCTCTACCGCAAGGTGGCCGCCGACCTGCGCGAAGCGATCACCTCCGGCACGTTCGGCGACGCCGGACGGCTGCCCGCCGAGGGCGCCCTGGCCGAGCAGTACGGCGTCTCCCGGGGCACCGTCCGGCAGGCCCTCGCGATGCTGCGCGCCGACGGCCTGGTCACCTCCCGGCGCGGCACCCGACGCGTCGTGCTCGGTACCGCCCGCGTCCAGAGCTTCTCCGAACTGCTCAGCTTCACCCACTGGGCCCGCTCCATGGGCGAGGAGCCCGGCGGCCGGCTCGAATCGCTCATCAAGCGCCCCGCCGACGCCGCCGAGCGCGAGCAGCTCCGGCTGGAGCCCGGCACCGAGGTGTACGTGACGCTGCGCCTGCGCACCCTCTCCGGCACGCCCGTGATGGTCGAGCGGACCGTCTACCCGCCGCGCGTCGGCGAGGTCGTCGCCGAACTGCCGCCGGACGTCGTTTCGCACACCGAGCCGCTGCGCGAGCACGGCATCCTGTTCACCGACGCCGACCACACCATCGACGTGGTCGCCGCCAACGCGGACGACGCCCGCCTGCTCGGGTGCCGGCGGGGCAGCCCGCTGCTCCGCGAGAAGCGTCGCACCACGGACCCGACCGGCACCCCGGTGGAATGGTCCCAGGACCGCTACCTGCCCGGCACGGTGGCGTTCTCCATCCACAACTCGCTGGCGTCCTCGGCGCTCTCGCGCCACGCGCGCGACAACGACTGACAGAGCGCCGCCCCTGCTTGTTCACCCCATCAGTCGGGCCAGGATCGGGCGGAAGCGGGCGAACGGCGGCGTCTCCATCGCGGGGTCCTTCGCCTGCTCGTCCCAGCGGCGGACGGCGACCGCGTCCTGCGCGCCGGGGTGGGCGGCGAACCGCTCCGCCTCGGCGCCGGTCATCGGGCCGCCCTGCACCTGGAGGGTGAACTCGGAGGCCTCGGAGAGGCGTTCGCGGTAGCCGGGCTCCGTCGCGCAGAGGTAGCGCTTGGCGGCGACGTGCAGCCGGACCGGCTCGGTGACGGCGGGGCCGAACCATCGGGCGAGCCAGTCGGCGCCGGTGTGGCTGTGCCGGTTGTCCTCGCCCTGCATCAGCTTCAGGCCGGACCCGTGGAAGTGTCCGACGTCGTGCAGCAGCGCGGCGGCGACCAGGTGGTCGGGCGCGCCCGCGGCCCGGGCCAGGGCGCCCGCCTGGAGCATGTGCTGCGCCATGGTGACGGCCTCGCCGAGGTACTCGCCGGCGCCCTCGCCCTCGAACAGCTGCTCAAGGGTGTCCAGCGCGGCGGCCCGACGCTCCAGCACGGCGAGCTGCGAGGCGAGCGAGTCCAGGTCGGCGTAGCAGCCCTGGAGGTGCCGGCGGCCTTCCTGCTCGAAGGCGGTGCGGGCGTGCAGCAGCCGGGTGTTGTCGAAGACCACGCAGTCGCCGGGGGCGAGCCGGAAGGTGAGCTGCAGCTCGGGTCGCAGGGTGATCGCGGCGAACCGCCGGTACGCGGCGTAGAAGGCGTCCAGCTCGCGGTCGGTGAGCCCGCGCAGGGTGGCGATCGAGCGGTTGTTGAACCGCACCTCGCGGATCCGGCCGCGCCCGTCCACGTCGATCAGCGGCCGTTCGGCGCGCAGTTCGGTCTGCCGGTCGCGGTAGACGAACGGCACGGGGGTGCGGGTCAGCACGGCGAAGTCCTCCGGCGACTCCTCGCGGAGCAGCGCCGCCGCCCGGAAGCCGTCCACCAGCCCGGAGTCGCCGCCGACGGCCTCGCTGTGCAGGCAGTGCAGCAGTTGCACGGTCGGCACCGGATCGCGGTACGGGTTGTCGGTGTGCGGGGCGATCGCGGTGGAGGTGAAGGCGAGGTTGGTGGGGTCGGGTTCGACCCGGACGTCGAAGAGCTCGCCGTAGTTGGTCTCCCGGACGTACCCGAAGCTGCGGGCGACGTCGAGCACTTGGCCCTCGACCGCGGGTACGCCGCGCAGCAGCGCGAACCCGGACCGCCGGATCGCGGCCAGTACCGCGATCCGCTCCTCGGTGGAGGCCAGGTAGGCGGACCACTCGGCCTCCGGCAGCCCGCGGGCGAAGTCGGCGGCGACCCACAGCCGCTTGCCCTGCTCGGTCCGGCCGTCGCCGTCGTCGCCCGCCGCGTCGAGGAAGTCCGCCGGATAGGCCGAGCGGTGCCCGTCGGACCAGACCACCCGCAGCCCGTCCGCGTCCTCCTCCGACTCCAGGACGGCCAACCCGTCCGGCAGGTCGCCGATCCGGAACAGCTTCTGCCCACTGCGCGGGTCGCGGCACTCGGCACACGGACAGTTGTCGCGCAGCCAGTACGGAGACGGGCTCATCGGCACACCCCTAGCTGAGTTGTACAGCCAACTTTCTCGGAGGGCTCAGCAAACCCACGCCACCCGTCCACCAGGCGGCAGGCAGGTGAACAGCGGTCGGTGTGCGGTCGAAGATCAGGCGGAGTCGCGGACGATCAGCTCGGTGGGGAGGATGACGGTCGCCGGTTCCTCGCCGGCGATCCGGGCCAGCAGCAGGCGGACCATCTGTTCGCTGATCCGGTCCCAGGGCTGCCTTATGGTCGTCAGCGGCGGGCGGGCGGCGAGGGCGGCGGGGGAGTCGTCGAAGCCGCCGACGGCGACGTCGCCGGGGACGCTGCGCCCGGCCCGGTCGAGGGCGGCGAGGGCGCCGGTGGCCATCAGGTCGGAGGCGACGAAGACGGCGTCCAGGTCGGGGGCGCGCTCCAGGAGTTCGGCCATCGCGGCCTCGCCGCCGGCCCGGCTGTAGTCGCCGACGGCGATCAGGCCCTCGTCGACGGGGGTGCCGTACTCCTGCAGGACCTCGCGGTAGCCGTAGAGGCGTTCGACGCCGCCGGGGGTGTCCTGCGGGCCGGCGATGGTGGCGACCCGGCGGCGGCCGGTGTCCAGCAGGTGGCGGACCATGTCCTTGGCGCCCTCGCGGTCGTCGGCCGCGACGTACGGGATCCGGCCGCGCTGGCCGAGCGGCTTGCCGCAGAAGACGACCGGGAGTTCGGCCTCGCGCAGGTGTTCCAGCATGGGGTTGCCGCTGTGCGAGGAGACCAGCAGGACGCCGTCCACGTGGCCGGCGGCCAGGTAGCGGGTGACCCGGCGGCGCTCCGGCTCGTTGCCGGCGGTCATCAGGATCAGCGGGATGTCGTGCTCGGCGAGTGCGGTGGTGCAGCCGCGCAGCAGGGTGGTGAAGTTGGGGTCCTCGAAGAAGCGCTCCTGCGGTTCGGTGAGCAGGAAGGCGACCGAGCCGGAGCGCTGGGTGACCAGGCTGCGGGCGGCCCGGTTGACCACGTAGCCGAGCTTGCGGATGGCGGCGTTCACGGACTCCAGGGCGGCGGGCGAGACGTTGTGGCCGCCCTGGAGGACGCGGGAGACGGTGCCTCGGGAGACGCCCGCCTCGGCGGCGACGTCGTGGATCGTCGGCGGCCGCTTGGTCCGGTTGGTGCGCCGGGGAGCGGGTTCCGTCATGGGTGGATCCTCAACAGATTGTGCTGGTGGACAGTCAGGACTTTACGGCCCCGGAGAGCAGATCGACACGCCAGTACCGCTGGAGTCCCAGGAACAGCGCGATCAGCGGTATCACCGAGAGCAGCGCGCCGGTGATCACCAGGGTGTAGAGGGCGGGCTCGTTGGCGCCCTGGGCGAGCAGCGAGTACAGGCCGACGGTGACCGGGAACTTGTGGTCGTCGCCGAGCATGATGTACGGCAGCAGGAAGTTGTTCCAGATCGCGACGAACTGGAAGAGGAAGACGGTGACCAGGCCGGGCACCATCATCGGCAGCGCGACCGAGCGGAACAGCCGGAGGTCCTTGGCGCCGTCGACCCGGGCGGCCTCGACCACCTCGTCGGGGATGGCGGCCTCGGCGTAGATCCGGGCCAGGTAGATGCCGTACGGGCTGAGGATGCTGGGCAGCAGCACCGACCAGTGGGTGTCGGCGAGGCCGGCCTTGGCCATCAGCAGGTACTGCGGAACGGCCAGCGTGATCGGCGGCATCAGCACCCCGGCCAGCAGCACGTTGAAGACGGTGTCGCGGCCGCGGAAGCGGTACTTGGCGAGCGCGTAGCCGGTGAGGCCGGAGACGGCGGCGGAGAGCAGGGCGCCGACGCCCGCGTAGAGCGCGGAGTTGGCCATCCACTGCCAGTAGACGCCGCCGCGGTAGCCGGACAGCTCGGCGAGGTTGTCGAGGAAGCCGGTGCCGGGGGCGTAGGTGAAGGTGGTGAACAGCTCGGCGCGGCTCTTGGTCGCGGCGGTGACCACCCAGACGATCGGGACCAGGCAGTAGAGCGCGCCGAGCAGCAGGAGCAGGGTGGGCACCCAGGCGGCGCGGCGGCGCGGCGGGGCGGTCGGGTTGCCGGGGACGGTGCCGGGGGCGGGTGCGGTTCGGCGGGTGCCGAGGGTGGTGGTGCTCATCTCAGCTGCCTCCGTCGGCGCGCTTGTTGACCAGCTTGAGGAAGCCGAAGGACAGGACCAGGGTGGCCAGGGCGATCACCACGGAGGTGGCCGCGGCGGAGAAGATGTTCCCGTTGACGAAGGCGTCGCGGTACACCTTCATCAGCGGCGACCAGGTGGAGGTCATCGAGTTGGTCAGCGGCTTGAGGGTCATCGGCTCGGCGAAGACCTGGAGCGTGGCGATCATCGAGAAGAAGAAGGTGAGCACCAGCGAGGGCGCCACCATCGGGATCTTGATCCGCAGGGCGATCTGCAGCTCGGAGCAGCCGTCCAGCCGGGCGGCCTCGTAGACCTCGACGGGCAGGGCGCGCAGCGAGGTGTAGATGACGATCATGTTGAAGCCGGTGCCGCCCCAGACCGCGATGTTGGCCATCGCCAGGTAGAGGCCGTTGCCGTGCAGCAGGTCCGGGCCGCTCATCCCGGCCTGGGTGAGCAGGAAGTAGCCGGGGCTGACGGTCGGCAGGTAGAGGAAGCCCCAGAGCAGCGAGGCGACGATGCCGGGGACCGCGTACGGCAGGAAGATCACCAGCCGGGAGAAGGCGGAGAAGCGCACCCGGGGGACGTCCAGCAGCAGGGCGAAGAACAGGGCGAGGCCCAGCATGGTGGGCACCAGCAGTGCGCCGTACAGCAGGACCCGGCCGGAGCCGGCCAGCAGTTCGGAGTCGGCGAGCGCGGAGCTGTAGTTGGAGAGGCCGGCCCACACCTCCTGGCGGGCGTGCGAGCCGAGGCCGAGGCCCTTGACCCGGACGGCGCGGAAGGAGAGGTAGACGGCGTAGCCGATGGGCAGGGCGAAGAACAGGGCGAAGAGCAGGGTGGCCGGGGCGAGGAAGCCGTAGGGCGCGAGCCGCCGCGGAGGCCTGGTGGAGGGGGAGGCCATGGCAGTCCTTGATGGTCGGGACGGGGAAGGACCCGGGGCCGCGGGGGGCGGCCCCGGGTGGGGGCGGGCGTCAGCCGGCCAGCTTGAAGCCGTTCTTCTTCATGTCGTCGACGGTGGCGGTCTGCATGGCGGTCAGCGCCGGGGCGAAGTCGCTCTTGGCCTGGGAGGCCTGGCCGAAGGCGTCCTTGAAGGCGGAGTAGGCGACGTTCACGTTGGGGCCCCAGGCGGCCGGGGCGGTGCCCTTGGCGATCTCGGCGGCCTTGGCGTAGAAGTCGGCCTGGTTCGGGAAGAACGCCGGGGCGGTGGTCAGGGTGGCCTGGGCGGCGGTGGCGGCCGGGTAGATGTTGACCTCCTTGACCAGGGCGGCGACGGCGGCGGGGTCGGTGTTCAGCCAGGTGGCGAACTTCGCGGCGGCGTCGGCGTGGCCGGCCTTGACCGCGCCGGTGGTGATGCCGGTGCTCGAACCGCCCCAGCTGCCGGTCGCGTTCTCGCCGGCGTTCCACTGCGGCAGCGGGGCCATCGCCCACTTGCCCTTGGTGTCGGGGGCGGAGCTCTCCAGCACGCCGGGCGCCCAGACGGCGGAGACCCAGGCGATCTGGGTGCCCTCGTTCAGCGCCTTGCTCCAGGCCGGGGTGTACATCGGCTGGTTGTCGACCGAGCCGTCCTTGACCAGGCCGCCCCAGAAGTCTGCGACCTTCTTGGTGGCGGTGTCGTCGATGGCCACCTTCCAGGTGTCGCCGGAGCTGGTCCACCACTTCGCGCCGGCCTGCTGGGCCAGGCCCGCGAACAGACCGGAGTCGTTGGAGGAGAAGGTGGTCAGCGACTTGGCCGGGTCCTTGGCCTTCAGCTGGTGCGCGGCGTCGGCGAACTCGGCCCAGGTGGTGGGCACCTTCAGGCCGTACTGCTGGAAGAGGTCCTGGCGGTAGTAGAAGGCGAGCGGCGCGGAGTCCTGCGGGATCGCGTAGACCGCGTCGGTGCCGAGGGTGACCTGCTTCCAGACGCCGTCGGCGAACCTGTCCTTGACGGAGCCGGCCTGCTTCGCCACGTCGGCCAGCACGTCGTTGGAGACCAGGGTGGGCAGCGCCTGGTACTCGGTCTGGATCAGGTCGGGTGCGTTGCCGGCCTTCGCGGCGGTGATCACCTTGGTGACCAGGTCGTCGCCGCCGGCCTGCTTGAGGACGTTGATCTGGATGTCCGGGTGCGACGCGTTCCAGACCGCGGCGACCTTGTCCATGTTCGGCGCCCAGGACCAGAAGTTCAGGGTCACCGGGCCGGAGGCGGCCTTGGCGTCCGAGCCGGATCCGCTGCTGGAACAGGCGGACAGGGCGAGCACTCCGGTGAGTGCGACTGCGGCGGCGGCGACGATGCGGCGGTGCATGGATCCTCCCGAGGATCACGGCAGAGGCAAGGTGGGGGGTGAGGGAGAAGCTGGTCCGCCCCCTGGACCAGCGGCTGTGCACGTTCACAGTACGGAAATCCGGATGACACTTGTCAATCCCCGCAGCCTTACGGTTATCTAGGCGCAACACAGCGGTCAGCCGCTGTGCACGTTCACACCGCGTTGATCCTGGAGCATCCATGGCACACCACTGGCCGGTCGGGCTGGACCAGCTCGCCTACGGCGGGGACTACAACCCCGAGCAGTGGCCGGAGCACGTCTGGCAGGAGGACGTCCGCCTGATGCGCGAGGCCGGCGTCACCATGGTCAGCGTCGGGATCTTCTCCTGGGCGCTGCTGGAGACCGAGCGCGGCGTGTACGACTTCGGCTGGCTCGACCGCCTGCTCGACCTGCTGCACGAGAACGGCATCCGGGTCGACCTCGGCACCCCCACCGTCGTCCCGCCCGCCTGGTTCTACCGCGAGCACCCCGAGGCGCTGCCGGTCGGCCGCGAGGGCGTCCGGTACGAGTTCGGCGGCCGCGGCGCGATCTGCCACAGTTCACCGGCGTACCGGCAGGCGGCGGCCTCGATCACCGAACAGCTCGGGCGGCGCTACGGTAGCCACCCGGCACTCGCGCTCTGGCACGTCCACAACGAGTACGGCGTGCCGGTCAGCGCCTGCTACTGCGAGGCCTCCGCGGAGGACTTCCGGCAGTGGCTGGCCGCCCGGTACACCACCCTCAAGGAGCTCAACGAGGCCTGGGGGACGGCCTTCTGGGGCCAGCACTACAACCGCTGGGACGACATCCGGCCGCCCCGGCTCACCCCCACCGCCTGCAACCCGGCCCAGCAGTTGGACTTCGCGCGGTTCACCAGCGACACCATCCTGGAGAACTTCAAGCGCGAGCGGGACATCCTGCACCGCCTCGCCCCCGGCATCCCGGTCACCACCAACTTCATGACCGCGCTCTCCCAGTGCGAGTCCCTGGACTACTGGGCCTGGGGCCGCGAGGTCGACCTGGTCACCAACGACCACTACCTGGTCGCCGAGGCGGAGCGGAACCACGTCAACCTCGCGATGTCCGCCGACCTCACCCGCTCGGTGGCCGGCGGCCGGCCCTGGCTGCTGCTGGAGCACTCCACCGGCGCGGTGAACTGGCAGCCGCGCAACCTGGTCAAGCAGCCCGGCGAGATGGCCCGCAACAGCCTCGCCCACGTGGCGCGCGGCTCCGACGGAGCCATGTTCTTCCAGTGGCGGGCCTCCCGGTACGGCGCCGAGAAGTTCCACTCCGCGATGCTGCCGCACGCCGGAACCGACAGCCGGATCTGGCGCGAAGTCGTCGCCCTGGGCGCCTCGTTGGGCTCTCTCGGCGCGGTCCGCGGCAGCCGGGTCGAGGCCGACGCGGCGATCCTGTGGGACTGGCAGTCCTGGTGGGCGCAGAAGCTGGAGTGGCGCCCCAGCGTCGAGCTCGACGCCCGCGAGCGCGCCGACGCCTGGTACGCCGCCGCGTACGACCGCCACCTCACCGTGGACTTCGCCCACCCCGAGTCCGACCTCAGCCGCTACCCGCTGGTCCTGGTCCCCGCCCTCTACCTCACCACCGAGGCCGCCGGGATCAACCTCACCGAGTACGTCCGCGAGGGCGGCACCCTCGCCGTCTCCTACTTCTCCGGCATCGTCGACGAGCACGACGCCGTGCACGCCGGACCGCACCCCGGCGCGCTGCGCGACGTCCTCGGCCTCACGGTCGAGGAGTTCGCCCCGCTGCGCGCCGACCAGCAGGTTCGACTGGTCGGCGATGGGCCGGAGTTGACCGGCGACGGCTGGTCCGAGTTCGTGGTGCCGCGCGGCGCCGACCCGGTGTGGACGTACGCCGACGGCCCCGCCGCCGGACACCCCGCCGTCACCCGGCACGCCCTCGGCGGCGGCCGCGCCTGGTACGTCTCCAGCCGCCTGAACGGCACCCACCTGGACACCGTGCTCGGCCGGGCGATCGCCGACGCCGGCCTGACCACCCCCGAACTGCCGCGCGACGTCGAGGTGGTGGAGCGGACCGGCGAGCACGGCCGGTACCTCTTCGCGATCAACCACACCGCCGCCGCCGCCCGCGTCCCACTGCCCGGCAGCGGCACCGAACTCCTCACCGGCACCCCGGTGAGCGGCCACCTGGACGTCCCCGGCAACACCACCCGGGTCGTCCACCTCTGAACCCCTGTCAGGAGCCGTTGAGGGTCGGCTCCCGACAGGCACCGACCGGCCGGCCGACCGGCCCGCCGGTCCCGGTGGGGGTGCCCCAACCTGCCCCCGAGGCACCCCCACCGCCCCACCCTCGCGGCCCCACCCCCACCCCCACCCCTCGGGCCCGCCCCCCAGCAGCACCTCGACGGGCCCGGGCCTCATCGCCAAGGACGACGATGCACCAGGGAACCAAGCGCGCCCTCGTCGGCGCCGCCGCCACGCTCCTGCTCACCACCACCGCCGCCGCCCTGCCCACCACGGCCAACGCGGCGAGCACGCTCACCAACGCCGGCTTCGAGACCGACGGCACCGCGACCGCCACCCCCACCGGCTGGTCCACCTACTCCGCCGCCGGCCAGAACAGCGCCTCCTACACCGAGGCCGGCGGGCACACCGGCTCCTACCGGCTCACCCACTGGGCGTCCACCGCCTACAAGGTGGAGACCTACCAGTACCTCTCCGGCCTGACCAACGGCACGTACACGCTCAGCGCCTGGGTCCGCTCCAGCGGCGGCCAGAACTCCGCCTACCTGGCGCTGCGCAACTGCGGCTCCACCGAGCAGCGCACCGACCTGCCCCCCACCCCCAACGGCGCCTGGATCCACCTGGTCACCTCGGTCAAGGTCACCGGCGCCCAGTGCACCGTCAGCATCAACTCCGACGCCAACGCCGGGAACTGGCTCAATGTCGACGACCTCGCCTTCACCTCCGGCACCACCGGCGTCACCGCCCGCGGCGTGGACGTCTCCACGCTGAAGAAGAGCGAGGACTACGGCGGCACCTACAAGTACGCCAACGGCACCACCGGCGACGCCCTGAGCATCCTCAAGGCGAACGGCGCCGACTACGTCCGCCTCAAGGTGTGGGTGAACCCCGCCGACGGCTACAACAACAAGGCCCGGGTGCTGACCATGGCGCAGCGCGCCAAGGCCCTCGGCATGGGCCTGCTGATCGACTTCCACTACTCCGACAGCTGGGCCGACCCGGGCAAGCAGAACAAGCCCGCCGCCTGGTCCGGCTACACCCTCGACCAGCTCAAGTCGGCGGTCTACAACCACACCTACGACGTGCTCAACGCCCTGAAGGCCCAGGGCACCACCGCCGACATGGTGCAGATCGGCAACGAGATCAACGCCGGCATCCTGTGGTCCGAGGGCTCCACCTCCAACTGGGGCAACCTCGCCGCGCTGCTCACCCAGGGCGCCAACGCCGCCAAGGCGGTCAGCAGCTCCACCAAGGTCGCCCTGCACCTGGCCAACGGCGGCGACGACGCCGGCGCCCGCACCTTCTACGACAACGCCGTCGCCCGCGGGGTCCCGTTCGACCTGATCGGCCTCTCCTACTACGGCTACTGGCACGGCGCGCTCAGCGACCTGCAGACCACCCTGGACGACATGGCGTCCCGGTACGGCAAGCAGGTGTTCGTCGCCGAGACCGCGTACGCGTTCACCCTGGCCAACAACGACTCCCTGGAGAACAACGTCGCGTACAGCAGCCAGCTGGTCGCCGGCTACCCCGCCACCCAGGCCGGGCAGGCCGCCAACCTGCGCGACGTGATGAACGTCGTCGAGGCCGTCCCGAACGGCAAGGGCCTGGGCGTCTTCTACTGGGAACCGACCTGGACCGCCGTGGCCGGCAACGGCTGGGACCCGACCGACGCCACCTCCGCCGACGCCTGGGAGAACCAGGCGCTCTTCGACTACACCAACAAGCCGACCAGTGCGATGGCCTGGCTGAACCACCGCTGATCCCGACCGGCGCGTCCGCCCGCCCCTGCGACGCGGGCGGGCGCGCCCCCGCCGTCACCCCCACCGGAGGAAGCGTGCGCCCCCGACTCCTCGCCGACCTGCCGCGCAACGCCCGCAACTCGGTCCTGCTGGAACCGCTCTGGGCCGTCCCCGGCACCGTCACGCTCTACTACGCCACGCTCTTCCAGAAGGAGGCCGGCCTCACCACCTGGCAGATCGGCGCCGTCGCCTCCGCCGCGCTCTGGCTCGGCTTCCTCGCCCAGCTCGCCGCCGGCGCCGTCACCGACCGGCTCGGCCGGCGGCGCACCACCCTGCTCTTCGACCTGCTCTCCTGGTCGCTGCCGATGTTCCTCTGGGCCTTCGCGGACGGGTTCTGGCTGTTCCTGCTGGCCGGCCTGTGCTCCGCCCTCGGCCGGGTGGTCAACCTCTCCTTCTTCCTGCTGGTCACCGAGGACGCCGACGAGCACCAGCGACCCCGGATCTTCGCCGCGATCAAACTCGTGGTGATGGCCGCCGGCCTGCTCACCCCGCTGGCCGGCGCCGCCATGGCGCACTGGGGCACCCTGCCCGCGCTGCGCGCCGTCTACCTGCTCGGCGGGATCTCGATGACCGTCCTGTTCCTGGTCCGCCACCGCCTCACCACCGAGACCGCGGCCGGACGCCAGGCCGCCGAGGCCCCCGCCGGACTCGGCCGGGGCCTTCGACTCCTCTTCTCCGCCCGGGAGTTGTGGCCGGTCGTCGCCGTCGTCCTGCTCACCAACCTGGCCGTGCAGTTCACTCTCTTCCAGGTGGTCTACCTCGCCGACGAGCTCCACCTCGCCACCGGGCTGATCGCCCTCCAGCCCGCGCTCGGGGCGCTCGCCGCGTTCGCCTGCTACCGGTGGGTGATGCCGCGCCGCCGGCACCGCCCGATGAGCGGCAACGTCCTGCACGGCCTGCTGCTGGGCGTCGCCGGCTGGGCCGCCTTCCTCGCCGTTCCCGGCGCGGGAACCCCCGCCCTGCTGCTCGCCACCGCCCTCACCGCGGCCGGCCCGTTCCTGCTGGAGTCCTACCGCGACGCCCTGGTGGTCACCGCCATCCCGCCCGCCGACCGGGCCACCCTCTCCTCCGCGATCCAGAGCGCCACCGCCCTCGCCGCCATCCCCTCCGGCTGGCTCGCCGCCCTCCTCTACACCCGCGACCCGTTGCTCCCCTTCGCCGCCGTCCTCACCTGCTACGCCCTCGCCACCGCCGCGATCCTCCCGCTCACCGCCCGCCGGGCCGTGGGTAGAGTGCGGGCATGACAGACGGTGCGGTGCTGCATGTCAGGGGTCGGGTGCTGGTCGGGCCGGAGGAGGTCCGGGACGAGCTGTGGGTGGTCGGCGGGCGGGTGACGTACGACCGGCCGGCCGGGGCCGATGACGTGCGGACGGTCGACGGGTGGGTGCTGCCCGGGCTGGTGGACGCGCACTGCCACGTCGGGCTGGACGCCCACGGCGCGGTGGACGAGGCGACCAGCGAGAAGCAGGCGCTGACCGACCGCGACGCCGGGACGCTGCTGATCCGCGACGCCGGGTCCGCCGCCGACACCCGATGGATCGACGACCGCGAGGACCTGCCCCGGATCATCCGGGCCGGCCGGCACATCGCCCGCACCCGCCGGTACATCCGCAACTACGCGCACGAGATCGAGCCCGGCGACCTGGCCGCGTACGTCACCGCCGAGGCCCGGCGCGGCGACGGCTGGGTGAAGCTGGTCGGCGACTGGATCGACCGCGAGCGCGGCGACCTCGCCGCCTGCTGGCCGGGCGACGCGCTGCGCGAGGCGATCGCCGCCGCGCACGCCGAGGGCGCGCGGGTCACCGCGCACTGCTTCGCCGCCGAGTCGCTGCCCGACCTGCTGGCCGCCGGCATCGACTGCGTGGAGCACGCGACCGGTCTGACCGAGGAGTTGATCCCGCAGTTCGCCGAGCGCGGGGTGGCGATCGTCCCGACCCTGGTGAACATCGCGACCTTCCCGAAGCTGGCGGCGGGCGGCGAGGAGAGGTTCCCCGCCTGGTCGGCGCACATGCGGCGGCTGCACGAGCGCCGCTACGACACGGTCGGCGCCGCGCACGACGCCGGCATCCCGGTGTACGTGGGCACCGACGCGGGCGGTTCGCTCGCCCACGGCCTGGTCGCCGACGAGGTCGCCGAACTGGTGAAGGCCGGCCTGACGCCGGTCGAGGCGGTCGGTGCGGCCAGCTGGTCGGCCCGCGCCTGGCTGGGCCGCGAGGGCCTGACCGAGGGGGCCCCGGCGGACCTGGTGGTGTACGAGGCGGACCCGCGCGCGGACGTCCGGGTGCTGGCCGCCCCGCGGGCCGTGGTGCTGCGCGGCCGACCGGTCACGCCCTGACACCGTCGGCCGATAGGGTGAGCCCATGGCAGCGCGTCCCCTTCACGAGATCGTAGAGCCCGGCTGGGCGAAGGCCCTGGAGCCGGTGGCCGGGCGGGTCGCCGCCATGGGCGACTTCCTGCGGGCGGAGCTCGCGGCGGGGCGGACGTACGTGCCGCCGGGCCCGCAGGTGCTGCGGGCGTTCCAGCAGCCGTTCGACGAGGTGCGGGTGCTGATCGTCGGTCAGGACCCGTACCCGACGCCGGGTCACGCGGTGGGCCTGAGCTTCTCGGTGGCGCCCCAGGTGCGGCCGCTGCCGGGCAGCCTGATCAACATCTTCCAGGAGTACGGCCGCGACCTCGGCTTCCCGCCGCCGTCCAACGGCGATCTCACCCCGTGGACGCGGCAGGGCGTGCTGCTGCTCAACCGGGCGCTGACCACCGCGCCGGGGAAGCCGGCCGCCCACCGGGGCAAGGGCTGGGAGGAGGTCACCGAGCAGGCGATCCGGGCGCTGGTGGAGCGCGGCGGCCCGCTGGTGGCGATCCTGTGGGGGCGTGACGCCCGTAACCTGCGCCCCTTGCTGGGGCAGGTGCCGGCCATCGAGTCGGCGCACCCGAGCCCGATGTCGGCGGACCGCGGCTTCTTCGGGTCACGGCCGTTCAGCAGGGCGAACGACCTGCTGGCCCGCCAGAGCGCCGAGCCCGTCGACTGGCGCCTGCCGTAGCGGCGGGGCACGGAGCTACTCACCCGTAAGGGTGAACTGACGCTCTGTGTTGCCTGTGTGACGGATTGTTCGAGAAGACTGTCGGCAGTCGAGAGCGCAAGCCCCTTCCCCGTGTCGTGAGCACGCCGGGTGAGGACGAGGCGCGCTCTGCCAATCGCCACCTGTGGGGGGTACCGCCATGTCTTCTTCCGCTGCCCGGACCGTCGCGGCCGCGTCGCTGGCCACCGCCGTGCTGACCGTCGCCCTGCCGCTGCCCGCCGCGTTCGCGACCGGCGAGTCCGGCACGCCCGGCAAGCCCGGCCGGGCGTCCGCCGTCACCGCGGAGCTGGACCTGGACGTCACGCTGCTCAACACCGTCGACGTCCCGGTGAACGTCGCGCTCAACAAGGTGCAGACGCCCGCGCAGCGCAACGACGCGATGCTCACCGCCAAGGTCGAGGGGGTGGACCAGAACCGTCCGGTGACCCTGGTGAAGGCGCAGGTCGGCCAGTCCGTGACCAGGGCGGACGACAAGGGCGCCACCGCCTCGGTGAAGCTGGTCGGCGCCGACCTGCACGCCCCGGGCATGCCGCTGACCACCCTGCTCGGCCTGGAGGCGCTCAGCGCGGAGGCGTCCTGCCCGGTGGACGGCCCGCCGACCGCCAAGGTGGTCGCCCCGGCCAAGGTGACGGTGCTGGGCCGCCCGGTCGCGGTCGGGCTGAACTCGCCGACCCGGGTGGACCTGCCCGCCATCGGCTCGGTGGAGGTGGAGTTCTCCAAGAAGTCGACCACCACCAGCACGGCCGCCGCCTCCGCACTGGAGGTCCAGGTGAAGCTGAACCCGCTCAACCTGAACGTCGCCAAGGTGGACGGCCGGATCACCGTCGCCTCGGTGAGCTGCGAGAAGCCGGTCCCGGCGAGCGCCCCGTCCTCCGCCGCGCCCAGTCCGACCTCCGGCGGCACGGCGGCGGCCCGGGTCATCCCCGCGCAGGGCGGGGGAGGGGAGCTGGCGTCCACCGGCGCGAGCGGTACCGTCCCGCTGCTCGCCGGTGGCGCGACGCTCCTGGTGGCCGGGGGCGCGGCCCTGTGGATGACGCGCCGCCGCCGGGCCGCGCACGCCCGCCGGCACTGATCCGCGCCCGGACCGGCCACCCGCCCGGCGGGCCCGTCTCACGGACGTGTCCGCATGGCGGGACTGGCACTCTCCGACGGTGAACGTGCCGCTGCGGAGAGTCGGTTCACACGGGCGTTACATAGGAGGAACAACCGGGAAACGGCGGCTTGCAACGCTACGCGGGCACCCACCACCCAAGCAGTGAGGTTCACCGCAATGGCAATCAAGGCCGAGTACATCTGGATCGACGGCACCAAGCCGACCGCGAAGCTCCGTTCCAAGACTCGGGTGCTGCCGAACGCGGACAAGATCCCCACCTGGGGCTTCGACGGCTCGTCGACCAACCAGGCCGAGGGTCACGCCTCGGACCGTGTGCTCGAGCCGGTGAAGGTCGTCAAGGACCCGATCCGCGGTGGTGACAACATCCTGGTGCTGTGCGAGGTCTTCGAGATCGACGGCACCCCGCACGAGACCAACACCCGCGCGCTGCTCCGCCCGGTCGCCGAGCAGTACTCCGCCCAGGAGTCGATCTTCGGCATCGAGCAGGAGTACACCTTCTTCAAGGGCTCCCGCCCGCTCGGCTTCCCGGAGGGCGGCTACCCGGCCCCGCAGGGCGGCTACTACTGCGGCGTCGGCGCCGAGGAGGTCTTCGGCCGCGAGATCGTCGAGCTGCACCTCGACCGCTGCATCGACGCGGGCCTCGCGATCTGCGGCATCAACGCCGAGGTCATGCCCGGCCAGTGGGAGTTCCAGATCGGCCCGGTCGACGCGCTGACCGTCTCGGACGACCTGTGGATCGCCCGCTACCTGCTCTACCGCACCGCCGAGGAGTTCGGCATCGACGCCACCCTGGACGCCAAGCCGGCCCGTGGCGACTGGAACGGTGCGGGTGCCCACACCAACTTCTCCACCAAGGCGATGCGCGAGGGCTACGACGCCATCATCACCGCCTGCGAGTCGCTCGGCGCCTCCCAGGAGAAGGTCCTGGAGCACGTCAACCAGTACGGTGACGACATCCAGTCCCGCCTGACCGGCAAGCACGAGACCGCCCCGTGGAACGTCTACTCCTACGGCGTGTCCAACCGCGGCGCCTCGGTCCGCATCCCGTGGCAGGTCGAGGTGGAGCAGAAGGGCTACATCGAGGACCGTCGCCCGAACGCGAACGTCGACCCGTACGTCGTGACCCGCCTCCTGGTCAACACCTGCTGCGAGGCCCTGGAGAAGGCCGGCCAGGTCTGATCCGGCTCGACCCCGAGCAACCGCGAAACGTCCGTCGCCTCCCCGGAGGCGGCGGACGTTTCCGCGTTCCCGCCCTCCGGCCCGGGGTCAGCCGCGGTTCGGCCCGCAAGGGCCACCGCGCGGAGCGGCCGGGGTCAGCTGCGGGTGAAGGCGTGGGTGCGGCCGATCGGGGTGAAACCGCGGCGGGCGTACCAGTGCTGGGGCCAGTCCGCGGCGTCCGCGACCAGGAAGGTCAGCCGGTGGCCGGGGGCGGCCGCGGCGCGGTGCAGCGCGGCGGCGAGGACCGCGTCGCCGAGACCGCGGCCGCGCCGGGGCTCCGCGGTGGCGAGGTCCTCGATCTGCGCCAGGCCGCTCGCGCGGTCGACGTACAGGTCGGCCCAGGCGCCGATCTCGCCGTCCTCGTCCCGCGCCGCGAGGGTCCGTACCGAGTCCGCCCCGTCGAGGCGCCGCTTCCGCCGGCCGACCAGCTGCTCCAGGACGGCGTCGGGGCTGTCCGGCAGCCAGCGCCGCCACTGCTCCAGCTCGGCGGGCCGCAGTTCGGCGATGCCGACCTCGTCCACCCGGCCGGCACCGGCGGGCAGCGGTCCGCGGTGCACCATCAGCAACTCGACGTCGTGCGTGTAACCGGCGGCGAGCAGCGCGGGCGCGGCGGCCTCGGCCAGCGCGCCGTCGCGGACGGCGATCCGGCGGTGCCGCAGGCCGCCGAGGAGCTCGTCGGCGAGTCCGGCGAGGGCGGCGGGGTCGTCCGCCCGCTCGACGTACAGCTGGTTGTGCTCGTACGAGCCGCTGAACTCCTCGTCCAGCACGGCGAACCCGCCGGCCGCCTCGACCACGCGGGCGGCCTGCCGCCGGGCGAAGTCGCGGCGGAAGGTGCTGAGGGCTTCGGCGAGCTGCTGCGCATCGGACATCCCGCCATCGTACGAACCGGCCGCCGCGGTCCGCCTCCGGATTTCGCGGGGCCGCCACCGACCCCGGGAGCCGGTGCCGCGCGTAGGGTTGGGGCGTGCGCGAGGACTTCACGTCGGAGGAGATCGCCCGGGGGCGTGCGCTGCGGCGCCGGCAGGTGCCGTGGGTGCTGGCCGGGCGGGTGGTGGGCCTGGGGCTGACGCTGGTGCTGGGCCTGACGCCCGCCGGGGCGGGGCTGGTCACGTGGGCGGGCGGGCTGTTCGGTGGCTCGCGGACCGCGCAGGTGCTGGCCGGCACGGCGGCGCTGGTGCTGCTCGGGCAGCTGCTGGTGCTGCCGTTCAACGCCCGGGTGCGGGTGGTCCGGCGGGAGTTCGGGCTGGTCACCCAGGGCTGGTCGGGGTGGGCGGTGGACGCGCTGCGCGGGCTGCTGCTGACCCTGCTGCTGGCGCTGCCGGTGGTGTTCGGCCTGTACGCGCTCACCGACCGTTCCCCGGACGGCTGGTGGTGGCCGGCCGCGGGGCTGGCGGCGCTGCTGACGGTGGCGCTGTCCTTCCTCCACCCGCTGCTCGTCGAACCGGTCTTCAACCGCTTCACCCCGATGCCGGACGGCGAACTGCGCACCGCGCTGCTGGAGTTGGCGGAGCGCGACGCGATCCGGGTGCGCACCGTGCTGGTCGCCGACGCCTCCCGCCGGACCACCGCGCTCAACGCGTACGTCTCCGGCTTCGGCGCGACCCGGCGGATCGTCGCCTACGACACCCTGCTGTCCACCGCCGAGCCGCGCGAGGTGGAGCTGGTCGTCGCGCACGAGCTCGGCCACGTGAAGCACCGGGACGTGCTCACCGGCACCGTCCTCGGCGCGCTGGGCGCGGCCGTCGCGGTCGTCCTGCTCGGCCTGCTCACGGCCTGGCAGCCGCTGCTGGACGCGGCCGGCGCCACCGACGCGGCCGACCCGCGTTCGCTGCCCCTGCTGGCCGCCTGCGCGGCCCTGATCGGCGCCGCCTCCGGCCCGGCGCAGGCCGCGGTGAGCCGTCGGATCGAGGCCCGCGCCGACCGCCACGCCCTGGAACTCACCGACGACCCGGCGCAGTTCATCGCCATGCAACGCCGCCTCGCGGTCGCCAACGTCTCCGACGTCGACCCGCCGCGCCTGCTCCAGTTGCTCTTCGCCACCCACCCGAGCGCCGTCCAGCGCATCGCCGCCGCCCGCGCCCGGCAGCCCGCGCGACGCTAGCGGCCCTACAGCGCGACCCCTTCGACCGCGGTGCGGACCTCCGCCACCCGTCCCGGGAACGCGCGGCCGAACACGTCGCGTGCCGCGTCCGGATCGCCGCTCACGCCCACGGACAGGCGCTGCCCGTCGACGAACCTGCTGTCGACGACGGTGAAGCGGCTGTCCTTGACGTTGCCCACCCACCACTGGAGAACCTGGTTCTGCGGGGATCTCGCGTCCTCGCCGCCCACGCCGTGCGGGACGATGATCGCCTTCCCCGGGAACCGGTCGTCGAGGACCGCGGTGGCCTTCGCCGCGTCGCCGCAGACCTGTACCTCGTACCGGCCGTCCCCGTGAGGGCCCGCCGAACAGACGACGAACCCCTCGCCGGTGGTCAGCATGATCTGGGCCGCCGTGTCCCCCGGCGCGGCGCTGAACGCCGGCAGCGGTGGCGGCGCCCCGCCGCCGGTCGGCGCCGCCGAACCGCATCCGACAGCGGCCACCGCGATCAGGAAGAGACCGATCTGACGTCGCACCCCTGCTCCTCGCCGGGTTCCGGGCACCATCGGTGCGCGTGCGGGTCCTTGCGTGAACGATAACGCGGTGCGCGGCCACCGCGGTGTGCCGCGCACCACGTATCGGGCGGTCAGGTGTTGACGCTGAATCCGAGATTGTTCACGAGGTAGTACAGGCCGATGTACTGCACGCCCTCGTAGCAGGTGGTCTCCCCGGCGATGTCGACGCCGAAGAGCGGGCAGACGACCACACCGCCCCAGGAGCCGGAGATCACTCCGCGGGCCTGCATGTCGAAGCCGTAGGTTCCGTCGGCGCTGGTGACGACGGGACCGCCGCTGTCGCCCTGCGCGGCGGCATGGGTGCTCGTGTCGGTGCGCATGGCCTGGACCACGTTGTAGCGCTTGATCCCACCGATGACGGACTCGACGCCGGCGTACTTCACCTTGATGTTGCACTTGACCCCGGACATGGCGCCGGAGGTGCAGACGTAGTCACCGGCCCGGCTCAGCCCCCAGGACGAGACATGCTTGTAGTACCCGTTGGTGTCGTCCCAGCGGCCGTCGTAGTAGCCGTTCCCGCCGTCGCCGTTCAGCTCGATGAAGGTGGTGTCGTAGTTGAGGCTGTAGTCGGTCGCCCAGCCGACGACCTCGCCCGTGCCGTCGGCGAACGTACCGGACGTTCCGCAGTGGGACGCCGTGAGAAGGACCTGGCGGCCGCCCTTCCAGCCGGCGAACCCCGACGAGCAGAACGAGTGGCTGGGAGTGTTCAGCTCGGCTCCGGCGAACCAGGGCGACCAGTCGTCGTGCCGGGACAGGGCGTCGGCGTCCCGAGCGACGGACGCGGTGATCGGCACCTGGGCAACCCGTTCGACCTCGGCGACGATGCCGGAGGAGTTCTCCGCTGCCGCGGAGAGCGAGGAACCCGCGGCCGGGGCATAGGTGACGTCGAGGCCTGCGCCGGTCGGCAACGTCGCGACGGACGTCAGCGGAGCCGACGTCGCTCCGGCCGCCGAGAGCCTGTCCCGAGCCGCTTCCAGCTCGGCGGCGGAGTAGGGGGCGGACTTGAACTCGACCTTGAGGCCCTTCGGCGCGGTCTTTGCCGCGGCCCTAACCCGGCCGGGCACGTCACCCTTCCAATAGACCGTCAGCCGACCTGCATCGGCGTCGACAAGGCTGCCGGCGAAGCCGCTTCCGCGGTCGTGGTGCGACTCGCCGTGCGTGATGCCGGCTTCGATCAGATCGGCGAGGCGGTCGAGCCCGGCCTGGCGGCGGAGGACCTCGGGGCCCGGACCGTTGTGTGGTGCCGTGTCGGCGGTCCGACCGTCCGCTCCGGATGTGCCGGCGTGGGAGACACCGGCCAACGGAACGGCCAGCAGGGATACTGCAGATATTCCGATCAAAAGCGTTCGCACGGGAATCCTCTCAAGTGGAGGGTGTGAATTCCGGTAATTCCCCGGAATGTGACGCAGGGCGTCGAGTCGGCCCTCGGCGGTATCAGGAGGCTTGGTGCAGTGGGCCACGCTAACTCCGCACTGAATGTTCGTCAACTACCCATGATGATTGATAAGTTCGGTGGATTCGTGGCGATGTGCACGGCTTGATCCGGCAACCCGAGCCGTAAATTCGGCCCGCTCCCTCCGGTCTCCCGGTAACCTCCGAGGGACACCGACCGGGGGGAGGGGCCGGGATGCGGCCGCTGTTGTTGATCGATGTGGACGGGCCGCTCAACCCGTTCGCGGCGAAGCGCACCAGGCGCCCGGCCGGGTACACCACGTACCGGATGTCGCCGCCGACCTGGGTCGCCGACATGCGGTACTGGATGAGTGCCAACGGGATGCCCCACAAGCAGGTCAAACCGCTGCGGGTGTGGCTCAACCCGGACCACGGCCGGGCGCTGCGGGAGCTGCCCTTCGACCTGGTCTGGGCGACCACCTGGCAGCACGAGGCGAACGAGTTCATCGGCCCGGTGCTGGGCCTCCCCGAGCTGCCGGTGATCGGCTGGCCGGAGCCGCGGCCCGAGCCGGACGGCGGCGTCTTCTGGAAGACCCCGGCGATCACCGACTGGGTGGCCGGCCGCCCCTTCGCCTGGGTGGACGACCAGATCACCGCCGCAGACGGCGCCTGGGTGGAGCGGCACCACGACGGCACGGCACTGCTGCTGACGATCGACCCGGGCACCGGACTGCGGGACCGGGACTTCGCCCTGCTGGCCGACTGGGCCGCCGAGCAGGGCCGGTAGAGGGGGAGTCGGAGATGCCGGACGGGCGACCGCTGCTGCTGCTCGACGTGGACGGGCCGCTGCGGCCGTTCAGCGGGCGGGCGTTGTTCCGGCCGCGGGGTTACCGCTCGCACCAGGTGCCGCGGGCCTCGTGGATGCGCGGTGACCCGTCGGAGCCGGAGCAGATGTGGCTGAATCCCTCGCACGGGCCGGCCCTGCTCGCCCTCCCCTACGACCTGGTCTGGTGCACCGCGTGGCGCTCCGAGGCGAACACCGGCATCGGCCCGTTCATCGGCCTGCCCGAACTCCCGGCGATCGAATGGGAGTCGATGTTCCACGGCGACCCGGACGGCCTGCACTGGAAGACCCGCCAGCTGTCCGCGTGGGCGGGCGGGCGCCCGCTGGTCTGGGTCGACGACGAGGCCGAGCCGCACGACGCCGCCTGGCTGGCGGCCCACCACCCGGCCCCCGCCCGGGTCCTGATCGTCGACCACCGCCACGGCCTGCGCCCCGCCGACTTCGCCACCCTCACCACCTGGGCCGCCGAACTCGCGGGGGGCGCCGCCCCGGGCCCGGGCGGGACGGTCACGCCGGGCTGACGGCTGCGGCGAGGGCGGTCAGGAAGCGGTCGGTGGTCGGTTCGTCGCGGACGGCGATGCGCAGCCAGTCGGGGCCGAGGCCGGGGAAGGTGTCGCCGCGGCGGACGGCGTAGCCGGCGTCGCGCAGCCGGAGGCGGACCTCGGCGGCGTCGGGGAGCCGGAGCAGGACGAAGGAGGCGGCCGGTTCGCCGTGCACCCGGGCGCCGGGGACGTCGGCAAGGCCCTTGAGCAGGTGCTCGCGGTGGGCGGCGGTGAGCCGGGCGGCGTCCTCGGCCTCGGCGAGTGCCGCGGGGGTGCTGCAGGCCTCGGCGGCGGCCAGCGCGGGGGTGGAGACGGGCCAGAGCGGCTGGGCGGCGGCGAGTTCGGCGATCAGCGCGGCCGGGCCGAGGACGTAGCCGATCCGGAGTCCGGCGAGTCCCCAGGTCTTGGTGAGGCTGCGCAGGACGACGACCTGCCCGGGCAGGTCGCGGGTCTCGGCGAGTGAGGCGGGTTCGCCGGGGACGGCGTCCATGAACGCCTCGTCGACGACCAGGGTCCGGCCGGGCCGGGCCAGTGCGGCGACGGCCTCGGCGGGGTGGAGCACCGAGGTGGGGTTGGTGGGGTTGCCGATCACCACCAGGTCGGCTTCGTCGGGTACCGCGCCGGGGGTGAGCCGGAAGCCGTCGGCGGCGTCGAGGACGACCCGGTGGACGGTGTGCCCGGCGTCCCGCAGGGCCGCTTCCGGTTCGGTGAACTGCGGGTGCACCACGGTCGCGCGGCGCGGTCGCAGCACCCGGGCGAGCAGGACGAACGCCTCGGCCGCGCCGGAGGTGAGCAGCACCTCGTCGACGGGCCGGCGGTGCCGGGCGGCGACGGCGGCGCGGGCGGCGGCGGGGTCGGGGTAGGCGGCGAGGTCGCCGAGGGTGGCGGCGAGCCGGTCACGCAGCCACTCGGGCGGGGTGCCGGTGCGGACGTTCACCGCGAGGTCGACCAGGCCGGGGGTGCGGACCTCGGCGTCGCCGTGGTGGCGCAGGTCGGGTTCGGCGGTCACGTGGGCTCTCCTGTCACGAGGGGGCCGGCCAGGGCGGCGGTGGCGTTCGCCGAGGTGTGCTTTCCGGCCAGCAGGCGGCTGCCGGGCGAGGTGGCGAGGGCGGCGGCGAGCGCGGCGGCCTCGGCGACGCTCGGGGTGCCGACGGCGGCGAGCGCGGTGGGGGAGTGTCCGGGGACGGGGACGGCGGCCAGCCGTTCGGCCGGGAAGCCGGTCAGCGGGACGCCCAACGCGCGGGCGGCGGCGAGCAGTCCGGGTTCGGCGGTCTTGGCGTCCAGGGTGGCGAGCAGTGCGACCGCGTCGCGTCGCAGGCCCGCCGAGGTGAGCACGGTGTCGATCAGCCGGAGCACCTCCGCGCCGTCCGTGCCCCGGCGTGCGCCGACGCCGACGGCCACCCGCAGCTCCACCCGATCTTCCTTCCGCACCGCGCCCCGAGGGCCCGTCGATCCCACCACGGGCGTGCTGAGCAGGTCAATCGGGGCGGCTGTGACCTGTGTTACCGCCGGTCACCCGCCCGTAACCGGAGTGCCACGACCGTTCGCCCGCTCTTCACTCTTCCGGTCGGGACGCGTCCACCGGCCCGCCCCTAGGGTTACGGCCGCTCCACCACGCACTGTCACCTTCCCTCGCCAGGAGGACAGCAATGACCGCCGTTCAGGCCCCCAAGCGCGCCAAGCGCACCCTCACCGCGATCGCCAGCTCGGTCGCGCTCGCCGCCGGCTCGCTCGGTATCTGGGCCGCCACCGGCACCGCCGCCCACGCCGCGACCCTGCCGACCCCCGACCACATCGTGGTCGTGGTGATGGAGAACCACGCCTACACCCAGGTGATCGGCAGCTCCAGCGCCCCGTACATCAACAACACCCTCAAGGCGGGTGGCGCCAACCTCACCCAGTCGTACGGCCTGACCCACCCGTCGGAGCCGAACTACTACATGCTGTTCTCCGGCTCCAACCAGGGCCGCACCGACGACAGCTGCGTCTCCGTCGGCTCGATGTCCGCGCCGAACCTCGGCTCCGAGCTGATTGCCGCCGGCAAGACCTGGGGCAGCTACAACGAGGGCCTGCCGTCGCAGGGCTCGACCGTCTGCTCCAGCGGCAAGTACGCGCAGAAGCACAACCCGTGGTTCGGCTTCAACAACGTGCCGACCAGCACCGCCAAGACCATGACGCAGTTCCCGACCGACTTCACCACCCTGCCGAAGGTCTCCTTCGTGGTGCCCGACCTGTGCAACGACATGCACGACTGCTCGGTCGGCACCGGCGACACCTGGATCAAGAACAAGCTGGGCGCGTACGCCACCTGGGCGCAGACCCACAACTCGATGCTGGTCGTCACCTTCGACGAGGACAACCGGCTGTCCGGCAACCGCATCCCCACCGTCTTCTACGGTCAGCACGTGACCCCGGGCAGCTCCACCGCCACCACCTACAACCACTACAACGTGCTGCGCACCCTGGAGGACCTGGCCGGCCTGTCCGCCCACGCGGGCAACGCCGCCACCGCCTCCGACATCACCGGCATCTGGAACTGACGCCGGATGTACCTCGCGGACGCTCGTGATTCCAAGCGCCGCAGCACCACGGCCGCTGCCCCGGACACCCGTCCGGGGCGGCGCGCCGCCGCGGTCCCCGGCACCGTCGTCGCCCTCGGCGCGGTCAGCCTGGTCACCGACGTCTCCTCGGAGATGGTCAGCGCGGTGCTGCCGCTGTACGTGGTCGCCGGTCTCGGCCTCTCCCCGCTCGGCTTCGGCCTGCTGGACGGCATCAACAACGGCGCCGCCGCCCTGGTCCGGCTGCTCGGCGGGCACCTCGCCGACCGCGGCGGGCGCGGCCACAAGCTGGTCGCCGGCTTCGGCTACGGCCTGTCCGCCGTCTGCAAGCCGCTCCTCCTCCTGGCCCACACCCTCCCGCTGATCGGCGCCGTGCTGGCCGTCGACCGCACCGGCAAGGGCCTGCGCACCGCACCCCGCGACGCGCTGATCTCCCTCGCCACCGCCCCCGAGCACCGCGGCCGCGCCTTCGGCGTGCACCGCGCGATGGACACCACCGGCGCCCTGATCGGCCCGCTGGTCGCCTTCGCGATCCTGCGCGCCACCGTGGACGGCTACGACGCGGTCTTCGCCGTCAGCGGCTGCATCGCGCTGCTCGGCGTGCTGCTGCTGGTCCTCTTCGTACCCGGCCGGGCCCGCGAGGAGGCGCCGGCCGTCCGGCCGAGCCTGCGCGACTCGCTGGTCCTGCTGCGGCTGCCCGCGCTGCGCCGGCTCACCCTGTGCGCCGTGCTGCTCGGCCTGACCACCGTCAGCGACGCCTTCCTCTACCTGCTGATCCAGCGCCGGCTCGGGCTGTCCTCGCACCTGTTCCCGCTGCTGCCGCTGGGCACCGCCGCGGTCTTCCTGCTGCTCGCCGTGCCGATGGGCCTGCTCGCCGACCGGATCGGCCGCCGGGTGCTCTTCCTGGCCGGCCACGGCGCCCTGCTGGGCGGCTACGCGCTGGTCCTCGCCGCGCCCGGGACCGGGCTGATCCCGGTGATCCTGCTGCTGCACGGCACCTTCTACGCCGCCACCGACGGCGTCCTCGCCGCCGCCACCGCCGGCACCGTCCCCGCCGAGCACCAGGGCGCCGGACAGGCCCTGGTCGGCACCGGCCAGGCGCTCGCCCGGTTCGCCTGCTCGCTCGCCTTCGGCGCCCTGTGGGCCTCCCTCGGCGGCAGCACCGCCCTCGCGATCGCCGCCGGCGCACTCACCGTCAGCGCCCTGGTCGCCACCCGTTTCCTCCGCACCGACGACGAGGTGTCCACCGCATGACACGCACCGCCCGCCTGCTCACCCTGCTGCTCGCCGTCGTCCTGCTCGGCGGCGTCGGCACCGGAGCCGTCCTGTACGCCGCGGACCGCAGCGGCAAGAAGGACCAGGAGCAGGCCGGCGGTCCGCCGGTCCACCCCGGCGCCGTCGACCTCGACCCGGGCCACGGGCAACTGGTCTTCCGCAACCTGGCCTGGGGCCCGCACCGCGACGAGATCACCACCGTTCCCGCCGACCACCCGGACGCGCCGCGCACCTCCTCCGGCCTCAAGTGCCTGCGCTTCCACGCCGCCGCCGGCACCGGCATCTGCCTGCAGGCCGAGCACGGCGCCCTGGAGGACACCTACCGCACCGTCGTCCTCGACGACCACCTGCGCGAGAAGCACGCCTTCCCCGCCGCCGGCATCCCGACCCGCGCCCGGGTCTCGCCCTCCGGCCACCTCGCCGCCTGGACCGTCTTCGTCAGCGGCGACTCCTACGCCGGCACCGACTTCTCCACCCGCACCGCGATCGTCGACACCCGCGACTGGCACCTCGAGGACAACCTGGAGACCTTCGCCGTGGTCAAGGACGGCCACCCGTACCGGGCCTCCGACGTCAACATCTGGGGCGTCACCTTCGCCGACGACAACCGGTTCTACGCCACCGTCGCCACCGGCGGGCAGACCTACCTCGTCCAGGGCGACCTCGCCGCGCGCACCCTCACCACGCTGCACCAGAACGTGGAGTGCCCCTCGCTCTCGCCGGACGGCACCCGGGTCGCCTACAAGAAGCGCGTCGCCGACGCCTCCCCGGACGCGCCCTGGCGGCTGTACGTCCTCGACCTCGCCACCATGACCGAGACCGCCACCGCCGAGCAGCGCAACATCGACGACCAGGCCCTGTGGGCCGACGGCGCGACGCTGGTCTACTCCCTGCCCGGCGAGTACGGCGCCGACCTCTGGACCGTCCCGGCCGACGGCACCGGAGCCCCCGCCACCCTCACGGTCTCCGCCGTGGCCCCCGCCTACCTGCGCTGAGCGCCGTCCGGCGCGCGGCGCCGAACCCTGGTGGCGGTCGGGCGGCGGTGCCATCATGGGCCGTTCGTTCGATCAGGGAGGGTCGCGATGGAGCCCGATGTGCTGCTGGCGGGGGAGCGGGTGCTGTGGGCCGGTGCGCCGCGGCAGGCGGGTGCGGCGCGTCGCCGGTGGGCGCGGGCGGTGCCCCTGGTGCTCGCGTGTGCCGGTGCGGTGGGGTTCGCCGTCCTCGTGCTGTCGGGTCCGTTGCCGGGGCAGGCCAGGCTCGGGCTGAGCGTGTTCGCGGTGGCCTCGTTGATCTCGCTGATGCCGATGGTGCGCGCGGTGTTCCCGGGCGGCACCGAGTCGTACCGGATCACCGACAGCCGCCTGGTGGCCGTGACCGGGACGCAGGTCCGCTCCTGGTGGCTCGACCGGCTGCCCGACCCGGTGGTGGTCGGTGACGCGCTGTCGTTCGCCCCGGCCGGGGCGGGCCGCCACCTGGGCCCCGCCTGGCCGGTGCTGGGCGGGCTGGCCGATCCGCAGGCCGCGCAGCGGATCCTGCTCGACGCCCGCCGCGACCTGTCGGCGCGTCAGCCGGTCCCGTCGCCCGCCGGGGTCGAGCTGCCCCCGGGGCTGACCCTGGCGTCCGGGGAGCGGCCGCTGCTGGTGGCGCGTCCGCTGCGGCTGCGCTGGTGGTACGGCGAGGCGGAGGTGTGGGCGGCGGCGGCCGGGGTGGTCGCCGGGGTGGCGATCCTGCTGTTCGGCACGACCGCTCCGGGGCCGTTCCTCCTGTTCACGGCCCTGCTCGCGGGCTTCGCGGGACTCGGGCCGACGGTGGTGGTGCCGGGGCGCCGGCGTCGGCAGCTGACCCGCACCCACTATGTGGTGACGGACCGCCGGGTGCTCACCTGGGCGGGCGGCGTCCTGGTCCGGGCCACCGAGCTGGCGCGGCTCGGCCCGCCGGTGGTGCTGGACGGCCGGGTGCTGCTGGAGCCGGTCGTGCCCGGGCCGACGGTGCGCCGCCGGGGCAGCGACCCGCTGGCCGAGCGGGGCGGCCACTCGCTCACCGGCCTGGCCGATCCCCGGCGGGTGGCCGACCTCGTCGCGGCCGCGCAGCTCGCCGACCGCTCGGTGCCGCCGCCGCCCGCCCCGCCCCGCTCGAAGCCCGAGCCCTGGGCCACCTGGTAGCGCCGGCGGGGGGCGGGCCGGCGGGCCTCAGGGGCCGCCGAGCAGGTCCTCGCGGCGCTCGCGCCAGCGCTCCAGCAGTTGCGGCAACTCCTCGCGCAGGAAGGCGAAGAAGGCCAGCGACTCGGCGAGCCGGGCGCCGGCGGGCGTCCCGGGGCCGAGCACCTCGATGCCCTCGCGCAGGCTGCCCTCCCACCGGGTGAGCGCCTGGTCGCGGCTGACGGTCGCCTCGTACCAGGCGTTCTCGTGCACCCGGTAGCGGTCCCGCCGGGAGCCGGCTTCGCGCTCGCGGCTGACCAGGTTGACCTGGGTGAGGTACCGGACCGCGCCGGAGACCGCGGCGGGGCTGACCCGGAGGCGGTCGGCGAGCTCCGCGGCGGTCAGGCGCCCGGTGTCGGCGGCGAGCAGGGCGGTGAAGATCCGGGCGGGCATCCGGGGGAAGCCGGCGTCGGTGAGGACGCCCGCGAAGCGCTCGATGAACCCGTCCACCGCCGCCTCGTCCCGCTGCACCGCCGCGCCTCCCACTGCCGTTCCTCCTGCCACCGCCGTCCCGGCATCCTATCGGCGGCTTCGCAAGATCCACGGATTTCAGCAACTTCACGAATCTGTGAACCAAGAGTACGGTCGTGCCATGACGACCGCCATCTCGGTGACCGGCCTGGTGAAGACCTTCGGCCGGACGCGTGCGCTCGACGGGCTCGACCTGACCGTCGCCCGGGGCGAGGTCCACGGCTTCCTCGGGCCGAACGGCGCGGGCAAGTCCACCACCATCCGCGCCCTGCTCGGCCTGCTGCGCGTCGACGCCGGCCGGGCCTCCCTGCTCGGCGGCGACCCCTGGCGCGACGCGGTCGCCCTGCACCGGCGCCTGGCGTACGTGCCCGGCGACGTCACCCTGTGGCGCAACCTGACCGGCGGCGAGGCGGTCGACCTGCTGCTGCGCGTGCGCGGGGTACGGGAGCCGTCCCCGGCCCGGCGCGCCGAGCTGCTGGACCGCTTCGAGCTCGACCCCACCAAGAAGGGCCGCGCCTACTCCAAGGGCAACCGGCAGAAGGTCGCGCTGGTGGCGGCCTTCGCGGCCGACGCCGAGCTGCTGATCCTGGACGAGCCGACCTCCGGCCTGGACCCGCTGATGGAGGAGGTGTTCCGCGACTGCGTCCGGGAGGCCACGGAGCGCGGCGCGACCGTCCTGCTCTCCAGCCACCTGCTGACCGAGGTCGAGGCGCTGTGCGACCGGGTGTCCATCGTCCGGGCGGGCCGCACCGTCGAGACCGGCACCCTGACCGAGCTGCGGCACCTCACCCGGACCGCCGTCGTCGCCGAACTCGCCACCGCCCCGCCGCCGTTGCCGTTCGCCCACGACGTCCGCACCGAGGCCCTGGCCGACGGGGCCCGGCTCAGCTGCCAGGTCGACGCCGACCGGCTCGACGAGCTGCTGCGGGCGCTGACCGCCGCCGGGGTGCGCAGCCTGACCAGCCGCCCGCCCACCCTGGAGGAGCTGTTCCTGCGCCACTACGAGCCCGCCGCCCCCGCGGCGGTGGCCCGGTGAACGGCACGGCGGGTACCGGCACCCTGCTCCGCCTCGCGCTGCGCCGGGACCGGATCGCCCTGCCGCTCTGGGTCTACGCCCTCGCCGCGATGGCGGTCTCCACCGCCTTCTCCTTCCGCTCGCTGTACGGCACCGAGCAGGCCCGCCGCACCTTCGCCGCGGGCATCACCGCCAACGGCTCGCTGCGCGCCCTGTACGGGCCGGTGTTCGACGCGGGCAGCGTCGGCGGGCTGACCGCCTGGCGGATGGGCGTCTTCGGCGCGGTGCTCGCCGGTCTGATGTCGGCGCTGCTGGTGGTCCGGCACACCCGGGCCGAGGAGGAGGACGGCCGGCTGGAGCTGATCGGCGCCGGCGCGGTCGGCCGCCGGGCCCCGCTGACCGCCGCCCTGCTGGCGGCGCTGATCGCCGACCTCGCGGTGGCCGCCCTGGTCGCCCTCGGACTGCTCGCGGCCGGCCAACGTCCTTCCGGCGCCGTCGCGTTCGGCCTCGCGCTGGCCGCGACCGGACTGGTCTTCGGGGCCGTCGCCGCGCTCGCCGCCCAGCTCACCGCGACCGGGCGGGCCGCCAACGGCCTCGCCGGCGCCGCACTCGGCGCTGCCTTCGCCCTGCGCGCGATCGGGGACGCCGACTCCGCCGCCTCCTGGGCGAGCTGGCTGTCCCCGATCGGCTGGGCCGAGCAGCTGCGCCCGTACGGCGGCGACCGCTGGTGGGTGCTGGCCCTCCCGCTCGCGCTGACCGCGGCACTGACCGCCGCCGCGTACGCCCTCGCCGACCGCCGCGACCTCGGCGCCGGGCTGCTCCCGCAGCGCCCCGGACCGGCGGCCGCGGCGCCGGGCCTGGACGGCCAGGCCGCGCTGGCCCGCCGACTGCAGCGCGGGGCGCTGCTGGGCTGGTGCGCGGGCTTCGCCCTGGCCGGCGCGGTGTTCGGCGGGGTGGCGAAGGGCGTGGTCGACCTGGTCGCCGGGAACGACCAGCTCGCCGACCTGATGGCCAGGCTGGGTGGACGCCAGGAGGCGCTGGACGCCTACCTCGCCTCGATCGTCAACCTGTTCGGCCTGGTCGCGGCGGGCTACGCCGTCCAGGCGGTGCTGCGGCTGCGCGCCGAGGAGGTCGGGGGCCGGGCCGAACCGGTGCTGGCCGGTGCGGTCTCCCGGCTGCGCTGGGCCGCCGGGCACCTGCTCTTCCCGCTGCTCGGCACGGCCGTGCTGCTGGCGGTCGCCGGGCTGTCCGCCGGGCTGTCCGTCCGGGCCGTCGTCGGCGGTGAGCCGCTGCGGCTGCTGGGCGCGGCGCTGGCGCAGCTCCCGGCGGTGTGGCTGACCGCGGCCGCGGCGCTGGCCCTGTACGGCCTGCTGCCGCAGTGGACCGCGGCGGGCTGGGGCGTACTGGGCGGCTTCGTCCTGATCGCCTGGCTCGGTCCGATCCTGCGCCTGGACGCCCGGGTGCTCGACCTCTCGCCGTTCACCCACACCCCGCACCTGCCGGGCGGCCCACTGAGCGCGACGCCGCTGCTCTGGCTGACCGCGCTCGCCGCCGCCCTGGCCGCCGCCGGCCTGGCCGGACTGGCCCGCCGCGACCTGGGCTGACCCCGGCCGGGCCCGGTCGCGACCGGGCCCGGCCGGGGTCAGGCGGTGCCCGCCACGGTGATCGAAGGCTCGTGGTGCACCGGGAAGTTGACCGAGGCGGCGATGAAGCAGGCGTCCCGGGCCGGGCCGTGCAGCGCGAGCGCGCGCTCGCGCATCGACTCCTCGGCGATCTCGATGCGCGGCCGCAGCACCGCCTCGGTGAAGTGCCCGCCGCCGCCCGCGACCACCATCGTCGCGGCGGCGTCGTCCACGTACGAGGTGACCACCACGCCGTTCACGGCGCACTGGTGCAGGTACGACATCATGTGGCACTGGGAGAGCGCCGCGAGCAGCAGCTGCTCGGGGTTCCACCGGGCCGGGTCGCCGCGGAAGGTCGGGTCGGCGCTGCCGAGGATCGGCGGGACACCGGCCGCGGTGATGTCGTGCGCCCGCTCGTAGCTGCGGTAACTGTCGGTCCCGGTACCGGTGTTGCCGGTCCAGGTGACGCGGACGTCGTAGTGGTGCGGCTTGGGCATGGCGGTCACTCCGAGTCGTCGTTGGTCGATGCTGCGGTGGTGCGGTGCGCGGTGCCGGTGTCCAGGACGTGCCGGCGGGCCGCCGCCTGGGCGGCGGCCGGGTCGCCGGCACGGATCGCGGCGAGCAGCTCGCGGTGCTGGTCGTCGACCAGTCCGGTACGGCCCGGCGGGGTCAGCGAGGTGCGGGTGGAGACCTGCAGCCGGTCCCACAGCCGGTCCAGGGTGTGCAGGGCGATCGGGTTGGCGGCCAGCTCGGCGATCCGCCGGTGGAAGCGGCGGTTGAGCCGGACCGCCTCGGTGAGCCGGCCCTCGGCGGTGGCCCGGTGGGTGCGGTCGGCGAGCGCGTCCAGGTCGTCCAGGTCGGCGGGGGCGAGCCGGCCGGCGCGCTGCCGCTCGGCGGCGAGCTCGGCGGCCAGCCCCTCCAGCGCGGCCCGGACCCGGTAGCTGTGCTCCAGCGCCTCCGTGTCCAGCGCGACCACCCGGACACCCCGCCCGGCGGCCTCCACCAGCCCGTCGGCGGCGAGCGCCCGGAACGCCTCCCGGACCGGGGTGCGGCTCATCTCCAGCGTGGCCGCGACCTCCAGCTCGGTCAGCCGGGCACCCGGCGGGTACCCGCCGTCCAGGATCAGCTCGCGCAGGCGGGCGTGCGCCGTCTCGGTCTGCATGGACGCCATCGTATGCACTGCATGCATTGCATGCAATGAACGCTCCGCTATCCATTGGTTGACCCGGAGGAGGACCGGCTATATTCGCGCAGCCGACGAACTGTTCCGTACCAGGGGGGACCCGCCATGCTGCCCGACCCGGAGCCGACCCCGCCCGCGGAGCCGTCGCCCGCCCCGCCCGCGGACCCGACCCCGGTCCCGTCCGCGGACCCGACTCCTCCGGCCGACCCGACGCCCCCCGCGGCCGACTGGGCCGCGCCGACGCCGTCGTTCCCCGATCCGGCCCCGTCGCCGTTCGGCACGACCCCGCCCTCCCCGTACGACGCCTCCCCGTACGACGCCTACCCGCAGGCGTCCGCCCCGGCCTACCCCGGCGGCGCCCCGGCGTACCCGCCCTACCAGGTCGGCGGCCCCGGCACCCCGCCCCCGCCCCTGAACCCGTGGGCGGGCGGCCAGCCGCAGCCGTACCCGGGCTACCCCGGCTACCCGGGCGGTTGGCAGCAGCCCCTCGACCCGGGCTGGAACGGCTACGCGATCACCTCCTTCGTGATGGGCGTCTTCGGCTTCGCCTGCCTGCTCTTCCTCGGCGGTATCGGCTTCGGCATCGCCGCGCTCGGCGCGATCAAGCGCACCGGCCAGCGCGGCAAGGGCCTGGCGGTCGCGGGCATCGTGCTGTCCTCGATCTGGGCGGTCCTGATCGCCATCGGGGTCGGCGCCGCGATCGTCGAGGACAGCCGCAACCCGGACGCGTTCCCGCCCTCGACCCGGTCGGCAGGCCCGCAGAGCGCCTTCGACCTGGACAGCGGCGAGTGCTTCGACCGCACCGGCAGCACCACCGGCGTCTCGGTCCGCATCGTCCCCTGCAGCCAGCGGCACTACGGCGAGGTGTACTGGACCTTCACCCTCAACGGCACGGCCGACTACCCGGGCGACAACTGGGTGACCTCCGGCGCCGACCTGGAGTGCGACCGCAAGCAGGACGACTACGCCATGGACAGCTGGGCCATCCCCTCCACCGTCTCCGTCCACTACTTTTACCCCGACGAGCGCAACTGGAAGCGCACCGGCGGCAACCGCGCGGTCTGCTTCTTCGTCGACGACAACGGCCCGACCACCGGCTCGCTGCGCAACGACCGGCTGAACCTCAACGCCGAGCAGGTCGGCTACCTCTCCGCGGTCAACCCGTTCAACCGGGTCTGGGCGAACGGCCCCGACGAGGAGGAGGTCGCCGACGACCCCGACGGCTACCGCCGCTGGGCCGACAACGTCTCCGACGCGGTCACCATCGAGATCGCCAAGCTCGAAGGGGTCAGCTGGAGCTCCTCCGCCAAGCAGCCGGTGGCCGACCTGATCGCCGAGTGCCGCGAGATGAAGAAGCACCTGGAGGCCGCCCGCACCGCCAAGGACGCCGCCGCCATCGAGAACGAACTGGTCGAGGCCTCCCGCCACGTCGGCGGCGCCAAGGCCAAGGCCGCCCGCGCCGCCCTCGGCCTCGCCACCACCGACCTCTACGACTCGGAGACCGCCCACCCCACCACCGGCGAGGCCCCCAAGCCCGCCTGAGCCTCGGCGGGCAGGGCTCAGAGCCGCTCGGCCGCCGCTCGGACGAGGCGGGTGGCGGTGTGGGGGGTGCTGGCCCAGTGGAGGTGGAGGTAGGAGGCGTGGACCGCGCCCTGGGTGAAGCCCTCGGTGACGGGGCCGGTGGGGGTGCGCCAGCCCCAGGCGGGGTGGTCGCCGGCGCCGGGGTCGGTGACGGTGCGGTGGAACTCGTGGCCGCGTACCCGGGTGCCGGTGGCGGCGAGCGGGCTGTCGGTGAGGGCGACGGCCTCGCGGTAGCCGAGGGTGAGCCGGCCGCTCATCCGGGCCGCGGTGTCGAGTACGCCGCACATCGGTTTTCCGTCCAACTCCTGGCCCAGGTAGAGGAGTCCGGCGCATTCGGCGACCACCGGCGCGCCGGAGCGGGCGAGTTCGGCGATGGCTGTGCGCAGGGGCGCGTTCTCGCTGAGTTCGCCGACGTAGAGTTCGGGGAAGCCGCCGCCGATCACCAACGCGGCGGTGTCGGCGGGCAGTTCGGTGTCGCGCAGCGGGTCGAAGGTGACGACGTCGGCGCCGGCGGCGGTGAGCAGTTCGGCGTTCTCGGCGTAGGAGAAGGAGAATGCCGCGCCGCCGGCGAGGGCGATCCGGGGCCGGGGGCCGGTGGGCGGTTCGACCTCGGTGGCCGGGTCCCAGGGCTCGGCGGCGAGCGGGGGCGCGGTGCGGGCGAGGGCGAGGACGGCGTCCAGGTCGACGGAGGCGGCGATGAGTTCGCCCATGTCGGTGACGGCGCGGAGGGCTTCGGCGGAGCGTTCGACGGCGGGGATCAGGCCGAGGTGGCGGGAGGGGGTGGCGACCTGTTCGGCGCGGCGGACGGCGCCGAGCACGGGCACCCCGGAGCCTTCCTCCAGGGCTTCGCGCAGCAGGTGTTCGTGCCGGTCGGAGGCGACCCGGTTGAGGATGACGCCGGCGAGGCGCACCTCCGGGTCCCAGGAGGCGAAGCCGTGGACGAGGGCGGCGACCGAGCGGGACTGCGAGGAGGCGTCGACGACCAGCACCACGGGGGCCCTGAGCAGCTTGGCGACCTGTGCGGTGGACGCCAACTCGCCCTGCCCGGCGGCTCCGTCGTACAGGCCCATGACCCCTTCGACCACCGCGACGTCGGCGCCGGCGGCGCCGTGCAGGAAGAGCGGGGCGATCCGCTCGGTCCCGCACATGTAGGAGTCGAGGTTGCGGCCGGGCCGGCCGGCGGCCAGCGCGTGGTAGCCGGGGTCGATGTAGTCCGGGCCGACCTTGTGCGGCGAGACCTTCAGTCCGCGTGATCGGAGGGCCGCCATCAGGCCGGTGGCGACGGTGGTCTTGCCCGCGCCGGAGGAGGGCGCGGCGATCACGAGGCGGGGGATGCTGCTCAACGGGTTCAACGAACTACCACTCGATACCGCGCTGGCCCTTGCGGCCGGCGTCCATGGGGTGCTTGACCTTGGTCATCTCGGTGACCAGGTCGGCGTAGTCGGTGAGCGCCTCGGGCGCGTACCGGCCGGTGATCACCACGTGCTGGCTGCCGGGGCGGTCCTTGAGGACGGCGACGACCTCGTCGGCGTCGATCCACCCCCAGTGCATCGGGTAGGTGAACTCGTCGAGCACGTAGAAGCGGTAGGTCTCGGCGGCGAGGTCGCGCTTGACCTGCTCCCAGCCCTCCTTGGCGGCTTCCTCGCTGGACATCTCGGCCTCGCTGGTGCGCTGGATCCAGGACCAGCCGGAGCCCATCTTGTGCCAGTCGACGGTGCCGCCCTCGCCGGAGGCGCCGAGCACGCGCAGCGCGTTCTCCTCGCCGACCTTCCACTTGGCGGACTTGACGAACTGGAACACCCCGACCGGCCAGCCCTGGTTCCAGGCCCGCAGCGCCATCCCGAAGGCGGCGGTGGACTTGCCCTTGCCGGGGCCGGTGTGCACGGCGGTGATCGGCAGCGTGCGGCGCTGGCGGGTCGTCAGGCCGTCGTCGGGGACGTTCTCGGCAACACCCTTGGGCATAGCGGATCAGGCCGCCTTTCGCGGAGCGGAGGAGTGGGAGGAGGCGGAACGGGAGGAGGCGGAGCGGGAGTCGCGGACGAGCGAGGCGACGCCCTCGGCGCGCAGCTCGTCCAGGGTGACGGCGGTGGCGCCGAGGTGGCCGGCCAGGGTGCGGGCGAGGCCGAGCCGGACCGGGCCGGACTCGCAGTCCAGCACCACGGAGGCGATGCCCTGGGCGGCGAGCAGCCCGGCCGCCCGCTGGGACTGCGCGAGGGCGTCGCGGCCGCCGGTGGCCCGGCCGTCGGTGACGACGACCAGCAGCGGGCGGCGGTTCGGGTCGCGCATCCGCTCGATCCGCAGCACCTCGTGGGCGCGCAGCAGCCCGGCGGCGAGCGGGGTGCGCCCGCCGGTGGGCAGCTGTTCCAGGCGGGCGGCGCCGACCTCCACCGAGGAGGTGGGCGGGAGCGCCAGGTCGGCGCCGGTGCCGCGGAAGGTCACCATGCCGATCTTGTCGCGGCGCTGGTAGGCGTCCATCAGCAGGGAGAGCACGGCGCCCTTGACGGCGGTCATCCGCTGCCGGGCCGCCATCGAACCGGAGGCGTCCACCACGAACAGCACCAGGTTGGACTCCCTGCCCCGCCGCACCTGCTCGCGGAAGTCGTCCTTGTGCAGCACCAGGGCCCGGGCGTCGCGTCCGCGCGCCACCTGGTGCGGGGCGGCGGCCTGCAGGGTGGCGCTCAGGTGCAGGCGGGCGAGCCGGCCCTGCGGGCGGCGGGCGCGGATGGTGTGCCCGGCGTCCGTCTCGGCGGGGGAGCGGCGGCCCTGTGCGCCGCGTCCGGTGCCGTCGACCTTGAACAGCCGGGTCCGGTACGGGTCGCCGGCGGCGACCGGGGCGGTCTCCTTGGGAGCGGCGCCCGGTCCCTGCGGCGGCACGGCGTCCCCGGGGGCGGAGGGCTCGGTGGGTGCGGTCGGGTCGGCCGCGGCGGAGCCGTCCGGGGCGTCCGAGGGCTCGGGGGCGCCGCCGTCCGGGCCACCGCCGTCGGGCCCGGGGCCGCCGTCGCCGGGGCCGTCGTCCTCGGGGCCTTCCTCCGGCTCCTCGGGCTCGGGGGCGTGCTCGGCGAGCGTGCGGTCCAGCTGCTCCTCGTCCAGGCCGGGCGCGTCGAAGGGGTTGCGCCGCCGCCGGTGCGGCAGTGCCAGCTGCGCGGCCTTGCGGACGTCCTCCTCCAGCACCTCGGTGCGGCCCGCCCAGGCGGCCAGCGCGACGGCGGTGCGGGCCATCACGATGTCCGCGCGCAGCCCGTCCACCTCGAACGCGGCGCAGACCGCGGTGATCTGCCGCAGCGCGCCGTCGGTCAGCTCGACCGAGGGCAGCAGTTCGCGGGCGGCGGTGATCCGCTGTGCCAATTCCCGCTCCTCCACTGCGAACCGCGCGGCGAAGCCGGCCGGGTCGGCGTCGTAGGCGAGCCGGCGGCGGACCACCTCGGCGCGCTCGGCGGCGTCCCGGGTGGCGGCGATCTCCACGGTGAGGCCGAAGCGGTCGAGCAGCTGCGGCCGCAGCTCGCCCTCCTCCGGGTTCATCGTGCCGACCAGCAGGAACCGGGCCGCGTGCCGCACCGAGACGCCCTCGCGCTCGACGTACGAGCGGCCCATCGCGGCCGCGTCCAGCAGCAGGTCGACCAGGTGGTCCTGGAGCAGGTTGACCTCGTCGATGTACAGCACGCCGCGGTGCGCCTTGGCCAGCAGGCCGGGCTCGTACGCCTTGACGCCCTCGGCGAGCGCGCGTTCCAGGTCGAGCGAGCCGACCACGCGGTCCTCGGAGACGCCGACCGGCAGTTCGACCAGCTGGGCGGGCCGCAGGTCGGCGTCGGCCGCGTCGTGCGGGCCGTCGGGGCACTGCGGGTCGGGCGCGGCGGGGTCGCAGGCGAAGCGGCAGCCGGGCACGGTGGCGATCTCCGGCAGCAGGCCGGCCAGCGCGCGCACCATGGTGGACTTCGCGGTGCCCTTCTCGCCGCGCACCAGCACGCCGCCGACGGCGGGGGAGACGGCGTTGAGCAGTAGGCCCAGCCGCAGGTCGGACATTCCGACGATCGCGGTGAACGGGTAACGGACGTCGGTCACTTGCCGGACTCCCCAATGGCTCCTGGCGGCACGAACGGCATTCCGGCCGGCGCTCCGCCCTCGATCAGCTTCCACAGCGCGTCGGTGTCCGCGTGCTCCTCGATCAGGTCGCCGAGGCGGTCGAGGCGCTCCTCGCGGGCGGCGGCGAAGGAGATGTCCGGCGCGGGCACGAACGCCCGGCCGGAGACGGCCGCCACCTCGCGCAGGAACGCCCGGCGGAAGCCGTCGTTCTCCAGCGCCCCGTGCCAGGTCGTGCCCCACACCGCGCCCACCCGGCACCCGTCCAGGAACGCCTCCTCCGCCGAGTCGTCGACCGTCACCACGCCGTGGTGGATCTCGTACCCCTCGACCCGCTCCCCGTACGCCTCGCCGACCGGACGGGCCAGCACCTTCTCCCGGCCGAAGACCACCCGGGTCGGCAGCAGGCCGAGGCCCTCGGCGCCGCCGGTCCTGGACTCCACCTCGTCGACGATCTCCCGGCCGAGCATCTGGTAGCCGCCGCACACGCCGAGCACCGGCCGTCCGGCCGCCGCCCGCGCCTTGAGCGGCGCCTCCATGCCGCGCTCGCGCAGCCACGCCAGGTCCGCGACGGTGGCCCGGGTGCCGGGCAGCACCACCAGGTCGGCGTCGGCCAGCTCCTCGGGGCGGGTCGCCCAGCGGACCAGCACGCCCGGTTCCTGCGCCAGCGCGTCCAGGTCGGTGAAGTTCGACAGCCGCGGGAAGCGCACCACGGCCACCCGCAGCACGTCCGCGCCGACCGGTCCGGCGCTCGCGCCGGACGCCACCACGGTGGTGAGGTCCAGCGAGTCCTCGGCGTCCAGCCACAGGCCGCTCAGCATCGGCAGCGTGCCCAGCACCGGACGGCCGGTCAGCTCGCGCAGCATCTCCAGGCCGGGCGCCAGCAGCCGCGCGTCGCCGCGGAACTTGTTGACGAACCAGCCCGCCACCAGCGCCTGGTCCTGTGCGGAGAGCAGCGCCAGCGTCCCGTACATCGCGGCGAAGACGCCGCCGCGGTCGATGTCGCCGACCACCACCACCGGCAGCTTCGCCGCCGTGGCCAGACCCATGTTGGCGATGTCCCGGTCCCGCAGGTTGATCTCGGCGGGCGAACCGGCGCCCTCGCAGATCACCACCTCGTACCGGCTGCGCAGGTCGGCCAGGCACTCCAGCGAGCGCTCCAGCAGGTACGGCTTGCGCTCCCGGTAGTCCAGCGCGCCGACCTCGGCGACCGGCCTGCCGAGCAGCACCACCTGGCTGCGGGCGTCCGCGCCGGGCTTGAGCAGCACCGGGTTCATCGCCGCCTCCGGCTCGACCCGGGCGGCCTGCGCCTGCATGGCCTGCGCCCGGCCGATCTCCGCGCCGTCGGCGGTGACGAAGGAGTTCAGCGACATGTTCTGTGCCTTGAACGGGGCCACCCGCACGCCCTGCCGGGCCAGCCAGCGGCAGATGCCCGCCGTGACCACGCTCTTGCCCGCGTCCGAGGTCGTTCCCGCGACCAGCAGGGCGTTACCCACGCCCGCCTCCCTTCAGCAGCGCCCGCGCGCCGACCGTGACCGCCAGCGCCAGAGCGCCGACCCGCCGGGACAGCCGGCAGGCCCGTTCGATGTCCGCGACCGCCACCGGCCGCAACTCCCCGCCGAGCACCGGCCGGTGCTCGACCCGGGTGCCGTACGTCAGGGTGCCGCCGAGGCGGACGCCCAGCCCGCCCGCGAACGCCGACTCCGCCTGGCCCGCGTTCGGGCTCGGGTGCGAGGAGCCGTCGCGCCGCCAGACCCGCCACGCGCCGGCCGGGGACGGCGCGGCCGCGACCGTCAGCAGCGCGGTCAGCCGGGCGCCCGGCCAGCCCGCGACGTCGTCCAGGCGGGCGGAGGCCCAGCCGAACCGGCGGTGCCGCGGCGACTTGTGACCGACCATCGCGTCCAGCGTGTTGACCGCCCGGAACGCCAGCAGGCCCGGCGCGCCCGCGACCGCGCCCCAGACCAGGGCGTTGACCACCGCGTCCGCGGTGTTCTCGGCCACCGACTCGACCACCGCGCGGGCGATCTGCTGCCCGTCCAGCGCGCTCGGGTCCCGGCCGCACAGGTGCGGCAGCCGCTCCCGGGCCGCCGCGAGGTCACCCGCCTCCAGGGCCCGGCCGACGGTCCGCGCCTCCCGGGTCAGCGAGGTCCCGCCGAGCACCGTGAACGCCGCCCCCGCCGCCAGTGCCGCCCGGCCGACCGGCCGGTGCCGCAGGGCCCGCTCGGCGGCCAGCGCGCCGGCCGCGACCGTCCCCACGCAGGCGGCGGTGTAGAGCGCGCCGGCTCCCCGGTGGTCGCGCCACAGCGCCCGCTCCAGGCGGGACGCGGCACCGCCGAACAGGGCGACCGGATGGCCGCGCCGGGGATCGCCGAGCCGCGCGTCCGCGAGATAGCCCGCGACGGCGCCCAGCACGTACGGGGCAGCCCGCATGCGCGCGTGTCCTCACTCAGGGTCCGCGCCCTGGATCGACGAGAGCGGAGGCGAGAGTGTCGTGGCTCCCGGGGTCGCGCATCGCGCCCCGGTGACAGTGGCGGGACCGCGCCGGACTCGCACCGGCTTCCTCTGCATGCCTCCGTAATGGCCCAAGGATCCCATCACGCTGTCGGACCGGCAGTCAACCAAGCCCGCGGAGGGGTCGGTCACACCGACCCGCCGTCACTACCTCCGAGTAGGCGGCCGGTTCGCACCCCCCGCGTCCGTACGATCGTCCAGTTCCCGGCAGGGGCGGTGACCTGCGCTTCGTGTCTTCAGCGGCTGGGTCGCCCGACGGTGGCGCCCGTACGTTCGGGCCATGCGACGTCGACAGCCGCCCGCCCCCGCCCCGGTGCCGTTCTCCCCGGCCGCCGCCCGTGCGCACCGCGCCGGCCTCGGCCTGACCCCGGACCAGGTCGCCGAGGGCATGGCGGCCCACGGCGTCCGCCTGCTGCCCGGCCACGTGCTCGGCTGGGAGAGCGGCCAGATCCGGCCCACCGAGGAGGAGTTCATCGCCCTCGCACGGGCCCTGTGGTGCCCGCCCGCCAGCCTGATGGGCGTGCCGCCCGCCACGCTGCGGGACCACCGGGTGGCCCGGGAGCTCGGGCAGGAGCAGACCGCCCGGCGGATCGGCATCTCCCTGGCCGCCTACCGGAAGGCCGAGGAGACCGGGACCTGGAGCGGCGACGAGGACCAGACCTGGGCGCTGGCCCAGGCCCTGCGGCTCGGCCTGCGCCAGCTGGTGCAGGTCACCGACCGGACCGCCGAGCTGGAGCAGCGCCTCAAGCAGGCCGTGGACGGCCGCTGGCAGGCCCAGCTGTCCGCGGTCGCCCGGATCGTCCCGGCCGAGCCCGGCCGGCTGGAGGCCGCGCTGGCGGCCCTGCAGAACGAGTACCTCGTCCCCACCCACTGGGGCGCCACCGCGCCGCCCCCGCCGAAGGTGCCGCCGGCGACCCGCTTCTGGGAGCTGCTGGAGGGCCGCTGACGCCCCAACGGCCGCCCCCGCTGGCCGCGCACCGCCGAACGGGGTGGACTGGTGACCGTACTCAGTCCACCTCCGTCCCACCGGGGAGCGCTATGCGTTGGGGAACCGCCGCGATCGTGGCCGCCGCTGCCGTCGGAACGGGAGCGGCGGTCCTGCTGCTCGGGCGCAAGGTCTCCGACCGGGTCGTCAGGCCCGCCCCCGCCGGACCGACCGGCCCCGCGTCGCTGCGCGTCCACGACCTCGGCGCGGGCCGGGTCACCATCACCCGCAGCCCGGAGTCGGTCCGCCCCGGCCACTACGCCCTGGAGTGGGCCGACGGCGGCCACGCGGTGGTCGGCGAGATCCTCTCCACCGACGTGCAGAGCGTCTCCCGCCGGCTGGAGCGCGCGGACAGCGGCACCCTCACGGTCGGCACCGAGGTCCACCTCACCCCCCGGGTCCACCTCGGCGACCCGCGCACCGCGCTCGGCCTGGACTTCACCGACACCGCCGTGACCGGCGAGCTCGGCCCGATGCCGGCCTGGCACACCGCGGGCATCCGCGGCACCTGGGTGGTCCTGGTGCACGGCCCGGGCGCCGACCGGAGCCAGGCGCTGCCGGTGCTCCCGCTGCTGCACGGCCTGCGGCTGCCGACCCTCACCGTGACCCACCGCGGCGACGCGGGCGCGCCGCCCTCGCCCGACGGCATGAGCCACTTCGGCGAGAGCGAGTGGCGCGACGTGGAGTCGGCCGTGCGGTACGCGCTGGACCGGGGCGCCGGCCGGGTGGTGCTGTACGGCTGGTCGCTGGGCGCGACCATGGCGCTGCAGACGGCGGCCCGCTCGGCCTGGGCGGACCGGATCGGCGGGCTGGTGCTGGACTCCCCGGTGCTCGACTGGGACGCCTCGGTCCGCCGGGAGGCCGTCCGGGCGGGCATCCCGGCCGCGCTGGCCGAGCTCGGCGCGCTGGCCGCCCGGGGCCGCACCGGCGTGGACCTGGCGGGCTTCGCCCGGCTCGCCGCCGGCGGCGACCTGCACGCGCCGACCCTGCTGCTGCACAGCCCCTCCGACTCGATCGCGCCGTTCGCCGCCGCCCGGCGGCTGGCCGCGCGGCGCGAGGACCTGGTGAGCCTGCAGCCCGTCCCGGACGGGGAGCACGCGGCGCTGTGGAACGCCGACCCGGACCGGTACACCGAGGCGCTCCGGCGCTTCCTCACCCCGCTGCTCTGAGCTGATCCGGACATGCCAGGTCAGCGTACGCACCGGCCCGGTTCGCCCTGCTCTGCCCGGTCTGCGGGCCGCCCGTCGCCCGGCGGCCCGAGACGGTGCGGCATCCGATGTGACAGAAGGCCGGTGCACGGGGAAGACTGCACGGCGTGACGTCTCGGAACCCGCGCGACCGTGATGCCTCGCACCAGCCGCTCAGCAGCGGTGCGACGGTGACCCGTCTGCCTGGCACGGCCAACCGGGCCGACGGCGCCGCCCCGGGCGCCCCGGGTGCCGGTGCCGTCCGCCGCCGCGTCCCCCCCAAGCCCGGCCGCGGCCGGGTGCCGGTGCCGGACGGCTTCCCCGCCCCCGCCGAGCTCGCCCCGCTCGCCCGCCGGATGCTGGTCGACGCCGTGCGCGTCGCCCGCTGGGCCGGCGAGCTGGAGCACGTCGACAAGCGCGGCGAACTCCTCCCCGACGACGCCCGCGCGGCCGGCCGCGCCCTCGCGATGACGGTCGGCGCCGCCGCCAAGGCCTGGGGACAGGCCCTGCTGGTCGGCCTGGTCGAGCTCCGCGACGGCGGCGCCGGCCCCGGCTGGCGCCTGCACGCCTGGGAGCGCGACGACGAGGCGGTGATCCGCGGCTGGTCGGCGCTGTTCGACGCCTGGACCCTGCTCGCGCCCGTCCCGCCCGCCGCGCTGCGCGGCGTCTTCGCCCAGCTCGCCGGGCAGGCCGTGGACCTCGCCCCGCAGCTGCTCTCCTTCCTGCACCTGGTCGACGGCCCGGTCCCCGACAGCGAGCTGCTGGAGATGCTGCGCCGCGGCCTGGACGAGCGCCGGCACGTCTCCGGCGTCTCCCTGCTCTCGCCCGTCCCGCACGCCGCCTCCGCGGTCTCCGCGGTCCGCGGCACCTGCCGCGAGCCGCAGATCGACGTCCCGTACGTCCCCTCCGACGTCGCCGCGGTCCTGGACTGGATGCTGGACGGCCTCGCCGCCGTCGGCGCCCTCGGCCGGGCCGACGAGGCCGCCGAGCTCTCCCCGCTCGGCCACTGGGCGGTGCGCGCCAAGCTGGAGGAGATCTGCACCGTCGCGCAGACCGCGGCCGGGCACATCGAGCAGAGCGCGCCCGAGCTGCTGGAGGCCTGCGCCGCGTACTCCCCGGGCCCGGCCCGGGCCGAGTTCCGCGCCTGGGTGGCGGCCCGCCCGGTCGACCGGGCGGTCGCCGAGCTGCTGGACGCGGCCCGCGGCGAGGACGCGCTGGTGCGCGGTCTGGCCTTCGAGGCGCTGCGGGTCGCCGGCGGGACGGCCGAGCAGGCCGTCCGCGGCGCCGTGGAGGAGGCCGTGCTGCGGCCCTACGCCCTGCTGTGGCTCGCCGAACAGCTGGACGAGGGGGGAGTGTCCCCCGCCGACGTGCTGGGCGCGGAGGACGCCGCCTGGCTCTGGGTGGACACCGCCGCCGCCGTCCTGGACCACGGGGACACCGCGCTGCTGGTCGGCCACGTCGAGGGCGCCTCGGCGGGCGAGCCGGTCCGGCTCTTCAACCGGGCCCGCCAGTCCGGCCACCCCCGCGCCGCGTCCGTCCTGACCGCCGTCGCCGGTGTCCACCCGGACCCGGCGGTCGCCCGCGCGGCGCGCCGCAGCGCCTTCAGCGTCGTCAAGTAGGCAACGCAAAGACCGAGGGCGCGAAGAACGATGTTCTTCGCGCCCTCGGTCTTTGCGTGCCTTACTTCGAAGCGGCGCGCTTCGCCCGCACGTCGCCGACCTTCTGGCCGACCTTGCGGCGGATCACCAGCAGCGGCGCCATGGCCGCCAGGGTGATCTGCGCGACCGCGCCGATGTGCATCAGCGTGTCGCCGCCCGGCAGGCCCGCCGCCCAGGAGGCGAGGCAGCCGATCGAGACGACGATCCAGGCCAGCGTGGCGGTGGCCAGCAGGCCCTGCGGCTTCGGGTACTCGATGCGGCTGACCATCAGGTACGCCACGCCGGAGATCATCAGCAGACCCGGCACGAACGGCGGGTCGAGCAGCACGATCGCGATCACGGTCATCGCGCCCATCGGGCAGGGCATGCCCTGGAAGATCCCCGGCCGCATCTTGACGGCCGAGAACCGGGCCAGCCGCAGCACCACCGCGAGCAGCACGGTCAGCGCGATCAGCGCGGACAGGCGCTGGTCGGAGCCGGGGGAGACGATGCCCCAGACCGCGACGAAGTACGCCGGCGCGATACCGAAGCTGATCAGGTCGGCGAGGTTGTCCAGCTCCGCGCCGAGCGCGGAGGAGCGCAGCTTGCGCGCCACCAGCCCGTCGAAGAGGTCGCACATCGCGCCGATCAGCAGCAGCGTCACCGCGGTGGCGGCGCTGTGCTTGACCGGGGCGGCGGACTCGCCGGTCAGGTGCGGCATCAGGATCCCGGTGGTGATCGAGTAGATCGCCAGGAAGCCGCAGACGGCGTTGCCCAGGGTCAGGAAGTCGGCGGTGGACAGGTGCTGCGGCGAGCGGGGAGCACGGAGCTCGCGGTCGCGCGCCCAACGGCGGCGGCGCAGTTCGGTCTCCTCCTCGTCGCCCAGGCCGACAAGGGTCTCAGGATCAGTCACGGTCAAGGCGCGTCACCCCGGCTGTGGTCTTCTGGCCGACCTGGACGCCAACCTCGACGCCGGCCGGCAGGTAGGTGTCGACGCGGGAGCCGAAGCGGATCAGGCCGACCCGCTCGCCCTGCTCGACCTTGGTGCCGGCGTCCACGTACGGCACGATGCGACGGGCCACGGCCCCCGCGATCTGCACCATCTCGATGTCGCCGAGCTCGGTGTCGAAGTGCCAGACGACCCGCTCGTTCTGGTCGCTGTCCTTGTTGAACGCCGGGACGAAGCCGCCGGCGACGTGCTCGACGGACGTCACGGTGCCGGCCAGCGGCGCGCGGTTGACGTGGACGTTGAGCGGGCTCATGAAGATGGCGACGCGGGTGCGGCCGTCCGGCCACTCGTCGATGGACTGGACCACACCGTCGGCCGGAGAGATCACCGTGCCGGTGCCGATCTCACGCTCCGGGTCACGGAAGAACCACAGCATGCCCGCGCTCAGCGCGCAGGCGGGAACGGCCGCCAGCGCCCACTTGCCGGAACGCCGGGTGAGGGCGGTCGTCACGGCGGCGGTGGCCAGCGTGGGCACGAACCACGGGGTGGCGCCGCGCGCGATGGTCACGCGGGGTCGCCGACCGTCGGGGCCGAGACCCTGGGCGGAGGTGTGAGGGGACGGGCTGAGGGGCATCGAGGACCTTTAGTCGCGGGTGTTCATCGGCCACTGGACGGAGGCCACCGCGGGGATCGAGTGATATGGGGACGGCTGTGCTGTCCCGGTGGATGCTATCGGGACCAGGCGGTAGGTGGGCAAGCCGCCTGCTTGTGGAACTGTGCCTGGCTGTGCCGGTGTGCCTCTGCTATGTGTACGACCGTAACCGGGGTCGGTGCGGTTCCCCAAGAGGTCGAAGGGCCCGGGTGACCCACGTCTCAGGCGCACGGGGGGTCGCACGAGGGTGTGCGGAAGCGGCCGCAGGGCGCTTACCTGCTGATATGCGCCCTGCGGCCGCTTTCTCACCACCGGAATCGACCCCCCGCGGCTGACCAGGCCGCTGCGAATCCGGCGGCGACCCGGCGTGGCCCGCACGCCCCACCGAGTCGTTACGGAGAGTCACCTACTCGGCGAGCTTGTACTCCTCGAGCAGGCGGCGTCCGACGATCATCTTCTGGATCTCCGCCGTACCTTCACCGATCAGCAGCATCGGGGCCTCGCGGTAGAGGCGCTCGATCTCGTACTCCTTGGAGAAGCCGTAGCCGCCGTGGATCCGGAAGGAGTCCTCGACGACCTCCTTGCAGTACTCGGAGGCGAGGTACTTGGCCATGCCGGCCTCGAGGTCGTTGCGCTCGCCGCTGTCCTTCTTGCGGGCGGCCATCACCATCATCTGGTGGGCGGCCTCGACCTTGGTGGCCATCTCGGCGAGCTTGAACTGGATCGCCTGGTGCTCGGCGATCTTCTTGCCGAAGGTGGTGCGCTGCTGGGCGTAGGCGATGCCCAGCTCGAAGGCGCGGCGGGCGACGCCGCAGCCGCGGGCCGCGACGTTGACCCGGCCGACCTCGACGCCGTCCATCATCTGGTAGAAGCCCTTGCCCGGGACGCCGCCGAGGATGCGGTTCGCCGGGATGCGGACGTCCTGCAGCACCAGCTCGGTGGTGTCGACGCCCTTGTAGCCCATCTTCTCGATCTTGCCGGGCACGGTCAGGCCGGGAACGGTCTCGTTCGGCCCGAAGCCCGGGGTCTTCTCGATCAGGAAGGTGGTCATGTTCTTGTACGGGGAGTTGCCGCCCTCGTCGGTCTTGCAGAGCACCGCGACCACGCTGGAGGTGCCGCCGTTGGTCAGCCACATCTTCTGGCCGTTGAGGACGTAGAACTCGCCGTCCTTGACGCCCTTGGTGGAGATCGCCGAGACGTCGGAGCCGAGGGCCGGCTCGGACATCGAGAAGGCGCCGCGCAGCTCGCCGGCGGCCATCTTCGGCAGGAAGTAGTCCTTCTGCTCCTGGGTGCCGTGCGCGTTGATCATGTGCGCCACGATGAAGTGGGTGTTGACGATGCCGGAGACCGACATCCAGCCGCGGGCGATCTCCTCGACCACCAGGGCGTAGGTCAGCAGGGACTCGCCCAGGCCGCCGAACTCCTCGGGGATGGTCAGACCGAACAGGCCGAGCTGCTTCATGCCCTCGACGATGGCGGTCGGGTACTCGTCCTTGTGCTCCAGCTCGGTCGCGACCGGGATGATCTCCTTGTCGACGAAGTCCCGCACGGTGGCGAGGATGTCCCGCTGGATCTCGGTCAGGCCGTCGGTCTGTGCGAGGCGTCCCATCGCGCGGCTCCCTTGTCTAAAGGCATGAGGGTGGAGGAGTGGCGGGGGCTCCACGAAGCGTGACTTCCGTGGAGCCCCCGTGGGCCGGGTTCGGGGTCGGCCGATGACGGCGGCCTGCCCGTCCGGGGTCCTGAGGGGTGTTACGCGAGGGGCTCGGGGCGACCGGGCTGGTCACCGCCGCGCTCCTTGAGGTACTGCTCGGTCGGCACCATCACCTTGCGGCGGAAGATGCAGACGACCGTGCCGTCCTGCTTGTAGCCCTTGGTCTCGACGTAGACGATGCCGCGGTCCGGCTTCGAGGTCATGTTCTTGTCGAGGACCGTGGTCTCGCCGTAGATGGTGTCGCCGTGGAAGGTCGGCGCGATGTGGCGCAGCGACTCGATCTCCAGGTTGGCGAGCGCCTTGCCGGACACGTCCTCGACGGACATGCCGAGCAGCAGCGAGTAGATGTAGTTGCCGACCACGACGTTCTGGCCCTGCACGGTGGTGGTCGCGTAGTTGGCGTCCATGTGCAGCGGGTGGTGGTTCATGGTGAGCAGGCAGAAGAGGTGGTCGTCGTACTCGGTGACCGTCTTCCCGGGCCAGTGCTTGTAGACCGCCCCGACCTCGAACTCCTCGTAGGTGCGTCCGAACTGCATGGCTCAGCTCTCCGGGATCTCGAACTTGGTGGTGCGCTCCATGCCGGCGGCGCGGCCCTTGCCGGCGACGACCAGGGCCATCTTGCGGCTGGCCTCGTCGATCATCTCGTCGCCGAGCATCGCCGAGCCCTTGAACCCGCCCGCCTCGGAGGTGCACCAGTCGTACGCGTCGAGGATCAGCTCGGCGTGGTCGTAGTCCTCCTGCGAGGGCGAGAAGATCTCGTTCGCGGCGGCGACCTGGTCCGGGTGCAGCACCCACTTGCCGTCGAAGCCGAGCGCGGCGGCGCGGCGGGCGACCGCCTTGTAGCCCTCGGCGTTGCGGATCTGCAGGTAGGGGCCGTCGATCGCCTGCAGGTCGTTGGCGCGGGCGGCCATCAGGATGCGCATCAGGATGTAGTGGTACGCGTCGGCGTCGTAGCCGGGCGGCTGCTCGCCGACCACCAGGGACTTCATGTTGATCGAGGCCATGAAGTCGGCCGGGCCGAAGATGATGGTCTCCAGCCGGGGCGAGGCCTCGGCGATCGCGTCGACGTTGATCAGGCCCTTGGCGTTCTCGATCTGCGCCTCGATGCCGATCTTGCCGACCTCGAAGCCCATGGTCTTCTCGATCTGGGTGAGCAGCAGGTCGAGCGCCTTGACCTGCTGGGCGTCCTGGACCTTCGGCAGCATGATGCAGTCGAGGTTCGGGCCGGCGCCCTCGACGACGGTGATCACGTCGCGGTAGGTCCAGTGGGTGGTCCAGTCGTTGACCCGGACGACCTTGGTCTTCTTGCCCCAGTCGCCGTTGTTCAGCGCGTCCACGATGTTGTGGCGGGCGCTCTCCTTGACCAGCGGGGCGCAGGCGTCCTCCAGGTCGAGGAAGACCTGGTCGGCGGGCAGGCCCTGGGCCTTCTCCAGGAAGCGCGGGTTGCTGCCCGGTACGGCGAGGCAGGAACGGCGGGGCCGCAGGCGGTTGACGGTCATGTGCGGTGGGGTTCCTTCCGGGTCAGCTGGTCGCGCTGGTCGTGGTCGCGGCCCAAGGCTGGAGCCTGTTGGCGAGCCGGATCTCGTCCACGATCCGGCCGATGATGGTGGTGATGCCGAAGTCCTTCGGGGTGAAGACCGCGGCGACCCCGCCGGCCTTGAGGGTCTCGGCGTCCGCGGCGGGGATGATGCCTCCGACGATCACTGGCACATCCTCCACCCCGGCACGGCGCAGGCGCTGTATGACGTCCGGCACAAGCTCCGGATGGGCGCCGGAGAGGATCGACAGGCCCACGCAGTGCACGTCCTCCGCGACGGCGGCGGACACGATCTGCTCGGGGGTCAGCCTGATGCCCTGGTAGACCACCTCGAACCCGGCGTCGCGGGCCCGTACGGCGATCTGCTCGGCGCCGTTGGAGTGGCCGTCCAGGCCCGGCTTGCCGACCAGCAGGCGCAGCTTGCCGCACCCGAGCTCGGCGGCGGTCGCGGCGACCGCCTCGCGGACCTGGGCCAGCTCGCCGCCCGGCTCGGACGCCACCGCGACCGGCGCGCCGCCGACCCCGGTGGGGGCGCGGTACTCGCCGAACACCGCGCGCAGCGCGAAGGACCACTCGCCGGTGGTCACGCCGGCCCGGGCACAGGCCAGGGTGGCGGCCATCAGGTTCTCGTCGGTCGCGGCAACCCGCTTGAGGTCCTCCAGCGCCTGCTGGGCGGCGGCCTCGTCGCGCTCGCCGCGCCACTTCTCCAGCGAGGCGAGCACCGAGCGCTCGGAGGCCGGGTCGACGACCATGATCGCGTCGTCGAGGTTGGCCGTGAGCGGGCTCTCCTCGGTGGTGTCGAAGCAGTTGACGCCGACGATCTTGTCCTGGCCGGCCTCGATCCGGGCCCGGCGCTCGGCGTGCGAGGCGACCAGGTTGGACTTGAGGTAGCCGGACTCGACGGCCGGGATGACCCCGCCCATCTCCAGCACCTTGGCGATCTCCGCCTCGGCGCCCTCCAGCAGCTCCCGGGTCTTGGCCTCGACCACGTGCGAGCCGTTGAAGATGTCGCCGTACTCCAGCAGGTCCGACTCGTAGGCCAGCACCTGCTGGATGCGCAGCGACCACTGCTGGTCCCACGGGCGCGGCAGGCCGAGGGCCTCGTTCCACGCGGGCAGCTGGACGGCGCGGGCGCGGGCGTCCTTGGACAGCGTGACGGCGAGCATCTCCAGCACGATCCGCTGGACGTTGTTCTCCGGCTGCGCCTCGGTCAGGCCGAGCGAGTTGACCTGCACGCCGTAGCGGAAGCGCCGCTGCTTGGCGTCCTCGATGCCGTACCGCTCGCGGGTGACCTTCTCCCAGAGCAGGTTGAAGGCGCGCATCTTGCACATCTCCTCGACGAAGCGGACGCCCGCGTTCACGAAGAAGGAGATGCGGGCGACCACCTCGCCCATCCGCTCGGCCGGCACCTGGCCGGAGTCGCGGACGGCGTCGAGGACGGCGATCGCGGTGCACATCGAGTACGCGATCTCCTGGACCGGGGTGGCCCCGGCCTCCTGCAGGTGGTAGCTGCAGATGTTGATCGGGTTCCACTTCGGGATGTTGCCGACCGTGTAGGCGATCATGTCGGTGATCAGCCGCACCGACGGCCCCGGCGGGAAGACGTGCGTGCCGCGGGAGAGGTACTCCTTGACGATGTCGTTCTGGGTGGTGCCGGTGAGCTTGGCGATGTCCGCGCCCTGCTCCTCGGCGACCACCTGGTAGAGCGCCAGCAGCCACATCGCGGTGGCGTTGATCGTCATCGAGGTGTTGGTCTGCTCGAGCGGGATGCCGTCGAACAGGGTGCGCATGTCGCCGACGTGCCCGACCGGGACGCCGACCCGGCCGACCTCGCCCCGGGCCAGCACGTGGTCCGAGTCGTAGCCGGTCTGGGTGGGCAGGTCGAAGGCGACCGACAGGCCGGTCTGACCCTTCGCCAGGTTCCGCCGGTAGAGCGCGTTGGAGTCGCTCGCGGTGGAGTGCCCGGCGTACGTGCGCATCAGCCAGGGGCGGTCCCGGTCGGCCATCAGATGTCCCGGAAGCGGTTGATCGCCGGCAGGTGCTTGGCGCGCAGCTCGTGGTCGCGCACGCCCATGCCCTCCTCGGGCGCCAGGCAGAGCACGCCGACCTTGCCCTGGTGCTTGTTGTGGTGCACGTCGAGGGCGGCCTGGCCGGTCTCCTCCAGGGAGTAGACCTTGGACAGGGTCGGGTGGATCTTGCCCTTGGCGACCAGGCGGTTGGCCTCGAACGCCTCGCGGTAGTTGGCGAAGTGCGAGCCGACGATGCGCTTCAGCGACATCCACAGGTAGCGGTTGTCGTACTGGTGCATGAAGCCGGAGGTGGAGGCGCAGGTGACGATGGTGCCGCCCTTGCGGGTGACGTACACCGAGGCGCCGAAGGTCTCGCGGCCCGGGTGCTCGAAGACGATGTCCACGTCCTCGCCGCCGGTGAACTCGCGGATCTTGGAGCCCAGGCGCTTCCACTCGCGCGGGTCCTGGTTGTTCTCGTCCTTCCAGAACTTGTAGCCCTCGGCGGAGCGGTCGATGATCGCCTCGGCGCCCATGGCGCGGCAGATCTCGGCCTTGGACTCGCTGGAGACCACGCAGATCGGGGTGGCGCCGCCGGCCAGCGCGTACTGGGTGGCGTACGAGCCGAGGCCGCCGCTGGCGCCCCAGATCAGCACGTTGTCGCCCTGCTTCATGCCGGCGCCGTTCTGCGACACCAGCTGGCGGTACGCGGTGGAGTTGACCAGGCCCGGGGAGGCGGCCTCCTCCCAGGTGAGGTGCTTGGGCTTGGGCAGCAGCTGGTTGGTCTTCACCAGGGCGATCTGGGCCAGGCCGCCGAAGTTGGTCTCGAAGCCCCAGATGCGCTGCTCCGGGTCCATCATCGTGTCGTTGTGGCCGTCCGGGGACTCCAGCTCGACCGAGAGGCAGTGCGCGACGACCTCGTCGCCCGGCTTCCAGGCGTTGACGCCGGCGCCGGTGCGCAGGACGACGCCCGCGAGGTCGGAGCCGAGGACGTGGTACGGCAGGTCGTGACGCTTGGTCAGCGGCGACAGGCGGCCGTAGCGCTCCAGGAAGCCGAAGGTGGAGACCGGCTCGTAGATCGAGCTCCACACGGTGTTGTAGTTGACCGAGCTCGCCATGACGGCGACCAGGGCCTCGCCCGGGCCGAGCTCCGGCAGCGCCACCTCGTCCAGGTGGAGCGACTTGCGGGGGTCCTTGTCGCGGCTGTCGAGGCCGGCGAACATCTGCTCCTCGTCCTTGTGGAGCGTCACGGCCCGGTAGGACTCGGGCAGCGCGATGTTGGCGAAGTCAGCCGACGTGGCGTCGCTGCTGATGATCGCGTCGAGAATTTCCTGCATGGCTGCCTCCGAAGGCGTACCTGTGCGAGGGTCACAGGGCGTCTGGGGGAGCCGGGAGCGGACACCGGCTTCGCTGAGGGTCTGGGTGGGGTGTGCGGTGACGACTGCTGGTGTGTCGCCGACTGCTGACGAGCTCGATCGCCCCCGAGGTGTGGGGACGCCGGACACGGCGCGCCGAGGTGGGGAGCCGCGGCGCCGCGACCGGTGACAACAAGGTAGTGGCACCCTGTGCCACTCGTAAAGACACCGGGTGTCAGCGATTCGAGTGCCGTGGACCACAGTGGCCCGGACATGCCGAAGGCCCGTCCCCGAAACCCGGGGGCGGGCCTTCGAATCCGCTGTGAAGTGCGGAAATGCCCTTCGTCGCTAGGCCTGCGAGCCGCTCAGCGCCGCCTTGATCGAGTCCACGACCAGCTCCAGCGGTGCGTCCGTCCGGGCGACTGTGATGAGTACCTCACCACTCGGACTGGCACTGAGTGCGCTCACCGCTGCCACCTCCTCCGACGACACAGCGTCACCAATGGCACCGGGTGCCACGGGAGTGCCACGGCGTCGCGCACCGCTCGGCGGGGTCGGCCAGAAGGTCCCGCGGATCACGTCGAAGGAGTGGTCCAGCTGCGCCTCCACGTCCCCGTGCCCGCCCGCCCGCAGCCAGCGCCGCAGCACGTGGTTGTGGGCCGCGACCACCGCCGCCGCCGACACCTCGGCCAGCATCGAGTCGTCGTCCCCGCCGCGCTGCCAACCCGGCGGGGTCTCCTCCGCCGCGTCGAACCGGCCCAGCAGGTACCGGGTGAACAGCCGCTCGTAGCGGGCCACCACCGCGATCTCCCGCTCGCGCAGCGCCGGCACCTGGCGGATCAGCTGGTAGCGGGCCACCGAGACGCCCGGCGTCTCGGCGTACATCCGCAGCACCTCCTTGATGCCCCGGCACACCACGTCCAGCGGGTGCTCCTCCGCCTCCGCGCTGGCCAGCAGGTCGGCCACCCGGACCAGGGTGTCGTCGTGGTCCGGGAAGATCGCCTCCTCCTTCGAGCGGAAGTACCGGAAGAAGGTCCGCCGGGCCACCCCGGCGGCGGCCGCGATCTGATCGACCGTCGTCTCCTCGTACCCCTGGGTGGCGAACAGCTCCATCGCCGCCGCCGCGAGGTCCTGGCGCATCTGCTGCCGCTGCGCCGCGGCCCGCCGGCTGCCGGCTCCGGCCTCCGCCGCCCGGCCCTGGTCCGGGCGGGAGGCGGCCGGCTGCTGCGCGGAGGGTGACGTCTGGCGATCCATGTTCGGAACGCTACACGCACCCGGCGCGGTCGCCGCAGGCCTGGCCGCCCTGCGGACGGGAGCGGACGGCGGCACCGCCGCCGGACGCGGCCAGCGGGCCGACACCGGGCCGCTGCCCCACGGCCCCCTGGCCGCGCCGGCCGCGGCCGCGGCCCCCGTCGGGGTGGGGCCCGACGGGGAGTTCACCGGGCGCCCGGTCATCGCCGTGCGTGGTCGCGGAAACCGCGACCGCTCTTGCGGCCCAGGCAGCCGGCCGCCACCAGGTGCTCCAGCAGCGGGGCGGCGGCCAGGCCCGGCTCGCGGAACTCCTGGTGCAGCACCTGCTCGATGGTCAGCGACACGTCCAGGCCGACCACGTCCAGCAGCTCGAACGGGCCCATCGGGTAGCCGCAGCCGAGCTTCATCGCGGTGTCGATGTCGTCCACCGTCGCGTAGTGCTCCTGCAGCATCCGCACCGCGTCGTTCAGGTACGGGAAGAGCAGCGCGTTGACGATGAAGCCGGCCCGGTCGCCGCACTCCACCGGGTGCTTCTTCACCTTGGCGCACAGCTCCAGCACGGTCGAGGTGACGTCCTCGGCGGTCAGCACCGTGGAGACCACCTCCACCAGCTTCATCGCCGGGGCCGGGTTGAAGAAGTGCATGCCGATCACGTCCTGCGGCCGCGAGGTCGCGGTCGCGCAGCTGATCACCGGCAGGCTGGACGTCGTGGTGGCCAGCACCGCGCCCGGACGGACGATCTTGTCGAGGGCGGCGAACAGCTCGCGCTTGACGCCCAGGTCCTCCGCCACCGCCTCGACCACCAGGTCGACCTCGGCCAGGTCGGTGTAGCTGCCGGTCGGGGTGACCAGCGCCAGCGCCGCGTCCCGGGCCTCGGCGCTCAGCCGGCCCTTGGCCACCGAGCGCTCCAGCGACTTCGCCAGCTGCGCCTTGGCGGCGTCCGCCTTCTCCTGGCTGCGGGCCGCCAGGAACACCGTGTAGCCGGCCTTCGCGAAGACCTCGACGATGCCGGTCGCCATCGTGCCGCTGCCGCAGACGCCCACCGTGCGCACCTCGCGGCCCGCCGGGCGGTTCGAACCGGCGGCGGCCGACTCGGCGACCACCTTGGACGAGCCCGGCGCCTCGTACGTGTAGAAGCCCCGGCCGGACTTGCGGCCCAGCAGGCCCGCCGCCACCAGCTGGCCCAGGATCGGCGCCGGGGCGTGCAGGCGGTCCTTCGACTGCTCGTACATCGCCTCCAGCACGGTGCGCGCGGTGTCGATGCCGATCAGGTCCAGCAGCGCCAGCGGGCCCATCGGCAGGCCGCAGCCCAGCCGCATCGCCGCGTCGATGTCCTCCCGGGTCGCGTACCGCGACTCGAACATCGCCGCCGCCTGGTTCAGGTACGCGAACAGCAGGCCGTTGACGATGAAGCCCGGCCGGTCGCCCGCGGCCACCGGCTCCTTGCCCAGGCTGCGCGCGAACTCCGCGACGTCCTCGGCCGCCTGCGGCGACGTCAGGACGGTCCGGACCACCTCGACCAGCTTCATGCTGTGCACCGGGTTGAAGAAGTGCACGCCCAGCACCCGCTCCGGGCGGGCCGTCGCGGCGGCGATCCGGGTCACGCTGAGCGCGGTGGTACCGGTCGCCAGCACCGTCTCCGGCGGGCAGATCCGGTCCAGCTCGGCGAAGATCTCCCGCTTCAGCTCCAGCTGCTCCGGGACCTCCTCGATCACCAGGTCGGCCTCGGCCGCCCGGCCCAGGTCGTGACCGACCTGGATCAGCGCCAGCAGCGCGGTACGCATCTCCGCGGTCAGCCGCTCGCGCTCCACGGCGCGGGCGGTCGCCTCCTCGATCCGGGCCAGCGCGCGGGCCGCCTGGTCCGGGCCGGCCTCGATGCCGATCACCCGGCGGCCGCTGCGGGCCACGGCGACCGCGATCCCGGCACCCATGGTGCCGAGGCCGACGACGGCGACAGTGGGGAAGGGACGCTCCATTGTCCAGACTCCTTGAGGTCATGGGCCCGCGCGCGCCCCCGTACCGGGCATGGCGGTACGGAGGGAGGGTCCGACGGCGCGGACATGAAGTGATGACGGTGCGCGGCAGCCCGCAGGGCCGGTCCGCTCCGGCCGTGCTGCGGGTGTGCCGTGGTGCTCAGGCGCTCGGAAACTCAGGAACGAGGAAGCGGCGCTGACGTACTGCGCATGAAGGGAGGAAGCACCCGGGCGGCTCGCGGATGACGCGGCCGCGCATCCCGCCGGTGCGGCTCCCGAGGCCCGGCGGTGGTGCGTGCGGTCACTGTAGCCGAGTTACTGGCGGGTAGGAAGGGTGCGTGCTGTCAGACACGACACGCTTTTCCTTACGCGTCGCCGCCCTCGTCGCCGGCCGCCAGCACGGCCGAGAGCGCGGCCGCGCCGTCCAGCAGCGCACGGGACCGCGCGGCGAGCGCCGCCTCCCGGGCCGCCAGCACCGAGGCCAGCTCCCCGGGCGAGCGCAGCAGCTCCGGCACCAGCGCGCGCAGCGGCCCGATCCGGTACCCGGCCAGCCGCAGCTGGTGGACCACCCGGGCGTCCCGCACCTGGGCCGGGGAGTAGCGGCGGGCCCGGCGCGGCCCGGCACGCTCCGCGGTGACCAGCCCCTCGCCCTCCCAGTGCCGCAGCGTCGACGTCCGCACGCCCAGCGCCGCCGCCAGCTCCGACACCGTCAGCGCGTCCGAGGCCCGGACCTCCGCGATCGGCTCGCCCGCGATCGCCCGTGCCGCCTCCACCGCCCGGGCCAGGCCGGTGCGCTCGGCGTGCAGCCGGGCGTGCGCCGCGTCCAGCAGGGCCGGGGCCTGGTGGGTGTCGCCGTGCGCCGCCCGAACGATCGCCCGCCCCTTCGCCGGCCCGGCGCCCGCCGCCAGCAGCCGGTACGCCAGCGCCGCCGCCACGTGCGCCTCGGCGTACACCCGGTACCCGCTCGCCGTCCGCGCGACCGGCGGCAGCACCCCGTCCCGCTCCAGGTTGCGCACCTGCTGCACCGAGCAGCCCGCGCGCCGCGCCACATCCACCGTCTTGAGACCCGACACCCTGTTCTCCCCGGTCCGCCGCGCAGAAGTCTCCACAACCACTTCAATGGAACGCTGGAACACATGACCCTGGACGACATCATCGCCTTCACCGCCGGACTCGACGGCGTGCTCACCCTCCGCCCCGCCCCCGGCGACGGCTCGCCCGAGATCGCCTGGGGCGACGTCTTCCTCTACTACGCCCCCGACGGCGTCCTCCCGAAGGGCCAGCCGTTCGCCACCGTCGTCACCAAGGACTACCCGGGTGACACCGCCTCCCGCCTCGACCGTCCCGGTGCCTTCCGCGTCAACATCGCCGCCGGCAGGGACGCGGCCGACCACCCGACCGAGGGACCGGACGACACCGTCCTCGCCCACCCCGTCTACGGCGGCTGGCTCGCCGTCACCAACCCGGGCCCGCGCACCTCGGGCGCCCTCCACGAGCTCCTGCGCGCCGCCCACGACCGCGCCCGATCCCGCCACGAGCGCCGGGCCTAGCTCGTACGGTGGCCTCAGCACCGCAAGGAGGACACCATGGCAGTCATGACCACCGACCGGCCCCAGATGACCCTCGAAGCGTTCGAAGCCATCGCCATAACCGCTGAACGCGAAGACGTCACCCTCGAGTTCATCAACGGCAGGGTCGGAGTCAAGCCGGTGCCCGACGGCGACCACGGCGAAATCATCATGTGGCTCCTGGAGCGGTGCCTCCAGCAGCGCCCGGACCTTCGACTCCACCCCGAGCAGGGCCTCCGCGTGGAGACCTACCGGAGCGGCCTGGCCAGGCCGGACGGTTCGCTCGTACCCCGGCGAACGTTTGCCGGGCAGGGCGAGTGGTCCGATCCGAGTGGTGTGCTGATGGTCGTCGAGATCACCTCGTTCGACCCGGACACCGACCGGCGTGACCGGGTGGAGAAGCCGGTGGCGTACGCGCAGAGCGCCATCCCGGTCTATCTCCTGGTTGACCGCGACGCCGACGCGATCACCGTCCACAGCGAGCCGGAGGACGGTCGCTACCGGTCCGTCGTGACCCTGTCCTACGGCCACACGGTCGTCCTGCCCGAGCCCGTCAACATCACGCTCGACACGGACGAACTGAAGGACTTCGCTCGCTGAACCGCCGGGACGCGGCCCGCCGGACGATTCCGGCGGGCCGTTAGGGTTCACGGCATGTTCGAGCATGTGATGGTCGCGCTGATCGGCAATGCGCTGCTCGGCCTGGTCGTGGGAGTGTGGCTCGTCCTGCGGGAGCCGGCCGGTCCGGCGGACGCGGTGCCGCGGGTGTTGCCGGAGCGTCCGGAGGGTCTGGCCTACTGGGATCCGCTGCCGTACGCGCGGGCGTCGGTCCGGCTGGACGAGACCGGGGCCTGGAGCGAGCGGCACTGGTTGAACGTGCCGGGGCCGGTGTACTGCACGGAGACCCTGACCGGCGGGTCCGGGCCCGGGGTGGCGCCCGAGAGCGTGCTGCCGGACGAGGCGGGCGCGGACTTCGTCTTCCGGCAGCCGCACACCCCTGCCGAGGTGGAGGCGCTGCTGGAGGCGGGCGCGCTGGAGCCGATGGACGGGTACTGCTGGAACGGCGACGAGCACTGGACGCCTGAGCTGGTGCGGGAGTGGTGGGCCGGCCGGGGGCGGGTCCGGGAGTGGATCGCCGGGCAGAACGGCGAGGCGGACGAGTACGCCGCGTACCTGGAGGACGGGCTGGAGGACGACCTGCGCGGCTACCTGTTCTGGCTGATCGAGGACCGGGAGCCGTCGGCCGGCGAGGAGCTGCCGGTGCTCGGGGACGGCGACAGCCCCCGGCCGCGGGGTGCGGGCGGGGGCTGTCGGGTGCCGGACGGTGTCAGTGGGCCATGACGGGGACGGCGTCCTCGACGTTGCCCTCGGCGACGGTGTGGGGCTCGGGGCGGCCGGCGTTGATGAAGGTGAAGGCGACCACGCCGGCCAGGATCAGGATCCCGAAGGACCAGTAGATCGCGGTGGAGAAGCCGTGCACCATGCCCTGCGCCTGGACCAGCTGCTGCGGGCCGGTGTGGTGCGCGGCCAGGTAGGTGGTGGTGGCGCTGGTGGCGATGGTGTTGAGCAGGGCGGTGCCGATCGCGCCGCCGACCTGCTGCGAGGTGTTGACCATGGCGGAGGCGACACCGGCGTCCTTGGGCTCGACGCCGTAGGTGGCCAGGCTCATGGCGGGCATGAACGCGGTGCCCATGCCGAGGCCCATCAGGATCAGGCCCGGGAGGAGCGCCCAGTACGAGGTGTCGAGGTCGATCTGGGTGAGGATCAGCATGCCGAGCGAGGCGACCAGGAAGCCGGGCGCCATCAGGTAGCGCGCGGGCATCCGGGTCATCAGCCGGGCGCCGATCTGGGTGGAGCCGGTGATCATGCCGGCGACCATCGGCAGGAAGGCCAGGCCGGTGGTGACCGGCGAGTAGTGGAGGACGACCTGCAGGTAGTAGGTCAGGAAGAGGAACAGGCCGAACATGCCGATCACGGCGAGGCCGAGCGACAGGTAGACGCCACCGCGGTTGCGGTTGAGGACGACGCGCAGCGGCAGCAGCGGCGCCTTGACCCGGCTCTCGACGAAGACGAACGCGACGAGCAGCACGGCGGCGGCGAGGAACAGGCCGATGGTGGTGCCGGAGGTCCAGCCGTCGGACTCGGCGCGGGTGAAGGCGTACACCAGCGAGACCAGGCCGGAGGTGACCAGCAGCACGCCGGGGATGTCGAGCTTGCTGCTGTTGCGGCCCACGGCGGGCTCGCGGATCACCAGGATCGCGCCGGCGATGGCGACGACGGCGAACGGGATGTTGACGTAGAAGGTCCAGCGCCAGTTCAGGTACTCGGTGAGCAGCCCGCCGAGGATCAGGCCGATCGCGCCGCCACCGCCGGCGATGGCGCCGTAGATGCCGAACGCCTTGGCGCGCTCCTTGCCGTCGGTGAACATCACGGCGAGCAGCGAGAGGGCGGCCGGGGCGAGCAGCGCGCCGAAGACGCCCTGCAGGGCGCGGGCGCCGAGCAGCATCGAGGTGTTGGCGGCGGCGCCGCCGAGCGCGGAAGCCAGGGCGAAGCCGCCGAGGCCGACCAGGAAGGTCCGGCGGCGGCCCCACAGGTCCGCGATCCGGCCACCGAACAGCAGCAGACCACCGAAGGCCAGGGCGTACGCGGTGATCACCCACTGGCGGTTGCCGTCGGAGATGCCGAGGTCGGCCTGGGCCCGGGGGAGGGCGATGTTCACGACGGTCGCGTCGAGGACGACCATCAGCTGGGCGAGACCGATGAAGATCAGCGCTTTCCAGCGGTTCGGATCGGGCTGGAGGGCGTTTTCAGGCATGGGGGTACCCCGTTGTCTGTGCGAGAGCGTACGAAGATCGGGAAGTGTGGGGCGGAGGAGCCGTCAGGCGCGCTGCTTGAGGTCCTCCAGGGTGGCGGCACGGCCGGGCAGCACGGACGGCGCGGGGTTCCGCAGCCCGTCCAGGAACAGCTGCAGGTGGCGGTGGACGAACTGGTCCAGGCCGACGCAGTCGGTGCCGGGAAGCGGTCGGGTGAGCTGGGTGATCGCGATGACCACGTCCCCGGCGCCGACGTCGGTGCGGAGCAGGCCGTCGGCGTGGGCGTGGGCGATCAGGTCGTTGGTGGCGCGCTCCAGGCGGACCCGGGAGGCCTCCAGTTCGGGGTCGTCGTGGTCGACGGCGCCGGAGAGGAGCGGGCACAGCGCGCCGATCCGCTCGTCGGCGGCGGCGTGCACGAAGCGGCTGAGCGCGGCGAAGGAGTCCGGCTCCTCGGCGACGGCCGCCTCGGCGTGGTCGACGACCCGGGCGATGACCGAGAGGGCGACCTGGTGGATCAGCGTGGTCCGGTCCGCGAAGTTCCGGTAGAGCGTCGCGTTGCCGACGCCGGCGCGGCGGGCGATCTCGTCCAGCGGCGCCAGCGCGCCGTACTCGACGAACGCCTCGCGCGCCGCGGTGATGATCCGGGCCCGGTTGCGGGTGGCGTCCGCACGCTGCTTGGGCGCCGGGGCGGTGCTGACGATGGTGCTCACGGCGGGCCTCCCTTCCAGGCTTCCGGGGAATGTCTCCCCGCTTCTACGAACATACGGGTAAACGGGGAGTCTGTCCCCGGAATTTCTCCGACGGGTGTGACCTGAGTCACACTCTGCCAAGTCGGTCGGCGTACTGCTGCACACCCGATCGAAGCGGGCACGGATGATCGGGTCGACGGAGGCCGCCCGTTCCTACGGTGGTGACCACAGAACAAGGGAAGGAGCCCGGGTGCTCGACCGGCTGAACCAGGTGATGGAGCACATCGACTCGCGCCTGGACGGGCACGTCGACCCCGCCGAGCTCGCGCGGATCGCGCTGACCTCCGAGTACCACCTGCGGCGGCTGTTCTCGGCGCTGGCCGGGATGCCGCTGTCGGAGTACCTGCGCCGGCGCCGGATGACCGTCGCCGGGGCGGAGGTGCTCGCGGGGGAGCGGACCCTGCTCGACATCGCGGTGCGGTACGGCTACGGCTCGGCCGAGGCGTTCGGGCGGGCGTTCCGCAGCGTGCACGGCGTCGGGCCGGGGGAGGCCCGCCGGACCGGCGCCGCGCTCACCGCGCAGCCCCGGCTCTCCTTCCGCCTCACCGTCGAAGGGAGCACCACCATGCGGTACCGGATCGTGGAGAAGCAGGAGTTCCGGGTGGTCGGACGGCGGGCCCGCGTCCCGCTGGTCCACCTCGGGGAGAACCCGCACATTGCCGCGCTGATCCGCAGCATCGACCCGGAGACCCTGCGGCGGATCGCCGCGCTCGGCGACCAGCAGCCCGCCGGCGTCCTCTCGGCGGTCGTGCACCTCGCCGACAGCCGCGAGGAAGGGGTCGAACTCGACTACTACCACGCCGCGGTGACCTCCGCCCCGGCCCCCGAGGGGCTGGACGCGCTGGCCGTCGACGCGGGAACCTGGGCGGTGTTCGAGAACACCGGGCCGTACCCGCAGGCCCTGCAGTACCTGTGGCGGGACGTCTTCACCCAGTGGTTCCCGTCCAACCCGTACGCGAGCCGCCCCGGCCCGGAGCTGCTCACCGTCCGGCCCGCGCCGGTGGAGGGCGAGATGACGGCCGAGCTGTGGATCCCGGTGGAGCGGCGGTAGCGGGCGGGTGGGCGGGCCGCCCCTGATCGGGTGAACCTGGCCGGCCGGGTACGGACGACGGCCCGCGGCGGCGGGAGGATGGGCGGCATGACGAGCAGTCGGGACCGTGCGGAGCGGGCCTCGCGGGCGCGGGTGGCGGCGACCCGGATCGAGGCGGAGGGCGTCGACGCGGTCGCGCTCGGGTGGGTGGACAACGCCGGCGTGGGGCGGGTGAAGGCGGTGCCGGTCCGGCAGCTGGAGCACGCGGCCCAGTGGGGCGTCGGTGCGTCGCCGTGCTTCGACCACTTCCTGGTCGACGACGCGATGGCGCCCGGCGGCGGCCCGGTCGGCGACCTGCGGCTGGTGCCGGACCTCGACCGGCTGACCCGGCTGGCCGCGCAGCCCGGCTGGGCCTGGGCGCCGGTGGACCGGTACGCGCAGGACGGCACGCCGCACCCCGGCTGCCAGCGGCTGTTCGCCGCCCGCACGGCGGCCGGGCTGGAGAGCCGGGGGCTCGCCGTGCGGGCCGGCTTCGAGGTGGAGTGGGTGGTGTGTGCCGAGGGCGGCACCGGGGCGGGCGCCGGCCCCGCGTACGGGATGCGGCGGCTGATCGGCGCCTCCGACTACCTGCGGGACGTGGTGCGCGCTCTGCAGGAGCAGCACACGCACGTGCTGCAGATCCATCCCGAGTACGCCACCGGCCAGTTCGAGGTGTCGGTCGCCGCCGCCGGCCCGGTGGAGGCCGCCGATCTGGCGCTGCTGGTCCGGCACACCGTCCTCGCCGTCTCCGAACGCCACGGCCTGCGGGCGACCTTCGCCCCGGCGGTCACCCCGTTCGGCGTCGGCAACGGCGGGCACCTGCACCTCAGCCTGTGGCGCGACGGCCGCAACCTCGGCCACGGCGGCCTCGGCCCGCACGGGCTGACCCGGGAGGCGGAGGCGTTCCTGGCGGGCGTCCTCGCCGAGCTGCCCGCGCTGCTGGCGCTCGGCGCGCCGTCCGCGGCCAGCTACCTGCGCCTGGTCCCCGCCCGCTGGTCCGGGCCGTACCGGTGCTGGGGGCTGGAGAACCGGGAGGCGGCGCTGCGGCTGATCACCGGCTCGACGGGCGAGCAGGCGAACGCCGAGGTCAAGTGCTTCGACGCCGCCGCCAACCCGTACCTGGCGGTCGGCGGGGTGCTGGCCGCCGGGCTGTCCGGGCTGGACCGGGCGCTGCGGCTGCCGCCCGAGGTGCCCGGCGACCCCGCGACGGCCGACGGGGTGGAGCGGCTGCCCGCCACGCTCGCCGAGGCCGCGGCCGCGCTGCGCGACTCCGAGGTGCTGCGCGAGGCCATGGGCCCCCAGCTGCACGCGGCGGTGCTCGCCGTCCGCGAGGCGGAGAGCGAGCTCTTCGAGGGCCGCACCCCCGAGGAGATCATCGACGCCACCCGCTGGCGCTACTGACCGGCGCGGCCGAGCGATGATCGACCAGCACTGCCACAGCGTGCTCGCCGGCGACCTCGACGGCGCGGCGTTCGCCGCCCTGCTCACCGAGTCGGACCTCCCGCCCGCGCCCGGGACCTCCCGCTGGGAGAGCTCGATCGGCCTGGCCGTCCGCCGCTGGTGCGCACCGGCGCTCGGGCTGCCCGCGCTCGCCGAGCCGGCCGACTACCTGGCCCGCCGCCGCGAACTCCCGGACCCGGCGGGCACCTTGCTGCGCGCCGCGGGGCTGGACACGCTGCTGGTCGATACCGGACTGACCGCGGCGGGCGGCCGGCCGCTGCTCCCCCTCGCCGACCTCGGCGCCGCGGCGGGCGCGCAGGTCCGGGAGGTGGTCCGCCTGGAGTCGGTGGCCGAGCGCACCGCGCGGGACGCCGCCGACCCGGCCGGCTGGCTGGCGGCCACCGCCGAGGCGCTGCACGGCGCGGTCGCGGGCGGCGCGGTCGCGTTCAAGTCGGTGCTGGCGTACCGCTCGGGCCTCGCCGTCCCGCCCGAACCGCCGTCCGCCGCCGAGGTGCTGCGCGCGGCGGGGGAGTGGCTGCGCGGCCCGCGCACCCGCCTCGCCGACCCGGTGCTCGGCCGGCACCTGCTGTGGACGGCGCTGGACTGCGGGCTGCCGATCCAGTTCCACACCGGCTTCGGCGATCCGGACCTGCGCCCGGCCGACGGCGACCCGGCGCTGCTGGCCGACTTCCTGCGGGCCGCCGGGCCGCGCGGCGTGCCGGTGGTGCTGCTGCACTGCTACCCGTACCACCGCACGGCGGCGTGGCTGGCGCACTGCTTCCCGCACGTGTCCGTGGACGTCGGGCTGACCCTGTCGCACACCGGCGCCCGGGCGGCCGCCGTGCTCGGCGAGGTGCTGGAGGTGGCCCCGTTCGACCAGGTGCTGTTCTCCACCGACGCGTACGGCCTGCCCGAGCTGTACCTGGCCGGCGCGGCGCAGTTCCGGCACGCGCTGGCCGTCCTGCTGGCCGGGTGGCAGCAGGACGGCGCGTGCACGGCGGCGGACGCCGGCCGGATCACCCGCCGGACGTCCGGGGCCAACGCCCGCCGCCTCTACCGGTTGTGACCACAACCGGCCATCTCGTGCGGGGGATCAGCCCAGGGTCGCCAGGTGGTCCTTCAGGCCGGCGCCGAACGAGGTCGGCGTGCCGTCGTACGAGCTGATCAGCGACGGGCCGGAGCCGCAGTTCCAGGTGTTCCAGGTCCAGCCCAGGTAGGAGAGCTTCTTCGCGTCGGCCCAGGCCATCACCTGGTCGATGAAGCCGTGGGCGCAGTCGTTCTCGCCGATCTCGCCGAGCATCAGCGGCACCTGCGCGGCCACCGGGGAGAGCGTGGAGTCGAAGCAGGAGACGCTGGAGCAGGTGTTGAAGTTGTACACGTGGAAGGCCGCGCCCAGGTTGCCGGTCGGGTCGGTCGGCTTGTGGGCCAGCCACTGGCCGAGGTCGTTGGAGTACGCCAGGCCGCCGAGCAGGATCACGTTCTTCGCGCCGGTGGCCCGCACCGTGTCGACCAGCTTCTGCATGCCGCTGACCTGGTACGGGATGCCCGGGCAGCTGCCGTCGCGCCAGCACAGCCAGGCCTGGGCGATCGAGGACTCGGCGCGGTCCGGGTAGGGCTCGTTGAACAGGTCGAACACCACCGCGTTGTCGCCCTTGAAGGTGTCCGCGACGGAGCTCCAGAACGGCACCGCGTTGGCGCCCGGCATCGGCTTCTGGCAGGTGGCGTTGACGTCCGCGCAGCCCGAGGAGTTGCCGGTGTACTGGCCGCGGCTCCAGTGCATCTCGACGATCGGGGTGAGTCCGGCGGTGCGTACCGCGTCCACCCAGGTCTTCATCGCCGCACGGTAGTTGGCGCCCGCGTACTCGGGCTTGACGTTGGAGGTGCCGACCCAGCAGTCCTCGTTGAGCGGGATACGGACGGCGTTGACGCCCTTCCAGCTCTTGATCGCGGCGATCGCCGCCGCGTCGGTCGGGCCGTCGAAGAAGCCGTAGCCCTGGACGCACATGAACTCGGTGCCCGAGCGGTTGATGCCGTGCAGCACCACCTGCGAACCGGCGTCGTTCACCAGGGAGTTGCCCGCCACGTGCAGCGCGGGCGCGGCGCCGCTCGGCGGCGGGGTGGTGGTCGAGCCCGAGGGCGACGGGGACGGCGAGGTCGACGCGCTGGGCGGCGGCGAGCTCGACGCGCTGGGGGACGGCGAGGTCGACACGGACGCGGAGGGGGAGGGCGTCGGCGAGACCGGCGCGCCGGTGCAGGCGGCGCCGTTGACCGCGAACGCGGTCGGGGCCGCGTTGCTGCCGCTGTAGGCGAAGTTGGCGCCGGCCGAGACCGAGCCGCCGGCCGCGACCGTGCCGTTGTAGGCGGCGTTGACCACGGTGACGTTCTTGCCGGACTGCGACCAGGTGCCGTTCCAGCCGGTGCCGGAGAGGGTCTGGTTGCCGGTGTAGCTGTAGGTCAGCGTCCAGCCGTTGAGGGCGCTGGTGCCGAGGTTGTTGATCTTGACGTTGGCGGTGAAGCCGCTGCCCCAGTCGTTGACCGAGTAGTCGACGGTACAGGCGGTGGTGGCGGCCGAGGCGGCGCCGGCCCCGGAGAACGACAGGGTGGCCGCGGCGGCGACGGCGAGCGCTGCTCCGGTCGCCAGGGCGGTGGTGCGGAGGGACATGTCCCGCTCCTCGAAGTGGCAAAAATGGGCGCGCTCCCACAGGCCCGCCCCGAACCATAGCCACGCTCAAGGGAGTTGCCAACACCGAGTCCTGCACAATCTCTTGACAGCCGCTGGCCGCCTCCCGATATTTGGGAGCGCTCCCACAGTTCCGGTTCCCCCACACCCCACCCGACTGGAGCCGTCATGTCCCCACCGCGCGTCTCCGCGCTGACCGCCGCGCTGGCCCTGTTGGCCACCGGACTCACCACCGCGGTCGCCGTTCCGGCCTCCGCCGCCGCCCTGCAGTGCACCGTCGACTACTCGGTCAACGACTGGGGCAGCGGCTTCACCGCCAACGTCGCGATCAACAACAAGGGCACCGCCGCGATCAACGGCTGGACGCTCGCGTACGCCTACACCGGCAACCAGACGCTGTCCGGTACCGGCTGGAACGGCACCTGGTCGCAGTCCGGCAAGAACGTCTCGGTCACCAACGCCGCGTACAACGGGACCGTCGCGGCCGGTGGTTCGGTCTCCGCCGGGGCCAACTTCGCGTACAGCGGCACCAACGCCAAGCCGACCGCGTTCTCGGTGAACGGCACCGCCTGCACCGGTGCCCACGCGGCGCCGGTCACCGTGCTCACCAGCCCCGCCGCGGGCGCGAGTTACGCCGCCGGCGCGACCGTTCCGCTGACCGCCACGGCGACCACCAGCGACGGCGCGACCGTCTCCAAGGTCGAGTTCTACGACAACACCACGCTGATCGGCACCGCCACCACCGCGCCGTACAGCTTCAGTTGGACCGGCGCCGCGTCCGGCAGCCACTCGATCTACGCCAAGGCGTACGACAGCCTCGGCGCCTCCAGCGAGTCCACCCCCGCGGGCATCACGGTCGCCGCCGGGCCGCAGATCACCGCGACCCCGGTGAGCCTGTCGGTCACCCAGGGAAAGACCGGCACCTTCACCCTGAAGCTGTCCTCCCAGCCCGCCGCCAACGTGACCGTCACCACCGCCCGTTCGGCAGGCAACACCGGCCTGAGCGTCACCGGCGGCGCCACGCTGACCTTCACCCCGGCGAACTGGTCGACCCCGCAGACCGTCACGCTCACCGCGGACGCGAGCTCGACCGGCTCGGCGACCTTCACCTCCTCCGCCACCGGCTACACCGCCTCCAGCGTGTCGGTGACCGAGCTGGCCGCGGGCACCGGCGTGTACAACGACCGCTTCCTGCAGCTCTACAACAAGATCAAGGACCCGGCGAACGGCTACTTCTCGCCGGAGGGCATCCCCTACCACTCGGTGGAGACCCTGCTGGTCGAGGCCCCCGACCAGGGCCACGAGACCACCTCCGAGGCGTACAGCTACCTGCTGTGGCTGGAGGCGCAGTACGGACGCGTGACCAAGGACTGGTCGAAGTTCAACGCGGCGTGGACGCTCATGGAGACCTACATGATCCCCACCCACGCCGACCAGCCGACCAACTCCTTCTACAACGCCTCCAAGCCGGCCACCTACGCGCCCGAGCGGCCGCTGCCCAGCGACTACCCGGCCGCCCTGGACACCTCGGTCACCGCCGGCCAGGACCCGATCGCCGGCGAGCTGAAGAGCGCCTACGGCACCGACGACATCTACGGCATGCACTGGCTGCAGGACGTCGACAACGTCTACGGCTACGGCAACTCGCCCGGCAAGTGCGAGGCCGGCCCGAGCGACACCGGCCCGTCCTACATCAACACCTACCAGCGCGGCGCGCAGGAGTCGGTGTGGGAGACCATCCCGCAGCCCACCTGCGACAAGATGGTCTACGGCGGCAAGAACGGCTACCTGGACCTGTTCATCAAGGACAGCTCCTACGCCAAGCAGTGGAAGTACACCGACGCGCCGGACGCCGACGCGCGCGCCATCCAGGCCGCGTACTGGGCCGACACCTGGGCCAAGGCGCAGGGCAACGGCTCGCAGGTCGCCACCACCGTCGCCAAGGCGGGCAAGATGGGCGACTACCTGCGGTACGCGATGTTCGACAAGTACTTCAAGAAGGTCGGCAACTGCGTCGGTGCCTCCACCTGCGCCGCGGGCACCGGCAAGGACTCCTCGCACTACCTGCTGTCCTGGTACTACGCCTGGGGCGGCGCCACCGACACGAGCGCCGGCTGGGCCTGGCGGATCGGCGACAGCGCCGCGCACGGCGGCTACCAGAACCCGATGGCCGCCTACGCCCTGGTCAACGACGCCACGATGGCGCCCAAGTCGGCCACCGGCAAGGCCGACTGGACCACCAGCCTGGGCCGCCAGGTCGAGTTCGTGCAGTGGCTGCAGTCCAGTGAGGGCGCGATCGCGGGCGGTGCCACCAACAGCTGGGACGGCAGCTACGCCACCCCGCCGGCCGGCACCCCGACCTTCTACGGCATGTACTACGACGAGGCGCCGGTCTACCACGACCCGCCGTCCAACCAGTGGTTCGGCTTCCAGGCCTGGGGCCTGGAGCGGGTCGCCGAGTACTACTACGCCAGCGGCGACACCCGGGCCAAGGCCGTCCTGGACAAGTGGGTGACCTGGGCGCTGTCCAAGACCACCTTCAACGCCGACGGCAGCTACCAGATCCCGTCCACGCTCGCCTGGAGCGGCAAGCCGGACACCTGGAACGCGACCACGCCGGGCGGCAACACCGGCCTGCACGTGTCGGTGGTCGACTACACCCAGGACGTGGGCGTGGCCGGCTCCTACGCCAAGCTGCTCTCCTACTACGCCGCCAAGTCCGGCAACGCCGCGGCGAAGACGGCCGCGCAGAAGCTGCTCGACGGCATGTGGGGCAACAACCAGGACGCGCTGGGCATCTCCATTCCGGAGACCCGCACGGACTACAGCCGGTTCAAGGACTCGCTGTCCGTGCCGTCCGGCTGGACCGGGACGATGCCGAACGGCGACCCGATCAGCTCCGCGTCCACCTTCCTGTCCATCCGCTCCTGGTACAAGAACGACCCCGCCTTCGCCAAGGTCCAGGCCTACCTGGACGGCGGCGCGGCGCCGGTCTTCACCTACCACCGCTTCTGGGCGCAGGCCGACATCGCCACCGCGATGGCGACCTACGGTGAGCTCTTCGGGGGCTGATGTCCCATCAGATAGACCCGGGTGCCCGGTCCGGCCTGACAGCGGACCGGGCACCCGTCCATGTGTCGAAAACGTGTGCACGACCCTTGCGGCGGATAACGCGCGTTCACTAGCGTCCGATCAACTCACGTGTCCCTGTCACCACACCGGGACGCACGACGAGACTCGGGAGGGTCAACCCCTATGAGTGTTCCTCGGATACGCCGGACCCGGATCGCGGCGGCCTGCCTCGCGCTCGCCACCGCCGGCGCCGTCGCCCTGCCGGCCGGCACCGCCGCGGCGGCCCCCCAGGGCGCCCAGGCGGCCGGGCCACTGCTCAGCTACGTGGTCAACACCAAGGCCAACCACGGCCAGGTCCAGAAGACCGAGCGCGAGATCGCCGCCGCGGGCGGCACCGTCGTCGCCTCGTACGAGCAGATCGGCGTCGTGATCGCCCGCTCGGACGACCCCGGCTTCGCCGCGACCCTGCGCAAGTCCAACGCGGTGCAGTCGGTCGGCGCCAGCCGGACCAAGGGCATCCTCGCCACCGAGATGGACTCCGCGGTCGAACGGGTCGCCACCCCCGCCGCCGCACCGTCCGACGGTAGCGAACCGCTCTGGGCCAACCAGTGGGACATGCGCCAGATCGGCGTCGACCGCGCCCACCAGACCTCCCTCGGCAGCCGCAACGTCGTGGTCGGCGTGCTCGACTCGGGCGTCGACGCGACCCACGAGGAGCTCGCGGCCAACGTGGACCCCGCGCTCTCCGCCTCCTGCCTCAGCGGCAAGGCGGACCAGACCTGGGCCGCCTGGCAGCCCACCAGCAGCGACCACGGCACGCACGTCGCCGGGACGATCGCCGCCGCCAAGAACGGCAAGGGCATCGAGGGCATCGCGCCGAACGTGCGGATCGCCGCGGTGAAGGTCGTCGACGACGGCGGCTTCATCTACCCCGAGTACGCGATCTGCGGCTTCGTCTGGGCCGGCCAGCACCACTTCAACGTGACCAACAACAGCTACTACATCGACCCGTGGCTGTTCAACTGCGCCAACGACCCCGACCAGGCCGCCGTGATGACCGGCGTCCGGCGCGCGGTGGAGTTCTCCCGGCAGGGCGGCGTGCTCAACGTTGCCGCGGCGGGCAACGAGAACTACGACCTCGCCCACAAGACCACCGACACCTCCAGCCCCGACGACACCACCCCGGTCGAGCGGCAGATCAACAACGACTGCCTGTCGCTGCCGACCGAGCTGCCCGGCGTCGTGGTCACCACCTCGGTGGGGGTGAAGGGCGACAAGTCCTACTACTCCAGCTACGGGCTGGGCAAGGCGACCGTGGCCGCCCCCGGCGGCGACCGCCGCTACCAGATCCCGGACACCCCGGACCAGAACGGCCGGATCCTCTCCACTGTGCGCGGCGGCTACGCCTACATGCAGGGCACCTCGATGGCCTCCCCGCACGCCGCCGGCGTCGCCGCGCTGCTCGCCTCCACCCACCCGTGGGCCGGGCCGGACGTGCTGCGCGCCCTGCTGATGGCCCAGGCGGACGCCCACGCCTGCCCGGCGAGCTTCGACCCGAGCGGCGACGGGGCCTTCAAGGCCACCTGTGAGGGCATCACCGCCTACAACGGCTTCTACGGCGCGGGCATCATCAACGCCGCCAAGGCCGTCCGCTGACCCTGCCCACCAGGGGCGCGGGGACCTGCGCGACCGGCCACCCACTCTCGTGGGTCCGGCCGGGAGCCGCGGTCCCCGCGCCCTTCGCCGTTGCTACCGCCGGCCCGGCGAGAGCAGCGCCACCCCGCCCGTCTGCCCGCCCGTGGTGTTCCACCACGTGTCCAGCGCCGCCTGGTCCAGCGCGGCCCAGTCCGGCGTCTGCTGGACGAGCGCCCGCCCGAGGCTCCGGCCGAGGCCGAGAATGGCCCGCCCGACCGGCGCCCGCTTGGCGTCGTACACCGCCAGCGCCGCGTCCAGGTCGCCGTCCGCGCGCAGCGCCTCCTCCAGCACGGCGGCGTCCTGCAGCGCCTTGATCGCGCCGCTGCCGGTGTGCGGCCGGGCTATCGCCGCGGCGTCGCCCAGCAGCACCAGCCGCCCCCGGGCGACGTGCTCGACCGCCAGGTCGTAGATCGGCTGGACGAACGCCGCCTCGGCGGGCGTCCGCCGCACCGTCTCGCGCCAGAACGGCGGGAAGTGCCGGTCCATCAGGTCCTGCTGGAAATCCCGCAGTTCGTCGGTGAGCTCGCGTCCGGGCGGGGCGTCGGCCGCGCTCGGCGGCGTGGCGTAGAGGACCCAGTTGACGTCCACCCCGGTCGCTCCGGGGATCCGGTAGATGATCATGTGCCCGCCGGGGTACACGATGGTCGGCGCGTCCCGCTCGGGGAAGGCGTCGGCCGGCCCGGGCAGGTCGGCGGCGGGCAGGGTGCCGCGCCAGGCGACGTAGCCGCCGTACTCGGCCTCCAGCCCGGGGTACATGGCGCTGCGGACCGTCGAGCGGTAGCCGTCCGCGCCGACCACCAGGTCGAAGCGCTCCTCGGTGCCGTCGGCCAGCCGCACCCGCGCGCCGTCCGGCTCGGGCAGCACCTCCGTGACGGCGGCGCCGGTCCGGTGGTCCACGGCGTCCGGCAGCCGGTCGCGCAGGCCGCTCCAGAGCGAGCTCCAGCCGTACGCGCGGAACGGGAACTCCAGTGCGCCGACCGTGCGTCCGGCCCGGTCCTCGCCGTCCCGGACGATCCACGGGCGGCGTTCCATCGGCAGCCACGGCATGGAGGCGTCCAGGTGCCCGGCCGCCTCCAGCTCCGCGTACCGGTCGTTGTGCAGGACCAGGCCGACGCCCCGGTCCTGGAGCCGCTCGGCGCTCCGCTCGAACACCACCACCTCGGCGGCGCCCGCCCGCCGGGCGGCGAGTGCCGCCGCACATCCCGCGATGCTGCCGCCGACCACGGCTACCCTGCCCCCGCGCATGCGTTCCCCTCGGATCGTCCGAAAACCTGAACGAGTATCGGGGCCGGACCCACCCCGGGGTCAATCCCCGACGTGTCGGCTCCAGTCCTGCTCGACGGAGGCGAGGCCGGCCCGGTTGGGCACCTGCTTCAGCCACGCCGGCCGGCCGGCCAGCGTGGCGGCGGCCTTCCGCTCCTCGGCGGCCCGCAGCTCCTCGGGGGTGGCGAAGCAGGTCGGCAGCCAGTGCGCGGACCCGGCGGCGCGGGCCGCGAGGTGTCCCACGTACGCCTCCCGGACCTCGTCCGGGGAGCCGAAGCCCGGCTCGTCGGCCAGCCACGCGTCCGGGACCAGCGCGACCACCTCGCGCAGCAGTTCGGCCGTCACCCGGGGTGCGAGCTCGCGGTCGGCGGCGGCCACGTCCGGCCCGTGCGCGCCGAGCGCGTGCCCGCTGAGGTCGTACGCCTTGAGCAGCGAGGCGTGGGCGCCGGACCAGCGGTGGTGGAAGATCAGCCCGGCGCCGTTGTCGATCAGCCAGAGCCGGCCGTGCCAGACCATCAGGTTGGGGTTGTGGACGGTGCGGTCGACGTTGCCGGTGAGGGCGTCCAGCCAGACGATCCGGCCGGCCTCCGACGGCGCGACCTCGATCATGCCGGGGCGGAAGTCGCGGGCGCCGGGCAGCAGGTCCATGCCCAGGTTGACGCCGCGGCTGGCCCGCAGCAGGTCCTGGATCTCCTGGTCCGGCTCGGCCGCAGCCACCGCCGGGTCGAAGTCGACCAGGACCAGCGGCGGCACCCGCAGCCCGAGCCGGCGGGCCAGTTCACCGACGATCACCTCGGCGATCAGCGCCTTCAGGCCCTGCGCGGCACCGGTGAACTTCACCACGTAGGTACCCAGGTCGTCGGTCTCCACCACGCCGGGCACCGAGCCGCCCGCCCGCAGCGGGTCGACGTACCGGACGGCGGTCACCTTTTCGAGCATCCGGCCACTCTAGCCCGAGCGGCCCGGGCAACCCGGGCCCCCGGTTTGGCGGCGTCCGGGCGCGGTGGTTGGCTTGGACCCGAGACGGGGCACCGAAGGAACGAGCGAGGAGAGTCCACTGATGGGCAAGGTGTACGCGACCACCGAGCGGGTCTACCAGGCCGCGCCGGCGCGGGTGTACGAGGCGCTGGCCGACTACACGGGGACCCGGCCGAAGATCCTGCCCGCGCAGTACAGCGAGTACGAGGTGCGGGCCGGCGGCACCGGCGCGGGGACGCAGGTGCACTGGAAGCTCCAGGCGACCGAGAAGCGGGTGCGGGACTGCCTGTTCACCGTCTCCGCGCCCAGCCCGGAGAAGCTGGTGGAGACCGACGCCAACTCCTCGATGGTGATCACCTGGACGGTGTCGGCGGTCGGCGAGGCGCAGGCCAGGGTCACCGTCGAGGCGAGCTGGACCGGCGCGGGCGGCATCGGCGGCTTCTTCGAGCGCACCTTCGCGCCGAAGGGCCTCAACCGCATCCACGACCAGGTGCTCGCCAACCTGGCCGAGCAGCTCTAACGCGGATCGGCGGCGCGGGGGCGCCCGACGCCCCCGCTGTCGCTCGTGCGAGTGCACCCGTTCCCCGGGACGGGTGAACGCGGGGCCCCGCGGCACTGACGCGGATCTAGGCTCCGCCGGGTGCAGATGACGATCCTTCACGTCTCCCAGCCCGTCGACGGCGGTGTCGCCCGCGTGGTGGTGGACCTGGTCAAGGGCCAGCGCGAGGCGGGGTGCCGGGTGCTGGTGGCGTGCCCGCCGGGCGGGCGGCTGACGGCGGAGGTGCTGGCGGCCGGCGCCCGGGTGCTGGAGTGGCCGGCGGAGCGCTCGCCGGGGCCGTCCACCGCCGCCGAGTCGCTGCGGCTGCGCCGGATCGTCCGCGGGGCCGCGCCCGACGTGCTGCACCTGCACAGTGCGAAGGCGGGCCTGGCGGGCCGGTTGGCGGCCCGCGGTTCGGTCCCGACCGTCTTCCAGCCGCACGCCTGGTCCTTCACCGCCGTGGAGGGCCGGCTCGCCGAGGCCTCGCTGCGCTGGGAGCGGTTCGCGACCCGCTGGGCGGACCGCGTGCTGTGCGTGAGCGAGCAGGAGCGCGCGGACGGCGTGGCGGCGGGTCTGGAGGCCCGCTGGCAGGTGGTGCCGAACGGGGTGGACGTCCGCCACTTCGCACCCGCGGACTCCGCCGCGCGCCGCCACGCGCGGATGGTGCTGGGCCTGGACCAGGCCGCGCCGCTCGCGGTCTGCGTGGGCCGGCTGTGTCGGCAGAAGGGCCAGGACGTCCTGCTGGACGCGTGGCCGCGGGTGGTCGGCCGGATCCCGGGTGCCCGGCTGGCGCTGGTCGGCGGCGGGCCGGACGCGCCGGCGGTGGCGGAGCGGGTCCGGGCGCTGCCGGGGCCGTCCCGGGTGCGGCTGGCGGGGGACGTGCCGGATCCCCGGCCGTGGTTGGCGGCGGCGGACCTGGTGGTGCTGCCGTCCCGCTGGGAGGGGATGGCGCTGGCCCCGCTGGAGGCGATGGCGGCGGCCCGCCCGGTGCTCCTCACCGATGTGCCGGGGGCCCGTGAGTGCCTGCCGCCGGCGCACCGTCCGGTGGCCCTGGTCGCGCCCGGTGACCCGGTGGCGCTGGCCGAACGGATGTCCGCGATCCTGGGTGACCGGATCGAGTGCGAACGACTTGGTGCGGCGGCACGGGAACACGTGTCGGAACATCATGATATTCGCGGCGTGATCACCCAGGTGGACGGGCTCTACCGGGCCCTGGCGCGCCGGGCCGAGGTCCCGGTGAGCCGTGGGAGCCGTGTCCCGCAGCGGTTCTGATCGTTTGTCAGGCAGAGGATGCTCGCCCCGTGACGGTGCGGCCATATTTCCGAAAGTCTGATTAATGGGCGGGTGGAATGAAGTGGCAAGTCGACTTCCGGCAATGGCGGCAGTGTTCGGTACTGTCTGATTTTGCCTGCTTCATTCCCATTTTGAAAGACAAATGGCGGATCGCCACCACGGCAGCAGGTGCTTACCTGGACCGCGTCCACCGGGCCGGGGTCGCCGCGCCGGCACCACCTGTCCGGCTCCGGCTGTCCCGCCCCGGCGGGTACACAGCAGGGGAGTTCGTGCGCTGATGACCATTGACCACGAGAGTGTGCCGAGGCCGGGCAGACCCCTGTCGAGCCCGCGTCGGACGGCGACACTGGACCGGCCGACGGGATCCGCGCCCGCCCGGCCCGCCGCCGCCCCCGGCCGCCACCGCAGGCGGCTGCACTCCCGGGTCGCGCTGCCCGGCGGCCTGGTCGCCGCGGACGTGGCGGCCGCCGCCGGTGCGGCCGCGCTGACCGCGCCCGCCGCCGCCCACCCGCTGGCCGCCGCCGCCCTGCTGCTGCCCGTCCTGGTGCCGCTCAACCTGGCCGGCGGCCTGTACCGCAGCCGGCTCACCCTCTCCGTGCTGGACGAGTTCCCGGCCCTCGCCGCCCGCGCGGTGGTGGCCACCGCGGTCGTGGTCACCGTCGGCGCCTGCCTGGACGGCGGCTCGCCGGCCCTCGACCCGAGCGGTCCGCGCGGCGCGCTGCGACTGGCCGCGCTGCTGGCCGGCATGCTGCTGTTCACCCTGCTCGGCCGCGGGTTCACCTACCGCCTCGCCCGCCGGGCCCGGCGGCGCCGCCCGAGCCCGGTGCTGGTGCTCGGCGCGGGGCAGCTCGGCCAGCGGATCGCCGCCGTGCTCAGCGAGCGCGCCGAGTACGGCATGCGCCCGGTCGGCTTCCTCGACCCGGATCCGGTGCTGCTCCCGCCGGGCAGTCAACTGCCGGTGCTGGGCGGCCGGGAGGCGCTGCACAAGGTGGTCCGCCGGCACCGGATCCACCACGTGGTGGCCACCGAGGGCGCCACCGACGAGGCGGAGACCGCCGCCTCGCTGCGGCTGGCCGCCAGGCTCGGCTGCCAGGTGTGGCTGGTCCCGGCGCTGCGCGAGTACAGCTCGGTCAGCCGCTTCCCGGTCGACCACCTCTACGGCTTCCCCTGCCTGCGACTGGACCGGCCGGCACTGCGCCGCCCGACCTGGCTGGCCAAGCGGGCGCTGGACATCGCCGCCGCCGGGCTCGGCCTGCTGCTGATCTCCCCGGTGCTGGCCGCGTGCGCGCTGGCGGTCCGCTTCGACACCGGCCCCGGGGTGCTCTTCCGTCAGCAGCGCACCGGCCTGGACGGCAAGGTCTTCACCGTCCTCAAGTTCCGCACCCTGCGCCCGAGCAACGAGCACGAGTCGGCGACCCGCTGGAACATCTCGCACGACCACCGGATGGGCGCGGTCGGCCACTTCCTGCGCAAGACCTCGCTGGACGAGCTGCCGCAGCTGTGGAACGTGCTGTGCGGCGACATGAGCCTGGTCGGCCCCCGGCCGGAGCGCCCGTACTTCGTGATGCGGTTCGGCCAGGCGTACCCCGAGTACGCCGACCGGCACCGCGTCCCGGTCGGGCTGACCGGCCTGGCCCAGGTGAACGGCCTGCGCGGGGACACCTCGATCGAGGACCGGGCCCGCTTCGACAACCGCTACATCGAGAGCTGGAGCCTGTGGCAGGACGCCAAGATCCTGCTGCGCACCGCGGCCCTGATGCTCCACCCGGACGGGAGCTGAACCGGTGGCCCTGACCCTCACCCGGCCGTCCGCGCCGAGCGTCCCGCGCCGCGCCGCCGCCATAGTCGCGGCCCGGCCGAGCCTGCTGGCGGCCGCCACGGTGCTCCTGGTCTGCGTGCCCACCGGCGAGAAGGACGTCACGGCCGCGGTCCACGTCACCGCCGCGGACATCGCCTCGCTCGCCCTGGTCGGGCTGACCGCCCTGGACCTGCTGCGCGGCCGCACCCCGCGGCTGCCCGCCGCCGTCTGCCTGCTGTTCGGCGGCATCGTGCTGGCCGCCGCCGCGGCCACCCTCGGCTCGATCGACCCGGCCGCCAGTGCCACCGGCTTCGTCCGGCTGACCCAGGTGTTCGTGCTGGTCCCGGCCGCGGTGCTGTGCTCGCTGCGGGACCGGCTCGACCAGCGGATCGTGCTCGGCTCCTTCGTCGCCGCCGCGCTGGTCCAGGGCGTGGTCGGCGCCGACCAGTACCTGACCCGCACCGGCGCCTCGTACACCGGGCAGCCGATCCGCGCGGTCGGCACCTTCGGCGCCCTCGACATCATGGCGATGTCCACCGTCGTCTCGTACGGCCTGCTCGCCGCCCTCGCCCTGGCCCTCGCCGAGCGCGGCCCCGGCGGCAGCGCCTGGCTGCGGCGCGGGATGTTCGCGGCGGCCGCCTTCCTGACCTTCCCGCTCGCGGTCTCCTTCAGCCGCGGCAGCTGGATCGCCTGCGCCGCCGCCGCGACCCTGCTGCTGCTGCGCGCCGACGCCCGGCTGGCGGTGCGCTCCGCGGTGGTCGCGGCCGCCGCCGGGGTGGTCCTGGTCGGCGGCCTCGGCCTCGGCGGGGACGGCGTCACCGCCCGGCTCGGCTCGATCGGCTCGGTCTCCGCCGCGCCCGACCAGTCGGTCTCCGACCGCTACGACCTGTGGGCCACCGCCGGCCGGATCTGGCAGGACCACCCGGTCACCGGCGCCGGCCCGAAGGCCTTCCAGCAGTTGCGCGACAGCCACGCGCCGCTGCGGCTCTCCTCCGGCAGCGACGCCGCGGACTCCACCATCGGCTTCACCCGGGAGCCGCTGCTCTCCCCGCACAACATGTACTTCCTGGTGCTGAGCGAGCAGGGCCTGGTCGGGGTGGTCGCCTACCTGGCGCTCTTCCTCGCTCTGCTGATCGGCTGCCTGCGCCGGGCCTCCGGCGCCGGGCTGGCGGCCCTCGCCCTGCTCGGCTGGGTGCTGGTCGACTTCCTGTACGCCGACATCGGCGGCACCACCACGGTCCTGACCTCCCTGGTGCTCGGCCTGGCCGCCCGTACGGCGCTGCCCGGCTCCGACGAAGGACGAGCCGCATGACCACCGAACAGCCGCTCGCCGCACCACCGTTGACCCCGCACCTGCCGCAGCAGCCGACCGGCGACGGGAGCGGGCCGCCGTCCGCCCGCCGCGGGTTCCTGGCCAAGGCCTTCGGCGTCACCGCGCTGCTCAGCGCGGCCGGATCGGCCCTCGGCCTGCTCCGCGACCTGCTGCTGGCCCGCTACTTCGGCGCCAACCAGGGCACCGACGCCTTCCTGGTCGCCTGGACCGTCCCGGAGACCGCGGCGCCGCTGCTGATCGAGGACGCGATGGCGTTCCTGATGGTCCCGGCCTTCAGCCTGGCCCTGGTGCTGCGCGAGGAGCGGCCCGACGGGCCGGACCCGGTCCGGCAGTTGGTGAAGGCCACGCTGCCCTGGATGCTGCTCGCGCTGAGCGCCCTGTCGGCCGGGGCCGCGCTCGGCGCCCCGCAGCTGGTCGAGCTGCTCGCCCCCGGGCTGGCCGACCCGGAGCTGGCCGTCACCTGCACCCGGATCACCGCCTTCACGGTGCTGCCGTTCGGCGTGGCCGGATACCTGGCCTCCGCGCTGCGCGCCCACCACGGCTTCACCGCCCCGGCCACCATCTACGTCGCCTACAACCTGGGCATCCTGGCGCTGCTGCTGACCTGCCACCAGCTGTGGGGCGTCAAGTCGGCGGCGCTCGGGGTGGCCTTCGGCAGCCTGCTGATGGCCGGGGTGCTGATCGTCCCGTTCCTGGGCCGGCTGCACACGGGCAAGCGGCGCAAGGCGCACCGGCGCGGCCCGGTCGACCGCCGGCTGGTGCTGATGCCGCTGGCGATGCTGCCGGTGGCCGCCTTCACCCTGACCCGCCAGGCCCAGGTGTTCATCGAGCGCTACCTGGGCTCCGGGCTGCCGCCGGGCACCATCTCGCACCTCAACTACGCCACCAAGGTCTCCCAGCTCGCCATGACCTCGGCCATCCTGGTCGTCACCGTGACCTTCCCGGTGGTGGCCCGGGCGCTCGCCGCGGGCGACCCGACGGCCGCCCGGGACCGGGTGGAGAAGGACCTCGGCCAGGCCTCCGCGCTGGTGCTGATGGGCACCGCCTTCCTGATGGCCTGCGCGCCCTCGGTGGTGGCGCTGCTCTTCCAGCGCGGCGCCTTCGGCGCGCACGACACCACCGCCACCGCCGCGGTGATCCGGGTGTACAGCTTCGGACTGCCCGCGCAGGCGCTGATCGGCGTGATGGTCCGCCCCTACTTCTCGGTCCGCCCGGTCGTCCGCCGCGCCGACGACCCGGACACCGAGGACGGCGGCCGCCGCCTCCTCGACTGGTACCCGGTCGCCGCGATGGCCCTCGGCCTGCTGGTCACCGTCGCGGTCGGCCTGGCCGCCGCCCCGCGCTTCGGCGCGCTCGCGCTGGCCGCCGGCAACGCCGCCGGCATCACCACCGCCGCCGCGCTGCTGCTGCGCGGACTGCTGCTGCGCGGCATCGCGCTGCGGCTGCCCGCGGTGCTCGGCGGCCAGGCCCGGCTGCTGGCCGCCGCCCTCGGCGCGACCGCGCTCGGCGCGCTCGCCGCCGCGGTCACCACGAACCCGCTGCTCTCCACCCTGAGCGGCGGCGTCACCGTGGTGCTCGCCTTCGCCGCCCTCGGCGCCGCGTTCGGCGCCGCCGAGGTACGCGGCCCCGTCCTCGCCCTGGCCCGGGCGATCAGCCCGCGTGCCACCCGAGCCGCCGAAGGGATCTCGTCACATGGACGCTGACCTCGCCAGCCTGCCGGCCCAGGCCGCAGGGCCCAGGGCGGCGCCCTGGATCCTGATGTACCACTCGGTCGCCGACGAGGAGGAGGACCCGTACCTCCTCACCGTCAGCCCCGAACGCTTCGCCGCGCAGATGGCCTGGCTGTACCGCACCGGCCGGCGCGGGGTGAGTGTCCGGGAGCTGCTCGCCGCCCGGGCGGCCGGCGAGGACGCCCGGCTGGTCGGCCTGACCTTCGACGACGGCTACGCCGACTTCGCCCGGCACGCCGTCCCGGCGCTGCGCGAGTACGGCTTCACCGCCACCGCGTACGTGGTGCCCGACCTGCTCGGCACCGAGAACGGCTGGGACGTCGAGGGCCCGCGCAAGCAACTGCTCACCGTCGACCAGGTCACCCAACTCGCCTCCGCCGGATGGGAGATCGGCTCGCACGGGCTCGGTCACCAGGCGCTGCCCGGGCTGCCCGCCGAGGTGCTGGCCCGGCAGACCCGGGAGAGCCGCCGCGCCCTGGAGGACCTGGTCGGCGGCCCGGTGACCGGCTTCTGCTACCCGTACGGCGCGGTCGACCTGCCCGCCACCCTGGCGGTGCGCGACGCCGGGTACGAGTACGCCTGCGCGATCCAGCACTCCGAGCTGACCGGCCGGTTCGCCCTGCCGCGCTGCTACGTCGGCGACCGGGACGGCGCCTGGCGGCTGCGCGCCAAGCACGGCCGGCACCGCTGGCGGGACGCGATCACCGGGCTGCGCCACAGCGGAGTGATCGGCCAGCGCGGAGGCCCGCGGTGAAGGTCCTGCACATCGTCACCGGACTCGCCGCCGGCGGCGCCGAGCGCCAGCTCCTGCTGATGCTGCGCCACCTGCCCGAGCGGCACCGGTGCGAGGTCGCCACCCTGACCAACCCCGGCACGGTCGCCGCGGCGCTGCGCGCCGAGGGCTTCACCGTCCACGACCTGGCGATGCGCGGCAACCGCGACCTCGGCGTGCTGCCCCGGCTGACCCGGCTGGTCCGGGCCGGCGACTACGACCTGGTGCACACCCACCTCTACCGGGCCGGACTGTACGGCCGGCTGGCCGCCCGCCTCGCCGGGGTGCGCGCGGTGGTCTCCACCGAGCACTCGCTGCAGGCCGGGGTGATCGAGGGCCGCCCCACCACCCGGGGCGTGCGCGCCCTGTACCTGGCCGCCGAACGGCTCGGCTCGGTCACCGTCGCCGTCTCCGGGCAGGTCGCCGGGGTGCTCGGCGACTGGGGCGTGCCGGCCCGCCGGGTGGTGCTGCTGCCGAACGGCATCGAGGCCGCGCGGTACGCCCCGCCGACCGCCTCCCGGGCCGCCGTCCGGCAGGCCCTGCGGACCGAACTCGGGCTGCCGCAGGAGGCGTTCGTGGTCGGCGCGGTCGGCCGGCTGGTCCCCGGCAAGCGCTTCGGGGTGCTGCTGGAGGCGCTCGCCGAGCTGCGTGCGGCGGCCGCCCCGCACCCGGCGCCGGGCGGGCCCTGGCTGCTGCTGGTCGGCGCCGGGCCCGAGCACGCCGCGCTGGAGCGGCAGGCCGAGCGGCTCGGCGTCCGGGACCGCCTGGTGCTGCCCGGCGAGCGGGACGACGTCCCGGAGCTGCTCACCACGATGGACGTGCTGGCCTCCCCGTCGGCCGAGGAGACCTTCGGCCTGGCCGCCCTGGAGGGCCTGGCCGCGGGCCTGCCGGTCCTGCACTCCGCCTGCCCGGCGCTGGACGACCTCCCCGCCGGTGCCGCCCCGCAGGCCCGCGCGCTGCCCTCCGCCGCCGCCGCGTACACCACCGCGCTCGCCGACCTGATGGGCCGCCGCCCCACCTCCCTGCCCCAGCCCCCGGCCGTCGCCCACTACGACATCGCCCGCATCGCCGCCGAACTCGCCGCCCTGTACGACCGCTTCGACCGCCCGGGGCGGCCCGTCCCGCCCGCCCGGCGCTCGCCCGCGACCGTCCTGCAGCCGTCGTCGGCCCGGTCCGGGCCGCCCGGCGGGCCCTGAGGCCCGGGGGCGTGGGGCGCCGCCGACGCGTCCGCCCCGCCCCGGGCCCTTTTGAACCACCGTCCGTTCCCGACCTTTCGGAGTCCCCCATGTCCAAGCCGCGCCGGAACGTCCGCGCGCTCGTCCGCCGCTGGTGGCCGCTGGCCGTCGCCGTCCCGCTCGGTGCGGCGGCCGGGGCCGGCTACGCGCTGGTCTCGCACCCCTCGTACGCCGCCAACGCCTACGTCATCGTGGTCCCGCAGAACCAGGGCGAGGCCGCCACCGCGACCAACTTCGCGCAGGCGTACGGCCGGCTGGCAGGCCAGCCGCAGGTGCTGGCGGCGGCCGCCGCCGAGTCCGGGCACAGCGTGGCCACGCTGTCCGGCCTGGTCCGGGGCACCACCTCGCCGGACGCCCCGATGATCGAGATCACCGGCACCGGCGCCCGCCCGGCGGAGGCGGTGAAGACCGCCGACGCGGTCGCCAAGTCGCTGATCGCCTTCGGCAACGCCAGCAGCAAGGAGACCGGGGTCCGACTGGTCCCGCTGGCCCAGGCCGCCGAGCCGGACCGGCCGGCCACGCCGTCCGCCCAGTTGGACGTCGCGGTCGGCGGCGCCGCCGGGGTGCTGCTCGGCACCCTGGTGATGCTCACCCGCCGCCGCCGCGACGAGCCCGCCGCCGAGGCCGCCGAGGCCGCCGACGCCGTCGAGCCGGCCGCCCCGCCCCGCCCGCGCGCGGACACCGCCGCGAAGCAGCCGGAGGAGCAGCCCGCCCGGAGCGCCCGGTGAGGGCCGGCGTCCGCGCGGGCGAGCGGGCCGCGGTCCGGGTGCCCGCCCCGCAGGGCGGCTCCTGGACCTCCGAGGTGCTGCGCACCGACGACGCCCTGGACCGGGTCGCCGAGGAGTGGGACGACCTGTTCGGCCGCTGCCGGACGGCCACGCCCTTCCAGGCCGCCGGCTGGCTGTGCTCCTGGTGGCGGCACTACGGCACCCCCGGCGCGCTGGTCGTGGTGCTGGTCCGCCGGGACGGGCGGCTGGTCGGCGCGGCCGCGCTGCGCCGCCGCGGCCCGTTCGGCGGCCTGACCAATCTGGGGGCCGGCCTGGTCGACTTCACCGACGTGCTGCTGGACGAGGGCTGTGCCGACCGGGCGGCCGCCGAGCTGGCCGCCGCGCTGCCGCTGCGCCGCCCCTGGCACAGCTTGGAGCTGCGCGAGGTCCACCCGGAGGCGGCGGTGCAGAAGGTGTTCGCGGCGTGGTCGGGCCGTCGGCACCGGTTCGCCGACTCGCTCTGCCAGTACCTGCCGGCCGTCCCGATGGAGGAGCTGCTGAAGCGGCTGCCGGGCAAGACCGCGCAGCGCAGCCGGGTCAAACAGCGCAAGATCGCGGAGTCCGGGGTGGAGGTCCGGGCGACCGCGCCGGAGGAGGTCGCGGAGGCGGTCCGCGGGCTGCTGCGGCTGCACTTCGAGCAGTGGCAGGACCGCGGTGTCACCCCCGAGCACCGCGCGCCGCGCTTCGCCGCGCACCTCACCGAGTCGACCACCGCGCTGGTGGCCACCCGCCGGGCGGCGATGCACCGCTACTGGCTGGACGGCGAGCTGGTCGCGGTCAACCTGCTGGTGCTCTGCCCGTCCTTCGGCGGCCTGTACATGTACGGCGCGCACCCGCGGCTGCGCGAGCGGCTGGACATCGCGGGCCTGCTGTTCGGTGTCGCGCTGGACGAGGTCCGGGACGCCGGTGTCCCGGTGCTGTCGCTGCTGCGCGGCCAGGAGCCGTACAAGCAGCGCTGGCGCCCGGACCAGCTGTCCAACCAGCGGCTGGTGCTCGGCCCGGGCCGGCTGGCGCCGTTCGCCGCGGCCCGGGCGGCCCGGGTGCGGCTGCGCGGTGCGGCGGTGCACCTGCTGCGCACCCGGCTGCCCCGGGTGAAGGAGGCGCTAGCGGCCCGCCGCCTGGGCTGAGCCGGTGCCGGCCGCGGCGCCGGGCGAGCCGGACATCAGCTGCTTGAAGACCGAGCCGGAGCGGGGGTTCCGGTCGCACTGCCAGAAGCCGTGCGGACAGTAGTCGGTGAGCGTCTGGTAGGCGGTGTCGTGGGTGCGCATCCACTCCACCATCCGCCGGACGAACTCCGGGTTGTCGCCGTTGCGGAACAGCCCCCACTCCGGGTACGACACCGGCTTGCCGCGCTTGGCGGCGAACTCGACCTGGTCCTGCAGCCCGTAGGGCTCGGAGACGTACTCGTCGAAGGTGCCGCCGGCCGGCTGGTCGTAGCTGTCCATGCCGATGATGTCGACCACGTCGTCGCCCGGGTAGCAGCGCGTCCACGGGATGGCGTCCAGGCCCCGGTTGGGGGCGAAGTCGAACTGGAAGTGCTGGCCGGGCACCGAGCGCATCACGCCGACGATCCGCCGCCAGTACGCCTTCCAGGCGGTCGGGTCGGGCTTGCAGCGGGAGGTGTAGGTGACGCCGTTCATCTCCCAGCCGAGGGTGACCACGGTGTCCCCGCCGCCGAGCGCGACCAGTTTGCGGGCCAGCTTCAGGAAGTGCTGGTCGAACTCGCCCTTGTTGCCGCGGGCCAGCAGCCGGGCGACCTCGGCGTCCGGCACGTTGCCCTCGTTGGGTACCAGCATCGGCACGCCGAGCACGAGCTTGCGCGAGGGGTCGCCCTGCCGCCACTGCGACCACAGGCCCAGCACCACGTTCTCGCCCTCGATGTCCTGCCATCCGTTGCCGGCCAGGTAGGTGTGGCCGACCTGCATGTTGGCGTTGCCCAGCCAGGTGGCCATCCGGGCGATGTTGGGGATGTAGTTGTCCCAGGAGCCGACGAAGGCGCCGAACGGCACCTCGTGCTTGGCCCGCTGCACCACCGGCCGGGGCGCCGCGCCGCGCGGCTGGATGGCGTCCGAGGAGAGCACCGCGTCGTGGCGCTCGGTCTGGCTCAACGGGGTGCCGGAGGGAACGCTCGCCGTGGTGATCAGCAGCAGTGCGGCGGCGGCCAGGGTCAGGCGGCCGAAACGCATGGGCTCTCCGATGGGGGATCAGGAGGACGGAGTGGGGGTCGAACTGTGCCGACAGTAAGCCCACAAGCCGTCAAAAAAGCCACATATCACCCAAAAGTGGCAGGTCGTACTGTCGAACGGACAGTCCGTCGCGCGCGGCTCAGTCGAAGGTGTTGCACTGCGCCATGTCACCGGTCCGGTAGCCGGTGGTGAACCACTGCTTCCGCTGCGCCGAGGAGCCGTGCGTCCAGGTCTCCGGGTTGGTCCGCCCGGTGGCGCGCTGCTGGATCCGGTCGTCGCCGACCGCCTGCGCCGCGTCCAGCGCCTGCGCGATGTCCTGGTCCGTCAGGTCCGTGATCAGCGGCCGTCCGGTGGAGGCCTGCGGGGTGGTGGTGGCGTGGTGCGTCCAGACACCCGCGTAGCAGTCCGCCTGCAGCTCCAGCTCGACCGAGGCGCTGTCCGCGCCCTGCCGGTCGCCGCCGACCTTCGCCATGGTGCCGGTCAGGTTCTGTACGTGGTGCCCGTACTCGTGGGCCACCACGTACGCCTCGGCGAACGGCCCGCCGCGGGCGCCCAGCCGGGTCGTCATCAGGTCGAAGAAGCCGAGGTCGAAGTAGGCCTTGCGGTCGGACGGACAGTAGAAGGGGCCGACCGCCGAACTGGCCGTCCCGCAGGCGGTCGCCACCCGGTCGGTGAACAGCACGGTGGCGGCGGGCGCGTACTGGCCCTGACGGCGGGCGAACTCGCTCTTCCAGAAGTTCTGCAGGCTGTTGACGGTGGCCAGGATCCGGCAGTCCTGCCGCCGGTCGGCGTCCGCCCCGGTCCGGCACGCGGACTGCAGCTGGGCCGAGCTGGTGGCCTGTCCGACCGGCGGTGCCACCGGGTCGTCGGACACCCCGAACAGCGCCGGGTCCACCCCGAAGACCACCGCCACCAGCACCGCGAGGATGCCGACCAGTCCGCCGCCCACCGCCGCCCGGCCGCCCGGAAGGCCGCGCCGGTCCTCCACCTGGGAGGTGTCCAGCCGCGCGTCGTCGTCGAATTGCATCCTGTATCACCTCTGTAACAGTCCGTCCAGCGGCGGCAGTCGCACCCTAGCCGCGGCAGCGGCCCCCCGCCCGCCGACCACCGCAGGTGAACGCGGGCGCCGTCAGCTCCGGATAAGCGCCCGGGCAGGTGGCGGGGGTGTCGCGTCAAGCTGCCCCGGCACCCGATCGGGCGGTACCGTACGCCCGTGCCCTCCAACCCGCTGCGAAGCCTCTCCCCCCGATCCGCACTCCCCGCGCTGGCCGTGCTGCTCGTCCTCGGGGCGGGCGCCGCCGCGCACGCCAACCGGCCCGAGCCGTTCGGCGACAAGGTGGTCGGTGCGGACGGCGCGGACGCCAGCCCGGTGGGCGCGCAGTCCTCGGGCACCGGCGGCCTCGACCTGAAGGTCGGCCCCGGCCTGGAGGCCTACGCCCGGGACGGCGGCCAGCACCTGTGGTCCTACCGCCGCGAGGGCGCCACCGCGCTGCACCTCGCCATGGTCGGCGAGAACGCCGTGGTGGTCTGGGACGACGGCATGGTCACCTCGGTCCACCCGGCCGACCACTCGGTGCGCTGGCACCGCTCCGTCCCCGGCCTGGCCGACTGGCTGCACGCCGAGGGCGAGCCCGGCGCCGCCGACCGCACCGAGGCGGAGAAGCGGGACACCGCGGGCAAGCGGGCCGCCGCCGCCCTGCAGCCCGCCACCGAGGAGGAGCCCTGGGTGGCGGTGGTCACCCCGACCCTCACCATGGGCTTCCGCGAGCGCGACGGCGACCTGCGGTTCAACTCCCGCCCGGCCGCCGGCTGCGTGTACGACCCGCTGCGCGCGGTGCACACCGACAACGCGATGCTGGTGCCCCGCACCTGCGCCACCACCGTCAACGGCGTCCACCAGCTGCCCGGCGGGATCAGCGTCTTCCGGCTCAGCGGCCACGGCTGGCAGCTCAGCGCCGGCCCGGACGTGCAGCTGCGCCGGATCGACAACCACCGGGTGACCGTCGACGACGGCCCGATCCTCGGCAGCCACGTCTTCGACACCGACCAAGGCGTCCCGGAGACCACCTGCGGCGCCGCCCCGCAGCCCTTCGCCGCGCTCTCGGCGGCCTGCGCCAAGAAGTAGGAGCAGCGGCGGGAATCCCGGGGCGGGCGCTCCGAAAATCGTTTTGCCGCGGTCACGTAGACTGGTCCGGATGGCTGTGTGCCATGTCCACCGCTAGGAGTGACCTCAGCCATGATTTCCGCGAACGCCCTGGAGCTGCGCGCCGGTGCCCGCGTCCTGATCGAGTCCGCCTCCTTCCGGATCGCCCCCGGCGACCGGATCGGGCTGGTCGGCCGCAACGGCGCCGGCAAGACGACGCTCACCAAGGTGCTGGCCGGCGAGGGCCTCCCGGCCGGCGGCACCGTGACCACCTCCGGTGAGGTCGGCTACCTGCCGCAGGACCCCCGCACCGGCGACCTCGACGTCCTCGCCAAGGACCGCATCCTCTCCGCCCGCGGCCTCGACACCGTGCTCCGCAAGATGCGCGAGAACGAGGACCGGATGGCCAACGGCCAGGGCGCCACCCGCGAGCGGGCGATGAAGAAGTACGCCAACCTGGAGACCGAGTTCCTCACCAAGGGCGGCTACGCGGCCGAGGCCGAGGCGGCCACCATCGCCGCCGCCCTGGGCCTGCCGGACCGGATCCTCAACCAGCCGCTGCACACCCTCTCCGGTGGTCAGCGCCGCCGCGTCGAGCTCGCCCGGATCCTCTTCTCGGACGCCGACATCCTGCTGCTCGACGAGCCGACCAACCACCTGGACGCCGACTCCATCGTCTGGCTCCGGGACTTCCTGAAGACCTACAAGGGCGGCTTCATCGTCATCTCGCACGACGTCGACCTGGTCGAGACCGTCGTCAACAAGGTCTTCTACCTGGACGCCAACCGCGCCCAGATCGACATCTACAACATGGGCTGGAAGCAGTACCAGCAGCAGCGCGAGGACGACGAGAAGCGCCGCAAGCGCGAGCGCGCCAACGCCGAGAAGAAGGCCGCCACCCTCAACGCGCAGGCCGACAAGATGCGCGCCAAGGCCACCAAGACGGTCGCGGCGCAGAACATGGCCCGCCGCGCCGAGAAGCTGCTGTCCGGGCTGGAGCAGGCGCGCGTCTCCGACAAGGTCGCCAAGCTGCGCTTCCCGGACCCGGCGCCCTGCGGCAAGACCCCGATGACCGCCGCCGGCCTGTCGAAGTCCTACGGCTCGCTGGAGATCTTCACCGACGTCGACCTGGCGATCGACCGCGGCTCCAAGGTGGTCGTGCTCGGCCTGAACGGCGCGGGCAAGACCACCCTGCTGCGGATGCTCGCCGGCGTCGAGAAGCCGGACACCGGCGAGGTGATCCCCGGCCACGGCCTGAAGATCGGGTACTACGCGCAGGAGCACGAGACCCTCGACCCGGACCGCACGGTGCTGGAGAACATGCGCTCCGCCGCGCCCGACACCGACCTGGTGCAGATCCGGAAGATCCTCGGCTCCTTCCTCTTCTCCGGCGACGACGTGGACAAGCCGGCCGGCGTGCTCTCCGGCGGCGAGAAGACCCGTCTGGCCCTGGCCACCCTGGTGGTCTCCAGCGCCAACGTGCTGCTGCTCGACGAGCCGACCAACAACCTGGACCCGGCCAGCCGCGAGGAGATCCTCGGCGCGCTGCGCTCCTTCACCGGCGCGGTGGTGCTGGTGACCCACGACGAGGGCGCGGTCGACGCGCTCCAGCCGGAGCGGATCATCCTGCTGCCCGACGGCGTCGAGGACCTGTGGAGCCCCGCCTACCACGACCTGGTCTCCCTGGCGTGAAGCCCGAGTAGACGCCGAATCAGCTTTTCGGCGCAGAAAATCTCCTACCCCGGCGATGTCGGGAATGCAAGGGTCCCGGATTCCGTTTGTCCGGGGCCCTTCGCTCGTTCGGCGCCGAAGGCCCCGGCTGATCAGCGAATTCGCCCCGGAGCCCGGAAGCGCGAGGGGGCGCGTGCACCCAGGGTGAGCGCCCTTGTGCGGAGCGAGCACCACCGGCGGACTGCGCTTTCCCGGGACAGACCTTGTCGAATGGGTGGCCATGAGCCTGGCAATGGGTGATCATGGGATTCTGACCGATCACCTCTACGAGGAGGCACGGGTGGCTGAGACTCTGAAAAAGGGCAGCCGGGTGACAGGTGCCGCGCGTGAGAAGCTCGCGGCTGACCTCAAGAAGAAGTACGACTCCGGGGCGAGCATCCGCGCGCTGGCGGAGGAGACGGGCCGATCCTACGGTTTCGTGCACCGCATGCTCAGCGAGTCCGGGGTGAATCTCCGCGGTCGCGGCGGTGCCACCCGCGGCAAGGGCAAGGCCACTGCTGCCGCCGGATCTTGACGGTCCGTCAGCTCAACTCCTCACAGTCGTTCCGAAGCTCCAGACGAGTCGGCGGCCGGGTCACCCGGGCCGCCGATCGTCGTTTTCCGGGGGGCTGTGCCTGGGTGGAGGGTTTTGTTACTCTCCAGTAGCCCTGTTGCTCCCCGCTGGAGGTACCACCCATGACCGCGCCCGTCACCGACGCCGAGCAGAAGCAGTGGGAAGAGGCCGGCGTCCGCCTCGAGCTGGACGGCGAGCTCGCCACGGTCACGCTCTGTCACCCCGAACGGCGCAACGCGCAGACCCCCGCGATGTGGCGCGCGCTCGCCGCCGTCGGCCGCAGCCTGCCCGGCACCGTCCGCGTGGCGCTGCTCCGCGCCGAAGGCCTCTCCTTCTCCGCCGGCCTCGACCGGGCCATGTTCACCCCCGGGGGCATCGCCGGCGAGCGCACCTTCCTCGAACTCGCCGCCTCGCCCGACCAGGAGCTCGACGAGGCCATCGCCGGCTACCAGGAGGCCTTCACCTGGTGGCGCCGCGCCGACGTGGTCACCATTGCCGCCGTCCAGGGCCACGCCGTCGGTGCCGGCTTCCAGCTCGCCCTCGGCTGCGACCTGCGGGTGGTCGCCGACGACGTCCAGTTCGCCATGAAGGAGACCTCGCTCGGCCTCGTCCCCGACCTGGCCGGCACCAAGCCGCTCACCGAACTCGTCGGCTACGCCCGCGCCTTGGAGATCTGCGCGACCGGCCGCCGGGTCGGCGCCGAGGAGGCCGTGGCGATCGGCCTGGCCAACACCGCCGTCCCCGCCGCCGAGCTCGACGGCGCCGCCCGCGACCTCGCCGCCGCCCTGCTCGCCGCCCCGCGCGGCGCGGTCATCGAGACCAAGGCCCTGCTCCAGGGCGCCGGCGGCCGCGACTACGACACCCAGCGCGCCGCCGAGCGCGCCGCCCAGGCCCGCCGGCTGCGCGAGCTCGCCGGCATCGCCGAGTAGCCACCGTCCGGTCCGAAGGGCGCGCGGGATCCGATCCCGCGCGCCCTTCGGCGTCCCCGGGTGTCCGCAGCAACTCCCCTCGCGGGGGCCGTGGCGGAATGCCAGAGTTGGGCTGATTTGCGATATAGCTGGACAGCACACCCCCAGGGAGCCCCGCGATGACGCAGACCCCGACCCCCGCCGACCTCCAGAAGACCCTCACCCACGCCCCCGACACCGGCCCCGGCCCCGATGCGGCCGACCGCGGACGCACCGCGCTCGCCGTCGGCGTGGTCGAGAAGATCGCCGGCATGGCCGCCCGCGAGGTCTCCGGCATCCACGCCCTCGGCTCCGGCTTCTCCCGGACCTTCGGCGCCATGCGGGACCGCGTCCCCGGCGGCAAGTCCGGCGTCGGCCGCGGCATCAAGGCCGAGGTCGGCGAGAGGCAGACCGCCATCGACATCGCCCTGGTCGTCGAGTACGGGGTGGTCATCCCGCGGCTCGCCACCGAGGTGCGGGAGAACATCGTCGAAGCGGTCGAGCGGATGACCGGACTCGAGGTCGTCGAGGTCAACATCGCCGTCAACGACGTCCACCTGCCCAACGAGCCGGAGGAGGAAGAGGAGCAGGAGCCCTCCTCCGGACGGCGTACCCGCGTCCAGTGAGGAAGGCCCCATGAATCTGGCCCTGGTCGGCCTGATCGCCGGCATGGCCCTCGGCTTCGCCGGATACTTCGGCGGCTTCGCGGCGTTCCTGCTGGTCGCGGCGCTCGGCGCGGTCGGCTTCGTGGCCGGCCGCGTGCTCGAGGGCGACATCGAACTCGGCGACATCGGCGACCTGCTCCGCGGCCGGGACCGGCGGCGCTGATGAGCGGAGCGGTGGTGGCCGCCGGCAGCCGCGGACGGGTACGGATCGCGGACCGGGTGTACACGGCGATCGCGGCGCGGGCCGCGCAGGAGGCACTCGCCCCGGCGTGGGCACCGCACGGCCGACGCGGGCCCCTCCCGAAGGTCACCGTCCTCGTCACCCGCAACGCGGTCCGCCTCACCCTCCACCTGGAACTGCCCTTCCCCGCCGACATCGCCGCCCTCGCCACCACCGCCCGCAACGCCGTCACCACCGAAGTCACCGCCCTCACCGGCACCCCGGTCTCCGACCTCAACGTCACCATCGACCGCCTCCACCCCGCCGGACCCCGCCGATGACCAACACCCCCGACGACCCCGACCACCCGACCCCGGGCCCCCCGCCCCCCGCCGCGGGCGCCTCCGCCCCCGCTGCGGAGCAGCCCGCCCCCGGCCCGCCGGATCCCGCCTCCGGCGACACGGACGGCCGAGCCGAGCAACCGCACCCAACCGACGCCCCCGCCGCGAAGCGGCTGACGCCCTCCGCCTCCGGCGGGCCGGGCGGCGGGGCCGGTGATCCGGGCGCAGACGCCGGCTCGACCTCGGGTGGCTCGACTTCCGGCTCCGGCGGGGCCGGCGAGGGTGCGGAGCAGCCCGGTTCCGGCTCCGGGGGGCGGCGGGTGCGGTTGCGGGCGGGGCGGGGGGTTGCGGCGGGGGTGGTGGTGACCGTGGTGCTGGTGATGGCAGGGACGCTGTTGTACGACGTCGTCGCGGTGCGGACCGGGCACCGGGCGCGGCCGTGGCGGGAGAACCTCTCGCAGGAGCTGGCCACCCGTCATCTGGACGACCCGTGGGTGCTGGGTGCGGCGGGAGGCGCGGTGGCGGTGGGGGCGGTGCTGCTGTGGCTGGCGTTCGCGCCGGGGCTGCGGCGCTGGCTGGCGTTGTCGCGGCCGGGGTCTGCGATCCACCGGGCGGGTGTCGCGGCGTTGGTCGCGGAGCGCGCCGCGGAGCTGCCGGACGTCCACGACGCGCGGGTGAAGGTGTCGCGGCGCGGCACGAAGGTGACGGTGACGGGCGCCCACGACCCTGCGGCGGTGGAGCGGGAGCTCCGCGTGGAGCTGTCCCGGATCCCGCTCGCGGCGCCGCACCGCCTGGACGTCCGGACCCGGCCGTTCCATCCGCACCACGGCCACCGGCGTGGCCTGGAACAGGAGCCCACCCCGTGAGCCGTACCGCGGTCAATCGCACCGTTCTCGCCGTCGCGGGCCTGGTCCTGCTGGCGCTGGGTGTCCTGGTGCTGCTGGGCGGGCTGGACGTGTACGGGCGGCTGGGGGTGACGGTGCCGGACTGGTGGCCGTGGACGTCGCCGGACCAGCCGGTGCTGAGCGAGGCGTCGCGGACCCGGTGGACGGACGAGTCGTGGTGGTGGCCGGTGGCGATCGCGGTGCCGGCGGTGGTGGTGGCGGGCTGCCTGTGGTGGTTGTTCGCGCAGGCGCGGCGCAGTGGCCCGGCGGGGATCGACCTGCCGTCGCCGGCGGGTCCGCGCGGGCATTTCGCGTTGCACGTGCGCAGCCGAGCGATCGAGGACGCGGTGGAACGGGCGACGGTGGCGCTGCCGGACGTGGCGCGGGTGCGGGTGCGGGTGGCGGGTCGGCCGCACCGGCCGTACCTGCGGGCGGCGGTCCGGATGGAGTCGGGTGGCGGTGCGGCGGATCTGCTGGCGCGCTACTACACCGGTCCGCTGGAGGGGGCCCGGACCAGTCTGGGGCTGGCCGCGCTGCCGTCGGAGTTCCGGCTGCGGGTGACCGGCCGGCGGACGTCCGCCGGCCGGGACCACCACGTCCGGGTCCACTGACCCGACGTCAGCGGACCTGTCGTCATGTGGCGCGGGGTCAGAGCCCGCGCAGGGCGCCGCCGTCGACCGGGACCATCACGCCGGTGAGGTAGGAGGCGGCGGGGGAGAGCAGGAAGGCGCCGACCTTGCCGAACTCCTCGGGGGTGCCGTAGCGGCCGAGCGGGATGGCGGCGCTGGCGCGGGCCCGGGCGGCCGCGGCGTCGCCGCTGAGCGCGTCGAGCTCGCGGACCCGGTCGGTGTCGATCCGGGCGGGCAGCAGGCCGACGACGCGGATGCCGCGCGGGCCGAGCTCGTCGGCGAGCGACTTGGCGGCCATCGCGAGGCCGGGCCGCAGGCCGTTGGAGACGCCGAGGCCGGAGATCGGTTCGCGGACGGAGCCGGAGAGCACGAAGCCGATCACGCCGCCCTCGCCGAGCTCGGCGGCGGCGGTGCGGGCGATCCGCAGGGCGCCGAGGAAGACGCTCTCGAAGGCGCCGCGCCAGGTGTCGTCCTCGGTGCGCAGGACGGGGCCGGCGGGCGGGCCGCCGACGCTGATCAGCACGCCGTCGAGGCGGCCGAAGTGCTCCTTCGCGGCGGCGAGCAGCCGGTCGGCGGCGTCCGGGTCGCTGTTGTCGGCGACCACGCCGCGGGCGTGGTCGGTGCCGCCGAGCTGCTCGACGGCGGCGTCCAGGTTCTCCCGGGAGCGGCCGCCGAGCACCACGCGGGCGCCGTCGGCGACCAGCTGCCGGGCGGTGGCGAAGCCGAGCCCCCTGGTGGCGCCGGTCAGTACGTACACCTTCTGCTGAAGTCCGAGGTCCATGGGGACATCCTGCCTGGTCGGAGGCGTGGAGTGGAGTGCGTCTCACTGCGCGGCACGGTCGGGGCCCGCAGTTGACGCCGCCGAAGACTTAGGGAAACCTAACCTTGCTTTCAGCGCCCTCTCACCTTCCGGAGCACCACCATGGCCCTTTCCGAACCCCTTGCCGCCCCGCTGGCGGGCACCGCCGCCCGGTGCGTCGCGGTCTCGCTCGGGCTGAGTGGGCTGTGGGCGGGCTGCGCCTGGGCGGCCGGGCACCTGCACGCCGATCCGGCGCTGCACACGGTGGCGCTCTTCGTGCACCTGGCCGCGCTGGTGGTCGGGTTCGGCGCGGTGCTGGCGATCGACTACGTCGGGCTGCTCTGGCTGCTCGGCAAGCGCACCCTGCGCAACGTCCTCGACCTGACCGCGCCGCTGCACGTGCCGGTCTGGGCGGGCCTGGCCGGCCTGACCTTCAGCGGCATCCTGCTGGAGCCGAACCTGGACTCCAACCTGACCCGGCTCAAGCTGGTGCTGGTCCTGCTGATCGCGCTGAACGGGGTGCACGCCACCGCCCTGCACCCGCGCCTGGAGTCGTACGGCACGCTCCGGCCCCCGGCGCACCTGATGGCCCGTGCGGCGGGGTCGGCCGGTCTCTCCCAGCTCGGCTGGTGGGGCTCGGTCCTGATCGGCTTCTACAACACCCGCCACTGAGGCCGCGGCGCCGACGGCGGCGCGCCCCCGGTGGCGGTGGCCGCGGCGGTGCCTACGCCTCGCCGGGCCGCGGGGGCCTGTCGCCGCAGCAGGAGGTCGCCGGGCAGCAGATCAGCTCGGCGAACTGCCCTGCCTCCTCCACGGCGGAATCCAGCCACCAGTGGTCCTCGGCGGCGCCGACCATGGTGGCGTGGCCGGGCGGGTGGGCGATCGGGTAGCCGAGGGCGGCGTACGCGGCCCACAGGTCGCCGTGGTGGTGCAGCAGGCTCTCGGTGAGCGCGGCGATGGTGGTCCTCGCGACGGAGTCGCGGTACCGGCTGTCCTCGGCGAGGGTCAGGATCGCGGCGGAGGTGCGGATGGCGTCCCGGCTGAGCGCGGCCAGTCGCAGGCCCGTCACCGGCAGGCGCTCGGCCCCGTCCTCGCCGTCCCGGCCGATCCGGACGGTGTAGCGCTGGAAGGGGTCGGCGGCGGTCTCGGGCGGGTCCGGCACCAGGACGGCCCGGGCGTCGACCAGGAAGCCGTGGGTGAGCGGCGCGTCCTGTGGTCCGTCGGATCCGGTCAGGTGCACGGTCACGCGGACGGGGGCCGCGGGGTCGGTCATGAGGGTCTCCGTTCGGTCGGCGGGGCCCGGCCGGTGGCGGGGCGGTCCCTCCGACATTGGACCGTCGGGCAGATCATCTGAAAAGGGACTATTAGGGTGGTCCGGGCGAAACAGGGTGCTCATGGGGCACCCGACGGAAGGCGCGCGGCCCCGATGCGGCCGAAGATGGGGGGAGCGGACCCCCCTTCGAGGTGCACAGCATGGAGAACCGGCGGTTGCCGTACATCGACAACATGGCCGCCGCCCTGGTCGACGGCGCCGGGCGGGTGGTGGGCTGGACCCCGGCCGCCGAACGCCTGCTCGGCCTGCCCGCCGAGCAGGTCACCGGACGGCCCGTCCGGGCCCTGCTCGCCGAGCCCGGCCACAAGCCGCAGCGCACCCCCGACGGCTGGACCGGCGACACCCTGCTGCGCACCGGCGGCGGCTACCCGCTCGCCGTCTCCTACCGCGTCCTGCCGCTGATGGCCGACGCCGACGGCCCCCGCCACCTCGTCCTCGGCGCCCCCGCCGAACGGGTCGCCCAGTGGCGCCAGGACCACGCCTTCACCCGCGAGCTCTTCCTCCAGGACCGGATCGGCCTGGCCGTCTTCGACCAGCACCTGCGCCTGGTCCGCACCAACACCCACCTGCTGCCGTACACCGGCCTGCCCCCCGACCTGCGCGGACACCGGCTCGACGAGTTCATCCAGGCCCCCGACGCCGCCGCGCTGGAGGAACTGCTGCGCGAGGTGCTCCGGACCGGCCGGCCCGCGGTCCGGGCCGAGGTGCTGGTGCGCACCCTGGACGACCCGCGCGGCGGCGTGGTGATGGCCATCGAGGCCTTCCGGCTGACCGACGTCAGCGGACGGGTGATCGGCGTGACCGCCCTGTTCAGCGACGTCACCGAGGTGTACCGGTCGCGCGAGCGGCTCGGCCTGCTGCACCGCGCCACCGCCGCCGTCGGCGGCACCCTCTCGGTCGACGGCACCGCCCAGGACCTGGCCGCCGTCCTGGTCCCCGCGCTCGGCGACCACGCGGCGGTGGACATCGCCGAGGCGGTCTTCACCGGCGAGGAGCCGGTGCCCGGCGAGGACGGCCTGCTCACCCTGCGGCGCACCGCGGCCGCCGGGCAGGCGCCCCCGACCGCCGCCGACGTGGTGGTGGACGCCGAGCTGCCGGCCGGCACCGGCGAGGACCCGCCGTCGATGACCGCTCCGCTGCGTGCCCGCGGCATCCTGCTCGGCCGGGTGACCCTGCACCGCGACCCCGTGGCCGGCCCGTACGAGCCGGCCGACCTCGACGTGCTCCGGCAGATCGCCGGACGCACCGCGCTCGCCCTCGACAACGCCCGCCGCTACACCCGCGAGCACCGCGCCGCGGTGGGCCTGCAGCGCAGCCTGCTGCCGCCCGCCGAGACCGACACCGCGGCCGCCACCACCGCCAGCGTCTACCTGCCCACCGACACCGCCAGCGGCGTCGGCGGCGACTGGTTCGACGTCATCCCGCTCTCCTCGGCCAGGGTGGCCCTGGTGGCCGGCGACGTGGTCGGCCACGGCCTGCAGGCCAGCGCCACCATGGGCCGGCTGCGCACCGCCGTCCGCACCCTCGCCGACCTCGACCTGGAGCCGGACGAGCTGCTGGTCCACCTCGACGACCTGGTCTCCCAGCTGGTGGTGGACGACGGCGAGATCGACGACGGCGACGGCGACCGCAGCTCCGACCCGGTGGTCGGGGCGACCTGCGTCTACGCGGTGTACGACCCGGTGACCGGGCGGTGCGCGGCGGCCAGCGCCGGCCACCCGCCGCCCGCGCTGGTCCACCCCGACGGGCGGGCGGAGTACCTGCGGATCAGCCCCGGTCCGCCGCTCGGCGTCGGCGGGCTGCCGTTCGAGGCGGTGGAGGTCGACGTCCCGTCCGGGAGCGTACTGGCGCTCTACACCGACGGGCTGATCGAGGGGGCCGGCGCGGACCTGGACGAGGGGATGGCCGGACTGCTGGAACGGCTGGCCGGGACGGACTTCACCGCCGGCCTGCGGGCCGCCGGGCGCGCCGTCGTCGCCGGGCTGCCCACCGAGCGGCTGGCGGACGACGTCACCCTGCTGCTCGCCCGGGTCCGCGAGGTGCCCCCGGAGGCGGTGGCCAGCTGGACCATCGAGGCCGACCCGGCGGCGGTCTCGGGCGTCCGCGAGGCGGCCAGCCGGACGCTGGGGGAGTGGGGGCTGGACGAGCTGGTGTTCACCACCGAGCTGGTGCTGAGCGAGCTGGTCACCAACGCCATCCGCTACGCGGGCGGCCCGGTCGAGGTCCGCCTGATCCTGGCGGGGACGCTGACCTGCGAGGTCTCCGACCCCAGCGCCACCCAGCCGCGGATGCGCCGGGCCCGGCTGACCGACGAGGGCGGCCGCGGCCTCTACCTGGTCGCCCAGCTCACCAACCGCTGGGGCAGCCGCTACACCCGCACCGGCAAGACCATCTGGGCCGAGCAGTAGCCGAGCAGGAGCCGCGAAGGCCGGTCGGACGGGCCTCAGGCCACCGCGGGCTGCTGCTGCCCCTGCCCCGGGGCCGACTGCCCCTGCGGGGCGTCGCCGCGGGCCTCGCGGCGGGCCATCACCACCAGGCCGACCGGGACCAGCGCGGCGAACAGCCACCACTGGATCGCGTACGCCATGTGCGGGCCGATGTCGGAGTGGTTGGGCTCGCCGAGCGGCACGGGGGTGCCGCCCGAACCGGCCAGCTCCAGGTAGCCGCCGAGGACCGTCGCGCCGCTCGCGTCGGCCTGCTGCGCGGTGTTGATCAGCTTGAACTGCCGCTCCGGCAGGCCGCCGCGGTCGCGGATCCCGCTGTTGGCGGTGGTCTCGTCCGCCCGCAGGCGCCCGGTGACGGTCACCTCGCCGCCCGGCGGCGCGGGCACCGACGGGTAGCTGGCGGCGTCCGCCGCCGACTCCACCCAGCCGCGGTTGACCAGCACCGACCCCTTGCCGTCGGCCAGCCGCAGCGGGGTGACCACGAAGTAGCCGATCGAGCTGCCGCCCGGCTCGGTGCGCCCGCGGACCACGAACTCGTGCCCGGTGTCGTAGGTGCCGGTCGCCGTCACCGTCCGCCAGGTCTGCCCGGTCGGCACGGACCAGCCGGGGGTGGAGAGGGTGTCGAAGGCGACCGGCGCGCTGCCCAGGTTCCGGCCGATCAGCTCGTTGCGCGCCACCCGGGACTCGTGCCGGTGGTACTGCCAGAAGCCCAGCCGGACCATGGTCGGGATCAGCAGCAGCGCGACGAGCGCGATGACCGCCCAGCGCGCGGACAGCAGAAATCGGTACACACCCGGCACGCTAGCCGCCCTTACAGGCGATCTACGCACCGGGGTGGGGCGCGACCTCGCGCAGCAGCTGCAGGAAGGCGTCCTCGCCTACCACCGGCGTGCCGTACTCGCGGGCCTTGCGTGCCTTGCCGCTCCAGCTGCCCGGCTCGTTGGTGACCAGCAGGCTGGTCAGCCGGGACACCGAACCCGCGATGTGCAGCCCGGCCTCGATCGCCCGGTCCTCCAGCAGCTCCCGGTCGGTCGCGGTGTCGCCGGTGATCGCCACCCGCATGCCCTGCATCAGCGGGTTGCCGTCCCGCCAGCGCCCGGGGTTCGGGAACGGGCAGGCGGGCCGCTTGCGGCTGGGCCGGTACGAGGACGACCAGGAGCCGCCGCGCGCCGGGGCCGCCGACGGCTCCTCGCCGAGGTCGGTGACGGCCACGCAGGTGGTCAGCGGCAGCGGGATGCCGCCGTCGCGGGCCAGGTGCAGGCTCGGGCGGAAGATCTCGGCCAGCACCCGGGCGTCGTCCAGCGCGTTGTGCGCCTGCCGCTGGTGGACACCGAAGTACGCGGCGAGCGAGGAGAGCTTGCCGTTGGGCAGCGGCAGCCCGAGGTCGCGGGCCAGCACCATGGTGCACAGCCGCTGCTCGACCGGGGCGCGCAGGCCGGCCCGGGAGAACTCGCGGGAGATCATGTTCCAGTCGAAGAGCGCGTTGTGGGCGACCATCACCCGGCCGCGCAGCCGCTCGGCCAGCTGGTCGGCGACCTCGGGGAAGGTGGGCGCGCCCTCCAGGGCCTCGCTGGTCAGACCGTGGATCCAGACCGGGCCCGGGTCCCGCTCCGGGTTGACCAGGGTGTACCAGTGGTCGGTGACCTCGCCGTCGGCGTCCAGCTGGTAGACGCCGGCCGAGATGACGCGGTCCGACCGGCCGAGACCGGTGGTCTCGACGTCGACCACGGCGAAGCCCTGACCGTCCGGGCCGTCGTCGGCGGGGCGCTGCGCCGGGAACGGCGTGGACTGGAACGGGTGCATGGCCAACCACTCTAAGGGCGATCAACGACAGCACCTGCCCCGAATCCCGCCGCGGTGGCGTGCGCCACACCCCGGAATAGAGTGGGCAGTGGAGTGGTCGTACACCTGGGCGACGTGAAGTCGGCCCCATTCGAACGCCCGTCACCACCCCGACGGCACCGAACCACACAGAGGACGTCACCATGCGCGCCACCGTGATCCACGGCCCCCAGGACATCAGGATCGAGGAGGTGCCCGACCCGCGGATCCAGTACCCGACCGACGCGGTGGTGCGGGTGGTCAACGCCTGCATCTGCGGCAGCGACCTGTGGGCGTACCGGGGTGTGGCCTCCCGCGAGGCGGGCCAGCGGATCGGGCACGAGTTCCTCGGGGTGGTCGAGCAGGTCGGCTCCGAGGTGCGCGGCTTCAAGGCCGGCGACTTCGTGGTGGCGCCCTTCGTCTGGTCGGACGGCACCTGCGACTTCTGCCGCGAGGGCCTGCAGACCTCCTGCCCGCACGGCGGCTTCTGGGGCCAGGTCGGCTCCGACGGCGGCCAGGGCGAGGCGGTCCGGGTGCCGTTCGCGGACGGCACGCTGGTGCAGCTGCCCAAGGACGCGCAGGGCGACGAGAAGCTGCTGCCCGGCCTGCTGGCGCTCTCCGACGTGATGGCCACCGGGCACCACGCCGCCGTCTCGGCCGGCGTGACCCCCGGTGCCACCGTCGCCGTGGTCGGCGACGGCGCGGTCGGCCTGTGCGGCGTGCTCGCCGCGCACCGGCTCGGCGCCGGCCGGATCATCGCGCTCGGCCGGCACGCGGTCCGCACCGACATCGCCCGCAAGTTCGGCGCCACCGACGTGGTCGCCGAGCGCGGCGAGGAGGCGATCGAGAAGGTCAAGGAGCTGACCGGCGGTCAGGGCGCGCACGCCGTGCTGGAGGCGGTCGGCACCGAGGAATCGATGCGCACCGCGATCTCGATCACCCGCGACGGCGGCGCGGTCGGCTACGTCGGCGTCCCGCACGGCGGCAGCGCCGGCGTGGACATCGGCCAGATGTTCGGCCGCAACGTCCAGCTGCGCGGCGGCGTCGCCCCGGCCCGCGCGTACATCCCGGAGCTGCTGCCGGACGTGCTCTCCGGCGCCATCGACCCCGGCCTGGTGTTCGACCGCACCGTCGCGCTCGACGGGGTGCCCGAGGGCTACCGGGCGATGGACAACCGCTCCGCGCTGAAGGTGCGGATCACCTTCTGACGACCGGTCAACCGGGCGGTACCGCTTCGGCGGTGCCGCCCGTTGGCATGTTCTGACGGATTTTCGGCCCGATCGTGCGCGGAGCCTTTCGGCGGCGGCTCTGTGGATCTAGCATGCAGCCGCAACTGACTGTGACGCCCCTCACGTCCGCTCGTTCCACCCGTAGCACCGAAGACGTCAGGAGACACCGCGTGGACAGCCCGCCCGAGACCGACTCCGTACCGATCCAACGCATCGAGGAGACAACCGAGTTCCAGCAGCTGCGCAGCTCCTTCCGGGGCTTCGCCTTCCCGGTCACCGCAGGGTTCCTGCTCTGGTACCTGCTGTACGTGCTGCTCTCCAGCTACGCGCCCGGCTTCATGGCGACCAAGGTCTTCGGGCACGTCAACGTGGCGCTGGTGCTCGGCCTGCTGCAGTTCGCCTCCACCTTCGCCATCGCCGCCTGGTACGCGCGCTTCGCGGACCGCCGGCTCGACCCGCCGGCCGCCGACATTCGCGAGCGCTTCTCCGGCGAGACCGTCGTCAGCCCCCGGGAGGCCGCCGAATGACCGCCACCACGCTGCTCGCCACCTCGGCGAGCGACCACCGCGGGCTGACCCTCACGCTGTTCGGCGTGTTCGTGCTCGCCACCCTCGGCATCACCATCTGGGCCGGCCGGCAGACCAAGGACGCCGCCGACTTCTACGCCGGCGGCCGCGGCTTCACCGGCTTCCAGAACGGCCTGGCGATCTCCGGCGACTACATGTCCGCCGCGTCCTTCCTCGGCATCGCCGGCGCCATCGCGCTGTTCGGCTACGACGGCTTCCTGTACTCGATCGGCTTCCTGGTCGCCTGGCTGGTCGCGCTGCTGCTGATCGCCGAGCCGCTGCGCAACTCCGGCCGCTACACCATGGCCGACGTGCTGGCCTTCCGGATGCGCCAGCGCCCGGTCCGCACCGCCGCCGGCGTCTCCACCATCGTGGTGTCGATCTTCTACCTGCTGGCCCAGATGGTCGGCGCCGGCTCGCTGGTCGCCCTGCTGCTGGGTGTCAGCGGCGAGGGCGCCAAGCGCTGGACCATCGTCGCGGTCGGCGCGCTGATGGTGATCTACGTGGCCATCGGCGGGATGAAGGGCACCACCTGGGTGCAGATCGTCAAGGCGGTGCTGCTGATCGCCGGCACCGCGCTGATGACCGTCCTGGTGCTGGCCAAGTACAACTTCAACATCTCCAGCCTGCTCGGCGCCGCCGCCAGCGCCAGCGGCAAGGGCTCCGCGTTCCTCGAACCCGGCCTCAAGTACGGCCTCACCGGCACCACCAAGCTGGACTTCATCAGCCTCGCCGTCGCCCTGGTGCTCGGCACCGCCGGCCTGCCGCACATCCTGGTCCGCTTCTACACCGTGCCCACCGCCAAGGCGGCCCGGAAGTCGGTGCTCTGGGCGATCGGCATCATCGGCGGCTTCTACCTGATGACCCTGGCGCTCGGCTTCGGCGCCGCCGCCCTGGTCGGCCCGAAGACCATCAAGGCGTCCAACGCGGCCGGCAACACCGCGGCCCCGCTGCTCGCCGAGCAGCTCGGCGGCGGCGCGGGCTCGACCGGCGGCGCCGTGCTGCTCGCGGTGATCTCCGCGGTCGCCTTCGCCACCATCCTCGCCGTGGTCGCCGGACTCACCCTGGCGTCCTCCGCCTCCTTCGCCCACGACCTCTACGCCAACGTGATCCGGCGCGGCAAGGCCACCGAGAAGGAGGAGGTGGCCAGCGCCAAGCTGGCCGCAGTCGGGATCGGCGCGATCGCCATCGTGCTGTCGCTCTTCGCCGACAAGCTGAACGCCGCCGCCCTGGTCGCGCTGGCCTTCGCGGTCGCCGCCTCGGCCAACCTGCCGACCCTGCTGTACTCGCTGTTCTGGAAGCGCTTCAACACCACCGGCGCGGTCAGCTCGGTCTACGCCGGCCTGATCACCTCGGTCGCCCTGGTGTTCTTCTCCACGGTGGTCTCCGGCAAGGCCACCTCGCTCTTCCCGCACAGCGACTTCCACTGGTTCCCGCTGGAGAACCCCGGCCTGGTCTCCATCCCGGTCGGCTTCCTGGCGGGCTGGATCGGCACCCTGCTGTCCAAGGAGAAGGCCGACCCGGCGAAGTACGCTGAACTGGAGGTCCGCTCGCTGACCGGGCTGGGCGCCCACTGAACGGACGGAGCGCGGGGGCTGTCGCAGTGCCCCGCTAAGCTGGCCCGGCCCGCGATCCGCGTGGCCGGGCCAGTCTGTCGTCGGGAGCAGGGAGCGCCGGATGCTGTTGGACACCTTCGGCCGGCGCGCCGTCGACCTGCGGGTCTCCCTCACCGACCGCTGCAACCTCCGGTGCACCTACTGCATGCCGGAGGAGGGCCTGCAGTGGCTGGCCAAGCCCGACCTGCTCACCGACGAGGAGATCGTCCGGCTGGTCTCGATCGCCGTCCGCGACCTGGGCGTGCGGGAGGTCCGCTTCACCGGCGGCGAGCCGCTGCTGCGGCCCGGGCTGGTCGGCATCGTCGACGCCTGCGCCCGGCTGGAGCCCCGCCCCGAGCTCTCGCTGACCAGCAACGGCATCGGGCTCTCGAAGACCGCCGCCGCCCTGAAGACCGCCGGGCTCGACCGGGTCAACGTCTCGCTGGACACCCTGGACGCGGAGACCTTCTTCACCCTCACCCGGCGCCGCCGCCACGAGGACGTGCTGGCCGGCTTGGCCGCCGCCGAGGCCGCCGGCCTCACCCCGGTGAAGCTGAACGCGGTGCTGATGCGCGGGGTCAACGAGCACGAGGCCGCCGACCTGCTGGAGTGGTGCCTGGAGCACGGGTACGAGCTGCGCTTCATCGAGCAGATGCCGCTGGACGCCCAGCACGGGTGGGACCGCTCCAGCATGGTCACCGCCGAGGAGATCCTCGCCCTGCTCGGCGAGCGGTTCGCGCTGACGCCCGAGGCCACGGCGGCGCGGGGCGCGGCGCCGGCCGAGCGCTGGCTGGTTGACGGCGGCCCGGCCCGGGTCGGCGTGATCGCCTCGGTCACCCGGCCGTTCTGCCGGGCCTGCGACCGGACCAGGCTCACCGCCGACGGCCAGGTCCGCGACTGCCTGTTCGCCACCACCGAGACCGACCTGCGTGGCCCGCTGCGGGACGGCGCGAGCGACGCCGAGGTCGGCGAGCTGTGGCGCAAGGCGATGTGGGGCAAGAAGGCCGGCGCCGGGATCGACAACCCCGAGTTCCACCAGCCGGACCGGCCGATGTCCGCGATCGGCGGCTAGCTCACCCCTCGAAGCCGTCCAGCGGGACGGTCTCCTTGAGGAAGCCGCGTACACCGAGGAACTGGCCGAGGCTCTCGCGGTGCTCCTCGCAGGCGAGCCAGGTCTTGCGCCGGTCCGGGGTGTGCAGCTTCGGGTTGTTCCAGACCAGGACCCACTGCGCGGGCTGCCGGCAGCCCTTCGCCGAGCAGACCGGGGGTCCTTCCGGGCCGTCCGCCGGGCCGAAGAGGGGGAGCGAGGGGATGTCCATGCGAGTGATCATATTCCGGGCATGACGACGCCGGGCAGCCACGGGGGGAGCTGCCCGGCGTCGGTCTGTCGCTCCGACGGGGGATGCGGAGCGCTAAGGAAGTATGGCACGCCGCGAGGGCCGTGCGGGCGCCGCTTTCATGATTAATTTGAGCTAGGTTTGAGGTTTCCGCTCGCCATATGCCCACACAACCGGACATACCGCGCAGCGCTCTTGAGGGTCGCTCAGTCCGAGGTCGAGTTCTCGGGCGCCGCCCCGCGCCCCCCGGTGCCGCCCGGACCCAGCATCAGCGGGGTCTCCGGGGAGATCGCGAAGGTGCTCGGCAGGCCCGGCGCCCTCTCCCGGCCGGCGTTGGCGATCAGCACCGCGAAGTACGGCAGCAGCGCGCCGCCGATCAGCGCGGCCACCGCCAGGTAGCGCTGGACGTCCCACAGCACCACGGCCAGGATCACGCAGACGGTGCGGATCAGCATCGAGATCACGTAGCGCCGCTGGCGCCCCCGGACGTCCTCGGTCAGGCTGCTGCGAGCCCCCGTGATCCGGTGCACCTCAGGGTCGCCGGTGCGCTTGCCCATGTCCTACCGCCCTCGTCCGTGTCCGCACCCGTCCACGGGATACGGCCTCCTCACGGTACGCCGCCTCACACCCGCCCGGAAGCAGGGGTGGGGCGCAGGTACTCCGGAGGGACGGCGTCGGTCAGCCACACGCCGTTGGCGCTCACCCGGAACTCGTGGCCGGCGGCGGCCATCGCGGCCGCGTCCACGATCAGTACCACCGGGCGGCCGTGCCGCGATCCCACCCGGACGGCGGTCTCCGTGTCGGCGGAGAGGTGCACGTCCTGCCGGCTCATCGGGCGCAGGCCCTCGTGGAGGATCGCGTCCAGGTAGCGGGTGGTGGTGCCGTGGTACAGCACGCCGGGCGGGGTGGTGGCCGGCAGCCCGAGGTCCACCTCGACGGTGTGCCCCTGGCTGGCCCGGATCGACCGGCCGTCCTCGGAGAAGGCGAACCGGCGCTTGTTGTTGGTCTCGACCACGTGGTCCAGCTGGGCCCGGGTCAGCGGGCGCCCCTGCCGGGCGAGCGCCGCGAGCAGGTCGTCCACCCCGACCCACCCGGCGGCGTCCAGGGCCAGGCCGACGGAACCGGGGTCGTGCCGCAGGATGCGGGAGAGGTTCTTGGAGGCACGGACGGTGCGTTTCTCATCCACGCCGAGCCACGATAGGGGCGCGGGGAGGATCCCCGCGCCCCATTTACCGCGCTACGAAGCCTGGCTGACCGAGCTCATGTTGAAGTCCGGGACGCGGACCGGCGGCATCGCCGCCCGGGTGAACCAGTCGCCCCACTCGCGCGGGAGGCAGCGCTCGGTGCGGCCCACCTCGGTGATCCGGCCGAGCAGGTCGACCGGCGACTCGTTGAACCGGAAGTTGTTGACCGCGCCGACCACCTCGCCGTTCTCGACCAGGTACACGCCGTCCCGGGTGAGACCGGTGAGCAGCAGCGTCGCCGGGTCGACCTCGCGGATGTACCAGAGGCAGGTGAGCAGCAGCCCGCGCTCGGTCCGCGCGATCATCTCCGCCAGCGTCGGGGCGTCGGGCGCGGTGGTCTCCAGCACCAGGTTGTCCACCGGCGGGGTGAGCGGCAGCCCGGCGAGCGTCGCGGAGTGCCGGGTGGTGAGCAGGTTGGCGAGCTCGCCCTCGCGGATCCAGTCGGTCGGGGTGAGCGGGTGCCCGTTGTCGAACACCGAGTCGTTCTCGCCCGAGGAGTGGGTGATCACGAACGGCGCGGCCTCCAGGCCGGGCTCGGCCGGGTCGGAGCGCAGCGTGAGCGGCAGCGGGCTGAGCCGCTCGCCGACCCGGGTGCCCCCGCCGGCCCTGGAGAAGACCGACCGGCCCTCCGCGGCGTCCCGGGCGCCGGACGACCAGCTGAGGTAGACCAGCAGGTCGGCGACGGCGGACGGGGGCAGCAGCGCCTCGTACCGGCCGGCCGGCAGGTCGATCCGCTTCTGGCCCCAGCCGAGCCGCTGGGTGAGCTGGGCGTGCAGGTCCGCGACGTCCACGTCGGTGAAGTCCCGGGTGGCGGCGCCGGCCCAGGCAGAACCGGTCAGGTCGGCGGTCTTGGCGTTGAGCTCGACCGTGCCGGTCGGCTGGTCGTGGCGCAGCCGCAGGCCGGTGGAGGTGCCGACGTAGCTGGAGGTGACCTCGTGCCGGGCGAAGCCGTACAGCAGCTCGCCGGCGGCGCGGGCACGGGCGAAGGCCTCGCCGAGGGCGGGCGCGAAGGCGGCGAACACCTCGATGGAGGTCTCGGCCGGCGGCTCGGTGAACCGCGGGTCGGCGGGCCGGCCCTCGATCAGCGGCTGGGCGTCCTCGGCGGGCTCGGCGCCGAGCGCGGCCTGCTCGGCCGCCCGGACCAGCGACTCCACCTCGTCCAGGGTCACCGCCTCGCGGGAGACCACGCCGGTGGCGGTGCCCTCGACCCGGTCGACGGTGGCGATCACGGTGAGCCGGCGGCTGCGGGTGACGCCGTTGGTGGTGAGCGCGTTGCCCGCCCAGCGCAGGTTGGCGGTGGACTCCTCGTCGGCGATCACCACGCAGCCGTCCGCCTGGGACAGCTCCAGCGCTCGCTCGACCAGCTCGTGGGGGTGCGTGGTGGACATCAGTGACCCGCCTCCTGCTGGGTGTTGAGCACGTTGACGTTCCGGAACAGCGCGGACGGGCAGCCGTGGCTGACCGCGGCGACCTGGCCCGGCTGGGCCTTGCCGCAGTTGAACGCGCCGCCCAGGACGTAGGTCTGCGGGCCGCCGACGGCGCTCATCGAGCCCCAGAAGTCGGTGGTGGTGGCCTGGTACGCGAAGTCCTTGACCTGGCCGGCCAGCTCGCCGCCGCGGATCGCGTACGCCCGCTGGCCGGTGAACTGGAAGTTGTAGCGCTGCATGTCGATCGACCAGGAGCGGTCGCCCACGATGTACAGGCCGTTCTCCACCTGGGAGACCAGCCCGGCGGTGTCGGGGCCGCCGGCCACCGGCTGGAGCGAGACGTTGGCCATCCGCTGCACCGGGACGTGCGCGGGGGAGTCGGCGAAGGCGCAGCCGTTGGAGCGGCCGAGGCCCTTCAGCTGCGCCATCCGGCGGTCCAGCTGGTAGCCGACCAGGACGCCGTCCTTGACCAGGTCCCAGGACTGGGTGGCCACGCCCTCGTCGTCGTAGCCGATGGTGGCCAGGCCGTGCTCGGCGGTGCGGTCGCCGGTGACGTGCATCAGCTCGGAGCCGTACTTCAGCGAGCCGAGCTTGTCGAAGGTGGCGAACGAGGTGCCCGCGTAGGCGGCCTCGTAGCCGAGCGCCCGGTCGAGCTCGGTGGCGTGGCCGATCGACTCGTGGATGGTCAGCCACAGGTTGGACGGGTCGATCACCAGGTCCAGCGGGCCGGCGGTGACCGAGGGGGCCTTCATCTTCTCGGCCAGCAGCTCGGGCAGCTCGGCGAGTTCGGCGTTCCAGTCCCAGCCGGTCCCCTGCAGGTACTCGAAGCCGCGGCCGGCCGGCGGGGCGATGGTGCGCATCGAGTCGAAGGCGCCGGACTTCTCGTCGACGGAGGTCGCCTCCAGCCACGGGTGCAGCCGGATCCGCTGCTGGGTGGTGACGGTGCCCGCGGTGTCCGCGTAGAACTTGTTCTCCTGCACGGTCAGCAGCGCGGCGGCGACGTGCGAGACGGCGTCGTGCGCCAGCAGCCGGCCGCTCCACTCGGCGAGCAGACCGGTCTTCTCCGCGTCCGGCACCTCGAACGGGTTGACCTCGTACGCCGACACCCAGGTGGCGTCCGCGTACACCGGCTCGGGCGCCAGCTCGACCGGATCGGCCGAACCCGCCGCGCGGCTGATCCCGCCGGACAGCCGGGCCACCGCCACGGCCTGCTCGGCGACCTTCGCGGCGGCGGCCGCGGTCAGGTCGACGCCGGCGGCGAAGCCCCAGGCGCCGTCCAGCAGCACCCGGACGGCGAAGCCCAGCTGCACCGAGTCCGAGGAGCCGGAGGGCCGGGCGTCGCGCAGCCGCCAGGACGCGGAGCGGACCCGCTCCAGGCGGAAGTCCGCGTGCGCGGCGCCGAGTTCACGCGCCCGGGTGAGGGCGGCGTCGGCCAGCGCGTGCAGCGGATAGGCGAGGAACTGTGGGTCGACGGCGGAGGGCGGCATCGGGCTCCCTGGGTCGGTGTCGGGCAGGAATCTCCGATCGCATCATTCCCGCCCAAGGGTTTCCGAGCCAGGGGATTTTCGGTACGGCGTGTCAGCCGAACGCCATCGAGTCCGAGACCGCGCTGTAGAGCTGCTGGTTGCCCGGCGCCGGGTCGCTGGTCTGCTTCTCCTGGTAGTTCAGGGTGAAAGTCACCGTCAGGTGCAGCACCCGGCCGCCGTGCACCATGTACTGCTCCATCGCCCGGTCGGCCGGCTTGTAGTCCAGGCAGGGGTAGGCGTCCTCGGCGCGGGTGGAGTACCGGTACTCGATCGCCGAGGCGCCCACCCCGCCGCCGTGCAGCACCGACTCGGGGCCGTGCACCACCGCGACGTGGAACATCTCCGGCACCGGCTTGTCGTTGCAGAAGGTGCCCACGCCGGCCTTCACCGCGTCCAGCCGGTCCTGCGCGTACTCCTGGGCCGACTTGGTCGCCTTCCCCTCGTCCTTGATCCGGATCTGCTTCCCGGCGTCGGGGCTGCGCCAGTTCGCCTCGTCGGCGCCCAGGCTCTCGGTCCAGCCGTTCGGGACCGCGATGCCCAGGCCCAGCGAACCCACCGAGTGGCTGCCGTACCCGGACGGCAGAGTGCCGCGCGCCGGCGGGGCGGAGTCCCGGCCGAACAGCAGCCAGCCGGCGGCCCCCGCCGCGACCAGCGCCACGGCCACCACCGCCGCCGCGACCAGCGCCACGGCCACCACCACCGCCGCGACCAGCCCCCGACGGCGGCGCAGCAGCGCCGCCAGGCGGCGGACCCGGGAGCGCAGTGCGGTCTCCGGGACGGTCCGCTCGGCGACCGGAGCCGGGCCGGAGTCGACCCGGTCGGACGGCGGGGGCAGGACGGCGGTCGAAGCCGGCGGGGCCGGCGGGACGGTCGCCTGCGTGGGCGTGAACACGGCCGGCTCCGGCGCCGCGGCGAACAGCTCGACCGCCTGCGCGGCGGTCGGCCGCCGCTCCGGGTCGCGCTCCAGCAGCGCCATGATCGGCCCGGCCAGCGCCCCGGCCCGGCGCGGTGGCGGCACCGGGTCCTCGACGATCGCCAGCAGGGTGCCGTGCACCGACGCCCGCCGGTACGGGTGCACCCCCTCCAGTGCCTCGTACAGCACCAGGCCGAGCGCCCACAGGTCGGCGGCGGCGGTCGGGCGCCGGCCGGAGGCCCGCTCGGGGGAGAGGTACGGCATCGAGCCGATCACCACGCCGGTGGCGGTCAGGTCGGTGGAACCCTCCACCTGGGCCACCCCGAAGTCGGTGAGCACCAGTTGGCCGGCGTGGGTGCGCATGATGTTGGCCGGCTTGACGTCCCGGTGCACCACCCCGGCCGCGTGCACCGCGGCCAGCGCCGAGGCGATCGTCCGGCCGATCTCCGCCGCCTCGGCCACGGTGACCGTGCCGGAGGCGAACCAGGACTCCAGGTCGTCGCCCTCGATCAGCTCCATCACCAGCCAGGGCAGGCCGCCGACGCCCTCCACGTCGTGCACCCGGACGACGTTCGGATGGTTCAGCCGGCCGGCGGCCTGCGCCTCGCGCTCCAGCCGCCGGCACAGCTCGTCCCTGGTCCGCTCATCGACGCCGGGCGGCATGACCGGCTCCTTCAGCGCGACCGGACGGCGCATCCGCTCGTCCGAGGCCCGCCAGACCGTGCCCATGCCGCCGCGGCCCAGCCGCGACTCCAACCGGTACCGGCCCGCGAGCAGCTCGCCGACGGCGGGCCGGGCCTCAGTAGATCCCCCGATGTCCTCCATGGCGCACCATCCTGACGGACGGACGGGTGCGCCGTCACCGCCTACCGGCGGTCCGTCAGGAGACGGTCTCCCACCAGCCGTCGAGCTCCGGCGGGCTGTCCACGTCCACCCGCTGGCCCGGGCGCGGCACGGCGAGCGGCACCGCCTGCTGCTTCGCCTCCGCGAGCAGCCGCTCGATCGGCTCCGCCCACGGGTGGATGCCCAGGTTGAAGGTGCACCAGTGGACCGGGATCATCAGCTCCGCGCGCAGGTCCTGGTGCGCCTGCACCGCGTCCTCCGGCGTCATGTGGATGTCCGCCCACGCCTCGTCGTACGCGCCGATCTGCACCAGCGCCGCGTCGAACGGGCCGTGCTGCTCGCCGATCCGGGCGTAGCCCTCGAAGTAGCCGGAGTCACCGGTGTAGAACACCTTCCGGGACGGCCCGGCGATCACCCAGGAGCCCCACAGCGTGGTGTTCCGGGTCAGGCCGCGGCCGGAGAAGTGGTGCGCGGAGGTCAGCGTCAGGGTGAGCTCGCCGAGCGTGCAGGTCTCGTCCCAGTCCAGCTCGATGATCCGGTGCTCCGGCACGCCCCAGCGGCGCAGGTGGCCGCCGATGCCCAGCGGCACCGCGAACGGCGCGGACTGCAGGTCCACCAGCCGCTTGACCGTCGCCATGTCCAGGTGGTCGTAGTGGTCGTGCGAGATCAGCACCGCGTCCACCGGCGGGAGTTCCTCCAGCTCCACCGGCATCGGGTGCAGCCGCTTCGGGCCCACCTGCGCGGCGGGGGAGCAGCGGTCGGACCAGATCGGGTCCAGCAGCACCCGGCTGCCCTCGACCTCCACCAGCGCCGACGCGTGGCCGTACCAGACCACCTCGACACCGGCGGCCGCCCGCTCCACCGGCTCCGGCCGGGCCAGCGGCACCGGGCCGCTCGGCACCCGGCCGGTCCGCTCGAACAGCATCCGGCGCACCGCGTCGGAGTCCGGCCGCTCGGCGCCCTTGCGGGCCAGCTCGGACGGCGCGTTGTGGAACACCCCGTCCCGGAACTGCGGCGAGTTGCGCACCCGCGGGTCCAGCGGGTCGGGCCGGCGCCCGAACGCCGCCGGCAGGTCGCGCAGCGACCACGCCACCGCCCCGGCGGCGGCCGCCGCCGCGGTCAGGGCGAGAAGTCGGGACCGTCGGCCAGGGTGTCGGTCGCTCATCCGGGCAACTCCACGTTCGCGTCGTCCTGGACGTCTCCAGGGGGCCGCCGGCTGGTTCCGGGAGCCCTCGGGCCAACGCCTGTGCGGCGCCGGGTGTTCCCGGCGATCACGGTCCGGGCGGTGGGTGCACGCATTGTCGGGATGCCACAGATCTCGGGCGGAGGGCCTGTCGGAGGCCACTGCGCCGGTCGTTCGGCACGACCGATAGCGTCACGGTGAAGACGCGTGCAAACAGGAGAGAGGTGGACCGTTGAGCCGCTCGGTTCTCGTCACCGGAGGCAACCGGGGCATCGGCCTCGCGATTGCCCAGGCCTTCGCCGAGAACGGTGACAAGGTCGCGATCACCAGCCGTTCGGGCGAGGTCCCGGCCGAACTGGCCAAGTACGAGGTGATCGCCGTCCGCGCCGACATCACCGACGCCGCGGCGGTCGATGCGGCCTTCACCGAGATCGAGGCCGCGCACGGCCCGGTCGAGGTCCTGGTGGCCAACGCGGGCATCACCAAGGACACGCTGCTGCTCCGGATGTCCGAGGAGGACTTCACGTCCGTCCTGGACACCAACCTGACCGGCACCTTCCGCGTGGTCAAGCGGGCGTCGGCGAAGATGCTGCGCGCCCGCAAGGGCCGTATCGTGCTGATCTCCTCGGTCGTCGGCCTCACCGGCTCCCCGGGCCAGGCCAACTACGCCGCCTCGAAGGCCGGCCTGGTCGGCTTCGCCCGTTCGCTGGCGCGCGAGCTCGGCTCGCGCAACATCACGATCAACGTGGTCGCCCCCGGCTTCGTGGACACCGACATGACCGCGGTGCTCACCGAGGAGCGCCGCAAGGAGATCGTGGCGGGCGTGCCGCTCGGCCGCTACGCCGCCCCCGCCGAGATCGCCTCGGCCGTGCGGTTCCTGTCCTCGGACGAGGCCGCGTACATCACCGGAGCCGTCATTCCCGTCGACGGCGGATTGGGCATGGGTCACTGAACATGAGCGGAATCCTCGAGGGCAAGCGCATCCTCATCACGGGTGTGCTGATGGAGTCCTCCATCGCCTTCCACACCGCGCGGCTGGCCCAGGAGCAGGGCGCCGAGATCATCCTCACCGCGTGGCCCCGCCCCAGCCTGACCGAGCGCGTCGCCAAGAAGCTCCCCAAGCCCGTGCAGGTCCTGGAGCTGGACGTCTCCAACGCGGAGCACCTGGAGGGCCTCGCCGACAAGGTCCGCGAGACCCTGCCGACCCTGGACGGCGTCGTCCACTCCATCGGCTTCGCCCCGCAGGACGCGCTCGGCGGCAACTTCATGAACACGCCGTGGGAGTCCGTGGCCACCGCCATGCACGTCTCCGCGTACTCGCTGAAGTCGCTCACCACGGCGCTGCTCCCGCTGATGCAGGACGGCGGCTCGGTCGTCGGCCTCACCTTCGACGCGCAGTTCGCCTGGCCGCAGTACGACTGGATGGGCCCGGCCAAGGCCGCGCTGGAGGCCACCAACCGCTACCTGGCGCGCTACCTGGGCGAGCGGGACATCCGCTGCAACCTGATCTCGGCAGGCCCGCTCGGCTCGATGGCCGCCAAGTCCATCCCGGGCTTCGGCGACCTGGCCGCCACCTGGGACGTCCGCTCCCCGCTCAAGTGGGACCTGACCGACCCGGAGCCGACCGCCCGCGGCGTCGTCGCCCTGCTGAGCGACTGGTTCCCGAAGACCACGGGCGAGATCGTCCACGTCGACGGCGGCCTGCACGCCATCGGCGCCTGATCGCCTTCCTGTGACGGGCCCGGGGGCCCGGGCCCCGCCGCGGGCCCGGGCCCCGGGCCCGCGGGGGTCTCCCCGCCGGCGCCGCGGGGGCGGGCGGGCGCGCCCGCGGGGCGGGGCGCG
>NZ_JBICYJ010000022.1:0-146962 GCF_043200835.1 Kitasatospora sp. NPDC048365
AACACCAGCGCAACGACCAGGAGCCTCGCCTGTTACCCCACCCCTCCTGACCAGCCATTTCACCCTGCCGGGACAGGATGAAAGACGTTCAGTGGTTGCACTCCCGCTTTCCAAAGATGAAGGCCATCCGGCGCAGGCTCATTTCACTCACCAGGCCACACCTTCTCGGGGCGGCGATCAAACTCGTCGCCGTTGCGGTGCGGGCATGCGTCCCATGGCGCTCAGCTTCCGCCCCGCTTGTTCAGATGCCGACGCTCTTCGCGCTCAGAAGCGGGAAGCGCTTCCCTTGCGCGCGCATCGACAATACGAGTCACGAGATGTTGAGCGGCGCCGAAGGTTACGGCCCAGGCGAGTATTTGAGGAGAAGTGTCCAAATCTGTCAGCCCAGGCACGAACTCGCCCCGGATGAGCATGATTCCCACTAGTGCAGAAAGGGCTCCCGCGGGAATCTTAAGTGTTGCCGAGGCGAGCTGAATTCTGTACGGCGCACTGGTTGGCCGTATGCTGTGCAGCGATGCAATTGCAGTAACTGCGGCACCCAGCACGCCGGAGATCTCAATTATTAGGACGTCGGTGGCTGCGGAATTTGGTGTAAAGCTATGGCTGGAGGCGCAGATGTCCTCGCCAAGGGTTCCCGTAAAGCAGAGATTGACGGCGGGTATTAACTCGAAATATAGGAGGATCGTAAATAGTGCCAGCATTAACGAGGTGAGGGCTGTTGAAATGAAAAGAGCGTTTCTAATATTCCTCATTCTTGCAAATTCTTTGTCGCGATTTCGATAGGCCTCCCGCAGGGAACTGAGAAGAACCTGGCGATCCTGTGGGGTCAGGTCCTTTCCGGACATTATCCTGCGACACAACTTTGCCACTCGCTGCCGTTGGCCATTCTCGGGCTCCACGTATGAAAGCAAGGAGCTTAAATGCAACCCGCGGCTCGCGAAACTGGAATCGTCGGCGAGTTGCATGAGCGTCACTTCCGCAGCGTGAATATTTGCCCATGCCCGTTCGGTCGCCCAACCTGATGCAGAGGACCACGGCCAAATGCTCTTGAGGGCTCGCTCGGCCTCCGATAGCAGTCCCTTTGCCCCGTTTATTAGTGCAATTTCAGGACGGTCGTGGGCGCAGCGGCTCTCAAACTCCAGCTGCGATCGTAGATAGTCAATACGTGCGAGCGCGTGGGCGCGCCACGCGGACCTGTGGCGAAGGAAAGTCAACCTTTCGGTCCGTGGTTCTTCGGGTTCTCCGGGGTTTCCATCTGATGGATTTTCGGGCAAACCTGCGCGGCGATGGAATGTTTCCATAATCCCCACCCCCTCGGAGAGATTAGGCTTGATTCCATCATCGATCTAGGCTCTCCCCAGTGCCACCCAGAGCTCAGGGCTCTGGCGTAGTCCAGTAGTGCCAGATCTGCGATCACGTGACTCGATGGAGGATGAGAGGTACTCACGGATCCTGATGCCCCGCTGTTTAGCCCACGTGCGGCAGCCTCTAGGTGCGCCCAGTTGCGCTTGGTGGCTGTTCGCTCTCGGGTTCGCGCCAAGGAAAGGCTGCCATGATCCATGTGTCTCGCGAGGCCCTCACGCCTGCGTTCGCGGCGTCCTCGTGGCCGAATTCGCTGAACAGCAGACGCAGATGTCGAAGGAGTGCGTCAAGCCGTCGGAGCCCAGGTTGTATCCCTGATCGGGACCACACACTGGCTAGTTGGTCCCTGGCCTCGGCATCTTAGTCACGGGCCGATGCTCCATATGCACCTCCTGTCCCAGACGGCCCAGAGTGAGCACGCCGGCGGCCCCCATCTGCGAAACCGCAGGTGGGGGCCGTTTTGCGTGCTGGGTCAGAGGAGGGTGCGCCAGTAGTACCAGAAGCGGTTGAGGATCAGCAGGGCGATGCCCAGGTACCAGAGCGCGGGGGCGATCCAGTGCCAGCGGGCGACGGCGGGCCACCAGCGGGGGGCGGGGATGACGCCGGTGCGGAGGTTGTGCAGGGTGGTGTACCAGAAGAGCGGGAAGACCACGGCCCAGACGACCATGCAGTACGGGCAGAGTGCGCCGATCTCGTAGAGGGCCTGGTTGATCAGCCACAGCACGAAGCCGAGGCCGAGGGTGGTGCCGGCCTGGAGGCCGAGCCAGAACCAGCGGCGGTAGGCGGCGCCGGCGAGGACGCCGGCGCCGATCGCGGTGACGGCGCCGAACGCGGCGAGCCCGATCAGCGAGTTGGGGAAGCCGAACGCCTCGGCCTGCGCGGTGCGCATGATCGAGCCGCAGCTGATGATCGGGTTGATGTTGCAGGACGGCGAGTAGGACGGGTCCTTCAGCAGCCGGATCTTGTCGACGGTGAGGACGGCGGACGCGGCCAGGCCGAGCAGGCCGCCGATCAACAGCAGCCAGCCGAAGCGGCGGCTTGCGGCGACGGGCGCCGCGACGGGCGCCGCGACGGGGGTTCCGTCAGTAACGGAGGCGCCGTCCGTGGCGGGGGTTCTGTCGGTCATGGGTCAGGCCCCGACCGTCTGGCGGATCAGCGCGGTGTACTGGTCGCCGCTCAGCGGGCTGCCGTTCTGGCCGAAGACGTTGAGCTGCTTGCCGTCGAGGACGACGGTCGGGGTGCCGCGGACGCCGCTCTTGTCGAAGGCGGCGGCGACCTTGTCGGCCCAGGGCAGGTAGGTGCCCTCGGTGACGGCCTTGGTGAAGGCGTCGGTCTTCAGGCCGGGCACCTGGTCGGCGAGTTCGAGGATCCGGTTGACGTCGCCGAAGCCGTCCTCGCGCTCCTCGGGCTGGTTGGCGTAGAGGACGTCGTGGAACTTCTTGAACTTGTCCGGGCCCTCGTTGAGCGCCGCTCCGGCGGCGGCCAGCGCGGTGTGCGAGCCCTTGCCGCCCAGGTTGCTGTCGAGGAAGGCGGCCAAGTGGTACTCGATCTTGTAGGTGCCGTCGTCGGCGAGCTGGGTGATCGACTGGCCGGCGCCGGCCTCCAGCTTCTGGCAGACCGGGCAGCGGAAGTCCTCGTACACGGCGAGGGTGTGCGGGGCGTCGGCCTTGCCGTAGACGACCACGGTGCCGTCCGGGCCGGAGGTGTTGGCGGGGGTGACCACGGGGGCGGACGAGGCGGCGGTGGAGCTGCCGCTGTCGGCGGTGGAGATCGCGATCGCGGTCGCGCCGCCCACCACCGCGAGGGCGGCGAGGACGCTGACGCCGATCACCGCCCGGCGGCGGACGGCGGCGGCCTTGGCCTCGCGGCGCTGCGCCTCCTGCAGGCGCTGGCGGGCGGTCGGGCGGTTGTTGCCGGTGTTGGTGTTGTTGCTCATGGTGGTCCGTCGACTCCTCGGCGTACGGGCGCGCGCGGCGCGGCCTCGTACCGGTGAAGGGAAAGGGGGCGCTGGGAGGGCGTCGCGGCCGACAGGTCCGTGGGACGGACGGTGTCAGGCGGCGAGCGCCAGCGCCGGCGGACCGCGCCGGGGAGCGGGGGAGGGGACCACGCCCTGCGGCCGGACGGGGGAGTCCGCGTGGCCGGGCGGGGGGAGGAGGACGGCCGGGCAGGCCGGGAGCACCGCGAGCAGCAGCGACCGCCACGGGGACGGCAGCAGCGCGGCGAGTGCGGAGAGCGCGTCGGCGAGGCCGGACAGCGCGGCGTGGCCCAGGCGCAGCCAGGCGGCGGCGGCCAGCGCGAGCGCCAGGTGGACCGCCAGCACCAGGGCCTGGAGGGCACCCGTGGAGGTGCCGGTCAGGCCGGCCAGCGGCGAGCCGTCGGTGAGCGAGTCGCCACCGCAGACCAGCAGGTTCATGCCGTGGGTCTGCGCGGCGCTGGCGCACGCGTCCTGGCCGAGGTTGAACACGGTGTTGAGCACCAGCTCGACCGGCACCAGGATCGCGGCGAGCTGCCAGAACCGGTGCCGCGCGGAGTCCAGCGCGAGCGCGAGCGCGAAGACGGCGACTCCCGCCACCGCCACCAGCGTGAGCGACAGCGCACGCCCGGTGACCACGACCTGCCCCAGCGCGGCCAGCGGCACGGCGAGCGCGGTGAACACCGCGGCCCGCAGGGCCCTGGTCGCACGGTTGTCGGTCATGGTGTTGGAGTATGCCAGAGGGCGTGTGAAGGCCGTGTCAGAACATCGAGTTGCCGTTCGCGGAGGTGGCCGGGATCACCTGCAGCACGTCCCAGTGCTCGACGATCCGGCCGTCCGCGTCGAACCGGAAGATGTCGATCCCCGCGTACTCCTCGGTCGGCCACACCTGGTGGCAGTGCAGGACCACCAGGTCGCCCTCCGCCACCACCCGCCGGAACTCCACCCGCTTGCCCGGATACTCCGCCGCCATCCGTTCGAAGTACGCGACGAACGCCTGCTTGCCGTCGCCGACGTGCGGGTTGTGCTGGATGTAGGTGTCACCGACGAAGCGCTCGACCGCCTCGGCGGGCCGGCACTCGTTGAACATCAGGTGGTAGAAGGCCTTCGCGGTCGCCTTGTTCTGCTCCGGATCGCTCATGCAGCACACCGTAGGCAGCCGGCCGCAAGCCGTGGCCGGCGGCGCGCCGGGCCGGTCGCGCGCTGTCGCGTGCCGTCGCGTGCCGTTGCCCGGGCCTACGCTGGGAGACGGCGGGAGGTGGACGGCCTTGGCGCGAAGAGTGCGGGGGACGGCGGGGGAGCTGCTGGCCGCGCGGATCCGGGAGCAGGCCGCGCGTGTCCTCGACCTGGAGGCCGCCGTCCGCGCCGACGAGGCCGACTCCGTGCACCAGCTGAGGGTCGCCGCCCGCCGGCTGCGCAGCGCGCTGCGCTCCTACCGCGACCTGCTCGACGGGGACCGCGGCGCGACGGTCCAGCGGCTGCGCGAGGTCGGCGCGGCGCTCGGCGGCGCGCGCGACGGGGAGGTGCTCGCGGAGCGGCTGCTCGCCCAGGCGCGGGAGCTGCCGGCGGACGGCGGGCGGGACGCCGTGCTCGCCGACCTCACCCGGTGGTCCGCCCGGCAGTCGGTGGACAGCCGCCCGCAGGTGCTCGCCGAGCTGGGCGGCGAACGGTGGCGGGACCTGACCCGGGAGCTCGCCGAGCTCGCCGAGGACCCGGGGCTGTCGAAGCGCGCCCGGCAGCCGGCCGGGCCGGAGGCGACCCGGGTGCTGCGCCGCGAGTGGCGCCGGACCGCGGCCCGGGTGGAGGCCGCGCTGGCCGCCGGGCCCGACGGGGCGACCGAGGGCGCCCTGCACGAGGCGCGGAAGGCCGCGAAGCGGGCCCGCTACGCGGGGGAGGCGGTCGGCGAGCCGGCCGCCGGGTTCACCGCGCGGATGAAGACCTTGCAGGACCTGCTCGGCCGGCACCAGGATGCGGCCGTCGCCGCCCGCGCCGTCCGCACGCTCTCGGACGGCGGCTTCGGGTACGGGGCGCTGTACGGACTCCAGCTGGGTGAGATGCATCTGGTCCGCGAACAGCTCCCGGAGGTGTGGCGGGAGGCGGGGCACCGGCCGCCGAAGCTGCGCTGACCTGCCGGGCCCCGGGGGAGTGCCGGTCGGCGGAGGCCGGCGGTGGTGGCGGTCAGCGGAGGCCGGCGGTGGTGGCGGCCTCGGCGAGGAGGTCGGCGAGCATGGCGGGGGTGAGGCGGCCGGTGTAGGTGTTGCGGGGGCTGACGTGGAAGCAGCCGTACAGGTGGAGGGGCGGGCCGCCGTCGGTGGCGGGGAGGACGGCGTGGGCGCCGTGGGTGAAGGCGGGACGGGGGCGGGGCAGCTGCCAGCCGGCGGCGGCCAGGGCGGGGAGCAGGGCCTGCCAGGCGAAGCCGCCGAGGGCGACGACGGCGCGCAGGGTGGGGCGCATCAGCAGCAGCTCGCGGACGATCCAGGGCCGGCAGGTGTCGCGCTCCCCGGGGGTGGGCTTGTTGTCGGGCGGGCAGCAGCGCACCGGGTCGGTGATCCGCACGCCGTGCAGCCGCAGGCCGTCGTCGCGCCAGGTGGAGTGCGGCTGGTTGGCGAGGCCGAGCCGGTGGAGGGTGGCGTACAGCAGGTCGCCGGAGGGGTCGCCGGTGAAGATGCGGCCGGTGCGGTTGCCGCCGTGGGCGGCGGGGGCGAGGCCGACCAGGGCGAGCGGGGCGTCGGCGGGGCCGAAGCCGGGGATCGGGCGGGCCCAGTACTCCTGGTCCAGGTAGGCGCGGCGCTTGGTGCGGGCGGCCTCCTCGCGCCAGGCGACCAGGCGGGGGCAGGCCCGGCAGTGGACCACCTGCTCGTCGAGCTCGGCGAGGGTGCGGGCGGCCTCGGCGGCGGGGGCGGGGTCGACCACGGGCGGGTGCTCCATGGCGCCGATGGTAGGACGCACGGCGACCGGGTACGCGCGGAGTAGCGTGGACGTGGGGTCCGGGGTTCCGTCGGGTCCGAGGTGACGGCGATGATCGTTGTTGACGCGTTGGTGGCGTTGCTGGTGGTGCTGGCCGTCTGCGCCGGGCTGAGCGTCCGGATGGTGCAGCAGTTCCAGCGCGGGGTGGTGTTCCGGTTCGGCCGGGTGCGGGACGAGGTGCGGGGTCCGGGGCTGGCGTGGCTCGTGCCGGTGGCTGACCGGATACGGAAGGTGAACGTCCAGATCGCCACGATGCCGATCCCGGCGCAGGAGGGCATCACCCGGGACAACGTGACGGTCCGGGTCGACGCGGTGGTGTACTTCCGGGTGGTCGACCCGGTGAAGGCGATCGTCAACGTGCAGGACTACAACTTCGCGATGTCGCAGGTGGCGCAGACCTCGCTGCGGTCGATCATCGGCAAGAGCGAGCTGGACGACCTGCTGGCCAACCGCGAGCCGATCAACCAGGGGCTGGAGGTCATGCTGGACTCGCCGGCGCTCGGCTGGGGGGTCGAGATCGACCGGGTGGAGATCAAGGACGTGGCGCTGCCCGAGTCGATGAAGCGCTCGATGGCCCGGCAGGCCGAGGCGGACCGGGAGCGGCGGGCCCGGATCATCACCGCGGACGGCGAGTTCCAGGCGTCGGCGCGGCTCTCGGAGGCGGCGGCGATCATGAGCGCGACCCCGGCGGCACTCCAACTGCGGCTGCTGCAGACGGTGGTGGAGGTCGCGGCGGAGAAGAACTCGACCCTGGTCCTGCCGTTCCCGGTGGAGCTGCTGCGTTTCCTGGAGAGCGCGACCGACCGCAACGGGAAGTCGCCGGTCGAGGCGGTCAAGGAGGTGGAGCGCGAGATGGAGCAGCTCGAACTCCCGGCCCTGGACGAGGTACTGGCCCGCGACCCGCTGGAGCCCCCGGCGGCCCGGGCGACCGTCGACGGGGCCCCGGTGGCGGGTGCGGGCACGGCGGCAGAGGATGGAGAGGAGATGGCGGGGCGATCGGCCACGGACGCGGGAGGCCCGAGATGACCACAGCCGGAGAGATCATGCACGCGGGGGCCGAGTGCATCGGAGACCAGCAGACGCTGGCCGATGCGGCACGGATCATGCGGGAGCGCGACGTGGGCGCGCTGCCCATCTGCGGGGAGAACCAGAAGCTGCTGGGGATCCTCACCGACCGGGACATCGTCCTCAAGTGCGTGGCAGAGGGCCGCGACCCGAGCACCGTCCTGGCGGTCGACCTGGCGGTCGGACGCCCGATGGTGGTCGAGGAGGACGAGGACGCCGAGCAGGTCCTGCGGATCATGGAGCAGCACCTGGTCCGGCGGCTGCCGGTGATCAACCACCCCGACCACAAGCTGGTGGGGATGATCAGCGAGGCGGACATCACCCGGCACCTGCCGCAGGAGCGGGTGGCGGAGTTCGTGACGGCGATCTGCGCGGAGTAGCGCGATCGGGCCCCGAGCGGGTGGGCGCCGGCTGGAGAGGCCGGCGCCCACACCCGCGCGCGGAACCCTCCGGGGCGCACGGCCCGTCGGGGTCGAGGGCGCAGAGCTCGGGGCGGCTCAGAGTTCGGCGAGGAAGGCGTCGGCGATCACCTGGTAGCCGGCGTCGTTGGCGTGGATGTCGCCGCGCGCCATGTTGGTCCACTGCAGCACCCGGGCGACGTTGAGCGGCACCAGCTGCCCGCCGAGCGGGACCATCGGCAGGAAGGCGTTGGTGTCGAACGCTCCCGCCACGTCGGCGGTCGGCACCCGGTGCGCGGCGTCGACCTGCTCGATGACGCCGTTCAGCGCGTCGGCGAGCGGGACCGAGAGGGCGGCCAGCGCCTTGCCCTGGTCGCCGGTCAACCAGGCGGCTAGGAACGGGTCGTAGAGGTTCATGCCGACGATCCGGGTGTGCGGTCCGGCGGCGTCCCGCAGCTCGCCGAGGATCCGGTCGAGGTTGCGGCGGACGGTGGCGATGCCGTTCAGCGCGCACGGCAGGTCGAGGCTGCCGCCACTCGCGCAGCCGTCCACGTCGTTGGCGCCGATGTCCAGGGTGACCACCACCCGGTCCTTGCGGTGCGCCTTCAAGTACGACACGGCGTTGGCGAGTTGGGAGCCCGACCAGGGGTGGGGGTAGCGGCAGCCGCCGTCCGCCATCGAGCCGGAGGTCTCGCCGGGGCAGCCCAGGTCGGTGAAGGAGAACGGGCGGCCCGCGGCGTGTGCGCGGCCCTCCAGGGTGCGGGCCAGGTCCTGGGCGTAGCCGCGGCCCACCACGTGGCCGCCGCCCGGCAGGGACTGGTAGCCGGCGGCGAGCGAGTCGCCGAGCGCCAGGTAGTACTCGGCGGGGTGGTTGCGGGCCGAGGCGGCGGAGTCGGCGGCGGCGGGGGTGGCGGCCGCCCCGATGGTCAGCGCGCAGAGCGCGGCGGCGAGCAGGGCGCGGGCGGGGCGGCGGGTGGGCAGGGCGGTGCGCATGCAGCCTCCAGGTCGGGCCGGCCGGTGGGTGGTTCGGCCCGGCGAGGCTACTGCGCGGTAGGGACGGCGAACAGGGGTTGGACGGCGCCGGTTCGCGGGTGTGCGGCCCGGGGAGGCGTGGACCTCGGCCCGGGCGCAGACCTCAACCGGGCGCGGACCTCAGCCCGGGAAGGCGTACACGGTGGTGGCGTGCGCGGCCGGCTCCTCCTCGCCCTCGGCGCACAGCGTCACCTCGATGAAGCCGAGCCGCCGGCCGAGCTTGGTGACCCGGGCGGTGACCAGGACGTCGGTGCCGACCACGGCGCGCTGGAAGGTGGTGGACTGCTGGATGGTGGTCATCGGGCCGAAGCCGCCGCGGGCCGCGGAGATCGCCACCACGGTCGCGGTGTCGGCCGCGGCCATCAGCGCCTGCCCGGACATGCCGCCGCCCTCCCGGGCGAGTTGGTCGGACCAGGGCAGCCGCAGTACGGCGTGCCGCTCCCCGGTCTCGGTGACGGTGAGGCCGAGGGCCTGCACCCAGGGCGCGAAGTTGTCGGCCAGGATCTTGTCCGCCTCGACGGTGCTGAGAGTCGCCATGGGGGGATGGTAGGGCCGGGCCCGCGCTGTCGGACCCCGTTCGGCCGAGGTCGACGGGGCGTCAGCGGTCGGCGAACGGCGTGGGGGTTCCGGGTCGGAGCCGGGGCGGCCTACACTCCAGCCAACTGTGCGGTATTACCGACTGGTAGCGACAAGGGGGGCCGGATGGCGGCGGAGCGGGTGCACGCGTTCGGGGACGACGCGCTCGGGGAGCACGACGCGGTGGCGCTGGCGGAGCTGGTCCGCAAGGGCGAGGTCGGCCCGGCGGAGCTGGCGGCGGCGGCGGCCCGGCGGGCGCAGTCGGTGGACGGCGCGCTCAACCCGGTGGCGCACGCCGCGTACCACGCGCCCCGGCTGGCGGCGCAGCGCGATGCGCCGCTGTACGGCGTGCCGAGCTTCCTCAAGGACAACGTGAACCTGCGCGGCCTGCCGACCAACCAGGGCTCGGCGGCGTTCCGGGCCGGGCCGGCCCGCCGGACGGCGGGGTTCGCCGACCAGTTCCTGTCCACCGGTCTGCAGGTGCTGGGCAAGACCCGGCTGCCGGAGTTCGGGCTGAACGCCTCCACCGAGTACGCGGCGGCCGACCCGGTGCGCAACCCGTGGAGCACCGGCCACTCGGCGGGCGCGTCGTCCGGCGGTTCGGCGGCGCTGGTCGCCGCCGGGGTGGTGCCGATCGCGCACGCCAACGACGGCGGCGGGTCGATCCGGATCCCGGCCGCGGCCTGCGGGCTGGTCGGCCTGAAGCCGACGCGCGGCCGGCTGGTGCTCAACGAGGACGGCCGCCGGCTGCCGATTGACCTGGTGACGGACGGGGTGCTGACCCGCTCGGTGCGCGACACGGCGGCCTTCCTGGCCGCCGCCGAACTCCACCACCGCAACACCTCGTTGCCGCCGCTGGGCCTGGTCCAGGGGCCGGGCGACAAGCTGCGGAAGATCGGCCTGGTGCTGGACTCCCCGGTGGTGGCCAGTGACGCGGAGACCCGGGCCGAGGTTGAGCAGGTGGCCGCCCGGCTGGAGGCGCTCGGCCACACGATCGACCCGGTGGTGCTGCCGTTCGGCGCCGAGTTCCAGCGGGACTTCACGCTGTACTGGGGCTACATCGCGTTCGTCATCGCGGCCAGTGGCCGGCTGCTGCTGGACCGCGGCTTCCGCGCCAAGGAGCTGGACGGGCTGACGCTGGGCCTGCGCGGCATCTTCACCCGTGAGTGGGCGCGGATCCCGGGCGTGCTGCGCCGACTGCGGGCGGTGGAGGCCGAGTACGCCGGGCTGTTCCGGACGTACGACGCGATCCTGTCGCCGGCCCTGGCGCACACCACGCCGGAGCTGGGCCACCTCAGCCCGAACGTGCCGTTCGAGGAGCTGCTGCGGCGGCTGCAGGACTACGTCGCGTTCACGCCGGTCAACAACGTCTCCGGCGGTCCGGGCATCGCCCTGCCGACCGGGGTGACGGAGGCCGGACTGCCGCTGGGCGTCCACCTCTCGGCCGGGCACGGCCAGGAGCGGACGCTGCTGGAACTCGCCTACGCCCTGGAGACGGAGCAGCCCTGGCGGCGGATCCAGGGCTGAACGGCCCGGAGGCCGGGCGGATGCTCCGCCCGGCCTCCGTGGTGCTCGTTCTCAGCGGCCGACCGCGGTCGGCCTGCGGCCGGCCGCCTCGTCGGGGGCGCCGGCGTCGAGGGCGCGCAGGATGTCCTCCACGCTCTGCTTGGCGTCGCCGAACAGCATGCTGCTGTTCTCCCGGAAGAACAGCGGGTTCTGCACGCCCGCGTAGCCGGAGGCCATCGAGCGCTTGAACACGACCACGTGCTCCGCCTCCCACACCTTCAGCACCGGCATGCCGGCGATCGGGCTGGTCGGGTCCTCGGTGGCGGCCGGGTTGACGGTGTCGTTGGCACCGATGACCAGCACCACGGTGGTGTCGGAGAAGTCGTCGTTGATCTCGTCCATCTCCAGGACGATGTCGTACGGCACCTTGGCCTCGGCGAGCAGCACGTTCATGTGCCCGGGCAGCCGGCCGGCCACCGGGTGGACGCCGAAGCGGACCTCGACGCCGCGCTCGCGCAGCCGGCGGGTGAGCTCGGCGACCGGGTGCTGGGCCTGCGCCACCGCCATGCCGTAGCCGGGGGTGATCACCACCGAGGTGGCCTGGGAGAGGAGTTCGGCGGTCTCCTGGGCGCGGATCTCGCGGTGCTCGCCCTGCTCCTCGTCGCCGCCGGACGGCGCCTCGATGCCGAAGCCGCCGGCGATGACGGAGATGAAGGAGCGGTTCATCGCCTTGCACATGATGTACGAGAGGTACGCACCGGAGGAGCCGACCAGGGCGCCGGTGACGATCAGCAGGTTGTTGTCGAGCAGGAAGCCCGCCGCCGCCGCTGCCCAGCCGGAGTAGCTGTTGAGCATCGAGACGACGACCGGCATGTCGCCGCCGCCGATCGAGGCGACCAGGTGCCAGCCGAGCAGCAGGGCGAGCACGGTGACCGCGATCATCAGGCCGAGGTTCGGGCTGACGGTGAACCAGACGGTCAGGGCGACGAAGGCGCCGAGCGCGCCCAGGTTGAGCAGGTTCTTGCCGGGCAGGACCAGCGGCCGGGAGGCGATCCGGGCGGACAGCTTCAGGAAGGCGACGATCGAGCCGGTGAAGGTGACCGCGCCGATGAAGATGCCGATGAACACCTCGGCGTGGTGGATGGACAGCAGGTCGGCGCCGACCGCGGTCTGCGCGGCGCCGTGCGCCTCCACCTCCAGGTAGCTGTTCCAGCCGACCAGCACCGCGGCCAGGCCGACGAAGCTGTGCAGCACGGCGATCAGCTCGGGCATCTCGGTCATCTCGACCTTGCGGGCCCGCCAGATGCCGAGCACGGCGCCGATCGCCATCGCGATCAGGATCAGCGCGACCGCGCCGGCCGAGATCGACTGCGCGGCCAGCACCACGGTGGCGACCAGGGCGAGGGCCATGCCGGCGATGCCGTAGACGACGCCGGCGCGGGAGGTGCGGTGCTGGGAGAGTCCGGCCAGGCTGAGGATGAACAGCAGGGCCGCGACCAGGTCGGCGGCGTGGGAGGCCGTCGTGGATGTCATCGTGGCTCAGCCTTTCGAGAACATGTTCAGCATGCGGCGGGTGACGGCGAAGCCGCCGAAGATGTTCACGCTGGTCAGCAGGATCGCGACGAACGCCAGTACGGTGACCAGCGTGCTCTCGTGCCCGATCTGCAGCAGCGCGCCGATGATCACGATTCCGGAGATCGCGTTGGTCACCGACATCAGCGGGGTGTGCAGCGCGTGGTGGACCTTGCCGATCACGTAGTAGCCGATCACCACGGCCAGCGCGAACACCGTGAAGTTGGCGGCCAGTTGGGCCGGGGCGAAGGCGACCAGCAGGAACATCGCCAGCATGCCGGCGCCGATCAGGCCGTACCGGACGGCCGGGGTCGGCCGGGACGGCGCGGGCGCGGCGGCGACCGGCGCGGCGGCGGGCTGGGCGGCCGGGGCGGCCGAGACCGACACGGCCGGCGGCGGCCAGGTGGTCTCGCCCTCGCGGACCACGGTCACCGCCCGCTGCACCACGTCCTCGAAGTCGAGGGTGAGCCGGCCGTCCTTGCCGGGCGTGACCAGCTTCAGCAGGTTGACCAGGTTGGTGCCGAACAGCTGCGAGGCCTGGGCGGGCAGCCGGGAGGCCAGGTCGGTGTAGCCGATGATGGTCACGCCGTTGTCGGTGACCACGGTGCGGCCCGCGACGGTGCCCGCGACGTTGCCGCCCTGGGCGGCCGCCATGTCGACGATCACGCTGCCCGGCTTCATCGCCGCCACGTCCTCGGCGGTGATCAGGCGCGGCGCGGGCCGGCCCGGGATCAGCGCGGTGGTGACGACGATGTCCACGTCCCTGGCCTGCTCGCTGTAGAGCTCGGCGGCGGCGCGGTCGTAGTCGGCGGAGGTGGCCTTGGCGTACCCGTCGGTGCTGGCCTCCTGGGTGACGTTCACCGGCAGGTACTCGCCGCCGAGCGACTTCACCTGGTCGGCGACCTCGGGCCGCGGGTCGGTGGCCCGGACGATCGCGCCCAGGCTGGACGCGGCGCCGATCGCGGCGAGGCCCGCCACACCCGCGCCGGCCACCAGGACCTTCGCGGGCGGGACCTTGCCGGCGGCGGTGACCTGGCCGGTGAAGAAGCGTCCGAAGACGTGTGCGGCCTCGATCACCGCCCGGTAGCCGGCGATGTTCGCCATCGAGCTGAGCACGTCCATCGACTGGGCGCGCGAGATCCGGGGCACCGCGTCCAGCGCCAGCGCGGTCACCGGACGGGCCGACAGGGCCTCCAGCAGGTCCGGGCGGAGCGCGGGGGACAGCAGGCCGACCAGGGTGGCGCCGTCCTGCAGCCGGGCGATCTCGCCGGTGCTCGGGGCGTTGACCTTGATCACGACGTCGGCGGCCCAGGCGTCACCGATCCCCGCGCCGGCCTCGACGTACGCCGCGTCGGTGAAACCCGAGGCGGAACCCGCTCCGGACTCGACCACGACCTCGTAGCCGAGCGCGAGCAGCCCGCGGACGGTCGCCGGGGTGGCGGCCACGCGGGTCTCACCGGCGGTCGACTCGGCGACGACGCCGAGGCGCTGCGGTGGGTGGTCCGTAGGGTCGTGTGCAGACATCTCTCGTGTCTCTCTCGTCGGAGGAGCTGTTGACGGGGGGATCTGCGCGGGGACTGACGCGTGGTGAGCGCCTCCCCTTGGACGCAGGAACCTACACGTCCGAGCTGCCCACCGGCACGGTGCGAAGTGGTGACATGTTTCACCAATTCGCCCACGATTCAGTTGATCCCGAGCGCCCGGAGGACCACTTCGGCCAGGTGCAGCGGGCGGTGGCCCGGGGCCAGGTCGTTGATCTGGGTGCGGCAGCTGAGCCCGTCGGCGAGCACCAGGGTGTCCGGAGCCGCCGCGCGGACGGCGGGCAGCAGCACCCGTTCGGCGGCGGCCACCGACACCTCGTAGTGGCCGCGCTCCATCCCGAAGTTGCCGGCCAGGCCGCAACAGCCGGAGTCCAGGACGGTGTTGGCGAGGCCGAGGCGCTCGGCCACCCGGCGGTCGGCGTCGGTGCCGAGCACCGCGTGCTGGTGGCAGTGGACCTGGGTGAGCGCGGCCCCCTCCAGGCGGGGGAGGTCCACCCGGTGCTCGTCCAGGAGCTCGGCGAAGGTCCGCACCCGGGTGGGCAGCCGGTGCTCGCCGATCAGCCGCGGCCACTCCTCGCGCAGGGTGGCGGTGCAGCTGGGCTCCAGGCCGACCACCGGCAGGTCGGGCGGCAGGTCGGGCGGCAGGTTGGCCAGGCTGCGGCGCATCACCCGGCGGGCGAGCGAGAGTTGGCCGGTGGAGACCAGGGTGAGGCCGCAGCAGACCCGGCCGGCCGGCAGCCGTACCGCGAAGCCGAGGCGTTCCAGCGCCAGCACGGCGGCCCGCGCGGGCGCCGGGTCGAGCAGGTCGGCCATCGAGTCCGGCCAGAGCAGCACCGGGGTGGCGCCGGCCGGTTCGGGGTGGGCGGCGCGGTAGCGGCGGAACCAGCGTCCGAAGGTCTCCGGCGGCAGCGCCGGCAGCGAGCGGCGCGGGTCGATGCCGGCCGCCCAGCGCAGCACCGTCGCCGAGCCGCGGTGCCGCGCGAGGGCGTTGAACAGGCCCGGGGCCAGCGCGGCGCCGCGCAGCCAGAGCGGCAGCCAGCCGAGCGCCAGGTGCGAGCGCGGGCGCGGCCGCCACCGGTAGTGCTGGTGCAGGAACTCCGCCTTGTAGGTGGCCAGGTCGACCTGGACCGGGCACTCGCTCGCGCAGCCCTTGCAGCCCAGGCACAGGTCGAGCGCCTCCCGGACCTCCGCCGAGCGCCAGCCGTCGGTGACCAGCTCCCCGCGCAGCATCTCGGCCAGCAGCCGGGCCCGGCCGCGGGTGGAGTGCCGCTCCTCGCCGGTCGCCATGTAGCTGGGGCACATCACGCCGCTCGCGGTGTCCACGCACTTGGCGACGCCGACGCAGCGGTGCACCGCGTTCAGCAGGCTGCCGCCGTCGCGCTCGTACGGCAGGGCGAGCGGCAGCGCGCGGAAGCGGCCGGCGACCCGCAGGTCGGCGTCGAGCGGGCGCGGGTCGACCAGGACACCGGGGTTGAGCAGGTTCTCCGGGTCCCAGATCCGCTTGAACCGGCCGAACAGCTCCAGGACCTCCGGCGGGTACATCCGGGACAGCAGCTCGGAACGGGCCTGCCCGTCGCCGTGCTCGCCGGAGAGCGAGCCGCCGTGCGCCACCACCAGGTCGGCCGCCTGCTCCATGAACTCCCGGAAGCTCTGCGGCCGTTCGGCGAGCGGGAAGTCCAGCCGCAGGTGGACGCAGCCCTCCCCGAAGTGCCCGAACGGGACGCCGCGCAGGCCGTGCCGGGCCAGCAGCCCGCGCAGCGCCCGCAGGTAGTCGCCGAGCCGCTCGACGGGGACCGCCGAGTCCTCCCAGCCGGGCCAGGCCGGGACGCCGCCGGGCACGGCCGGGTCGGGCAGCCGGGTGACGATCCCGGCGGCCGCCTCCCGCACGGCCCACAGCCGGCGCTGCTCCCCGGGGTCGTCCAGCACGGTGACGGTGGCCCGCGGGGTGCGGCGGACGGCGGCGGCCAGGGCGCGGGCCCGGTCCGCGGCCTCGGCGGCGTCCGCCCCGCCGGTCTCCAGGAAGAGCCAGCAGGCGCCGTCCGGCAGCCGGTCGAGGACGGCCGGGCGGCGGCCCGCCGCGGCGAGGGCGGCGAGCAGGTCGGCGGCCATCCCCTCGGCGGTGAGCGGCCCGAACGGCAGCAGGTCGGGCAGCGCGTCGGCGGCGGCCGCCTCGTCCGGGTACCCGGCGACCACCAGGGCCCGGGCGGCGGGGGAGTCGACCAGGCCGACGGTGGCGCCCAGCAGCACCGCGCAGCTGCCCTCCGACCCGGCGAGCGCCCGCGCCAGGTCGTGGCCGTGCTCGGGCAGCAGCGCGTCCAGCGCGTAGCCGGAGCCGCGGCGGGGCAGGGCGGGCATGGCGCGGCGCAGCAGCGCCAGGTGGTCGGCGGCCAGGGACTGCAGGGCGCGGTGGAGTTCGCCGGTGCGGCCGGGCCGGGCGGCGAGCCGGTCGCGCTCGGCCGGGGTGAGCGGGCCGCCGACGGTGAGCTCGGTGCCGTCGGCGAGCAGCAGGTCGAGCGAGCGCAGGTGGTCCGAGGTGCGGCCCCAGGCGACCGAGTGGGCGCCGCAGGCGTTGTTGCCGATCATGCCGCCGAGGGTGCAGCGGCTGTGCGTGGACGGGTCGGGGCCGAAGCGCAGCCCGTACGGGCGGGCGGCGGCCTGCAGGTCGTCCAGGACGGCGCCGGGCTCGACCCGGGCGGTGCGGGTGCCGGGGTCGACGGCGAGGACGCGGTTCAGGTGGCGGCGGAAGTCCAGCACCACGGCGCCGGGGCCGATCGCCTGCCCGCCGATGCTGGTGCCGGCGCCGCGCGGCACCACCGGCACCCCGTACTCGCGGCACAGGGCCACCGCGGCCCGGACGTCGTCCGGGTCGGCGGGCTTGACCACGCCGCGCGGCACCTGGCGGTAGTTGGAGGCGTCCTGGCTGTACACCGCGCGCTCGGCCGTCCCGAAGCGGACCTCGCCGCGGACGGTCGAGCGCAGCGCGCGGGCCAGGTCGGCGGTACGGCCGGCGGCGTCGGAGGTGGCCATGGCGTCGATGATCGCAGGCGATCGGTATTCGCATGCGCCGACGCGTCGTCATCTGACAGGCTCGCGCACATGATCGAATCCGACGGAGCCACCACCCCGAGTCCGTACCGTGCGCGCCTGCCGATCGGCGAGCGCCTCGTCGTCCCGAAGGACGGCGCCGTGAGCTGGGACATCTTCCCGTACGAGGGGGAGCCGACCGGCCGCGTCCTGGAGTCCGCCGTGCTGCCCGAGCCGCCCCGGCACGGCGAGGACGGCGCCGGGAGCTGCTCCGCCTGCGCCCGCGAGGACGCGTCCTACCTGTGGACCGACGAGAACTGGCGGCTCACCAGCGTCGCCGAGGCGCCCGGCATCCCCGCGATGCTGCTGCTCGAACCGCGGGCCCACGTCGACCTGGCCGAGCTGCCGGCCGAACGGGCCGCCGAGATCGGCCCGGTGCTCCAGCGGGTGGAGCGCGCGGTCCGCTCGCTGGACGACGTCGCCCGGGTGCACATCAACCGCTGGGGCGACGGCGCGGCCCACCTCCACCTGTGGCTGCTCGCCCGCCCGGCCGGCCAGGTGCAGCTGCGCGGATCGCTGCTGCCGCTGTGGGAGGAGATGCTGCCGCGGCTGCCGGAGGAGGAGTGGCGGGAGAACAACCGCCGGATCGCCGCCGCGATGGCGGCCGGCGGCGGCATCGCGCACATGTAGCGACGGACCGTCAACACCGTTATGGTCCAGACCTCTTGACAGGTCTGGACCAAAGCGCTTGAGTGCGTGACACCCCCACTCGATCCCCCACAAGGAGTGGCACATGTCCAAGCGCCGGATCATCGCGATGCTCGCCTCGGCGGCCGCCGCCGCCGGGCTCGCCGCGCTCACCCCGCTCGCCTCCCCCGCCTACGCGGCGAGCTGCGCGACCCCCTACGCGGCCGCCACCGTCTACACCGGCGGCATGAGCGCCTCGTACAACGGCCACAACTGGCAGGCCAAGTGGTGGACCCAGGGCGAGACGCCGTCCACCGGCGGCTCCGGTGTCTGGGCCGACCAGGGCACCTGCGGCGGCGGTTCCACCCCCACGCCGACCGGCAACTGCACCTACCCCGCGTGGAAGGCCGGCCAGAACTACACCACCGGCACCGTGGTCCGCTACACCGACGGCAACCTGTACATCGCCGAGCACGACAACCCGGGCTACGACCCGGTCATCTCCACCTGGTACTGGGACCCGTACAGCTGCAGCGGCGGCTCCACCTCCACCCCGCCGAACCCCGGCGGATTCGTGGTCTCCGAGGCCCAGTTCAACCAGATGTTCCCGAACCGGAACTCCTTCTACACCTACTCCGGCCTGACCGCCGCGCTCAGCGCCTACCCGGGCTTCGCCAAGACCGGCAGCGACACGGTGAAGAAGCAGGAGGCCGCCGCCTTCCTCGCCAACGTCAACCACGAGACCGGTGGACTGGTCTACATCGTCGAGCAGAACACCGCCAACTACCCGCACTACTGCGATACTTCACAGCCGTACGGGTGCCCGGCCGGCCAGGCCGCCTACTACGGGCGCGGCCCGATCCAGCTCAGCTGGAACTTCAACTACAAGGCCGCCGGCGACGCGCTCGGCATCAACCTGCTCAACAACCCCAACCTGGTGCAGACCGACGCGGCTGTCGCCTGGAAGACCGGCATCTGGTACTGGATGACCCAGAACGGCCCCGGCACCATGACCCCGCACAACGCGATGGTCAACGGCGCGGGCTTCGGCGAGACCATCCGCTCCATCAACGGCTCGATCGAGTGCAACGGCGGCAACCCCGCCCAGGTGCAGAGCCGGATCAACGCCTACCAGAACTTCGCCGCGATCCTGGGCGTGCCGACCGGGGGCAACCTGTCCTGCTAGGGCTGCCCTCAGGGTGTGGGGGCCACCGGAGCGGCGGGCGGGTGCTCGCCGCTCCGGCGGTCCTTGGGGTCGGGCTCGTCGTGGGTGGCCAGGATGGTGTCGAAGACCTCGCGCAGCTTGTCGGTGGCCTGCTTGGAAAACAGGCCGCACAGGCCGGCGACCCCGGCGAAGCCGTACGGATTGGTGGCGTTGCCCTCGGTGCCGCCCGCGAACAGGCCGCCGCGCAGCAGGAAGTAGACCATCACCGCGAGCGCCGCGCCGATCCCCGAGCGCAGCAGGTACCAGGGCACCCAGCTGCGCACCAGGCTGTGCTTGCCGGCGTAGGTGGCGAAGGAGGTGGCCGCGTGCACGAAGCTGCCGAGGCCGCTGGTGGCCACCACCACGACCAGCAGCGCGGTGTTGGCGGTCAGCCGGACCGGGCCGAGGCCCAGCGGCCACCAGGTGACGGCCTTCGGCGCCTGCGGCGAGGTGAGGTCGGTGAGCGGCGCCCAGATCGAGATCAGCACCGCGAGGCAGAACGCGGCCTCCGCGACCAGGACGAAGCCGAGCAGCGCGGTGGCCCGGACGGAGATCGTCCGGGGCTTGGCCGGCCCGGGGTGCCGCGACGGGGTGTTCGACTCCGACATGGAAGTTCCGATCTCCCGGCCGAAACTGACTGTCCGTCGACTCTACCGGGCCGGGATCGACCGGGGAACGGCGCCCGTCGCCGCTACCGCCGGCCGACCGCGCCGCGCGCGATGTGCGAGAGCTTGGCCACCTCGAAGGCGGCGTACGCCCCGGTGGCGAGCAGCGAGAACTTGATGCCCTCGCGCCCGTCCGGCCGCCGGTAGCCCTCGGGGACGAAGCGCCGGTAGTGCTCGGCGGCGCGGTGGAAGAACTGCGGCCGCTCGGCCCGGGGCACGCAGCCGGCCAGGTCGAAGACGAAGAGGTAGTGCCGGATCATCCGGGTGAACAGGTGCGGGCGGGCCGGGTCCGCGTCGGCGGTGCGCTCCAGCAGGCCGAAGCTGTGCTCGTACTGGTCGAAGACGTCGAAGTGGCTGCTGCCCGGCGAGCCCGCCGGGTGCAGGGTGTGGCGGCGGCGGATGGTCACGCACTCGCGGTCCAGCACCGCGATCCGCCCGGCGGCCAGCAGCGACTCGTGGACGGCAGGCACCTCCTCGTAGTGCCCGTCCGGGAAGGTGGGGACGGCCTCGCGGCGGATCAGCCGGTCCCAGGCGAGCGGCGGGGCGCCGAGCAGCTCGGGCCGCTCCAGCGGGGCGAACACCTCGGGGCCGGCCGCGGCCAGCAGCTCGGACGCGCCGCCGGGCCAGATCCGGCCGCGGTGCTCGCGGTTGTGGCCGAACAGCAGGACGTCGAGGTCGCCGGTCTCCTCCAGCCGGTCGGCCATCGCCTGCAGCGCGTCCGGGGCGAGCAGGTGGTCGCTGTCCAGGAAGAGCACGTACCGGCCGCGGGCCTGGGCGGCGCCGGCGTTGCGGCTGCGGCCGATGCCGACGGCCGCGTTCAGGCGGAGCACGGTGACCCGGGGGTCGCGCATCTCGTACGCCTCGACCAGCCGCTCGGGGCACTCCGGGGAGCGGTCGACCACCAGGACGATCTCGAAGCCGCGGAAGGACTGGGCGAGCAGCGAGTCCAGGCATTCCTTGAGCTGCTGCTGCAGGTCGTAGGCGGGGACCACGACGGAGATCAGAGGTGAGTCGGCCATGGCCGCAGAGGCTATGGGCGGGGACACCAGCACGCAAAGGCCGGAAGCCGCGCGAAAACGCCCAAGCCGGGACAAGCCAGAGCGGACGTGTGCGGAATCTTCACACCGCGAGCACGTCCGCTCTACAACTACCGACCGGTACGGACCGGTATTGACTGGATCAGTACCAGTTGTGCGCCTGCCAGAACGACCAGGCCGCGCAGGGGCTGCCGTAGGTCTCGTTCATGTACTGCAGGCCCCACTTGATCTGGGTGGCCGGGTTGTCCCGCCAGTCCGAGCCGGCCGAGGCCATCTTGGACGCCGGCAGCGCCTGGACCAGGCCGTACGCGCCCGAGGAGGCGTTGGTGGCGTGCACGTTCCAGCTGGACTCGCGCTCCACGATGTTGGAGAAGCACTGCAGCTGGGAGGCCGGGACGATCTGCGCGGCGATCTGCTGCGGGGTGCCCGAGTAGGTCGTGGTCAGCGCGGAGCGGGCCTGCGAGCGGGAGGCGGCCTCGGCGTCGGCCTTCGCCTTCGCGTCCGCGGCGGCCTTGGCGGCGGCCGCGGCCTTCGCCTGCGCGGCGGCCTTCGCCTTGGCCTCGGCGTCCGCCTTCGCCTTGGCGTCGGCGGCGGCCTTGGCCTTCGCGTCGGCGGCGGCCTTCGCGTCCGCGGCCGCCTTCGCGTCGGCAGCGGCCTTCGCGTCGGCCTCCGCCTTCGCGGACGCCTCGGCGGCCGCCTGGGCCTCCGTGGACGCCTTCGCCGAGGCCTCGGCCGAGGCCTGCGCCTCGGCGGCGGCCTGGGCCTGCGCGGCGGCCAGCTGGTCCACGTCGGGGGTGGCGGCGGCGACGGCGGTGCGCGGGGCGGCGGCCTCGGCGGTCGTGGCGTCCTGCGGCAGGGCGATGGCCAGCGTGGCGGAGCCCGCCACGGCCAGGGTGGCGACGCCGGTGATCAGCGCGTTGCGGCGGTTCTGCAGCTTCGCGCGGAGCTGGTGGGTCTTGCGGTGCTGCATGGGCGGGCGACCTCTTCCGTCTCGCGGTGCCGTATCCGGGCACACGGGCATCGCGAAGCGCGTTCGGGGAACAGGCCCGCGGGCCGTGTCGGACGGCCGTGCACCCCGGCCGTACGGCGCGGGGCGGGCGGGTTGGCGCGGCGGGAGAGAGCCGTGCCGCCTTGCGACCGGGACATTCTTGGCAGAGGCCCTTACGGCGGCGCAACGGGCTCGGAAACTACTGCCGGTAGTAGGCACGGCAGTGCGCCCGTGATCGACTCGGGCGCGTCACCCCGGTCTACCCGGCCCCCGCACCGACCAAACCCGGGATGTCCGATTGGCGCCGATTTCCCGGCTGACCTGCGGATTTCCGGGAGCGTCCGGAGCCACCCGGCGGCCCGGCCCGGCCGTCGCCGTTCGCCGGGCGGGAACTTCGACTACGCAGGGCCGTAGTCGCGGTGGGGCGTGTGGGCGGGCTCACAGGAACCGCGGAGGACCTTCGGCGCAGCGCGACCGCGCGGTCACCCGGGGGTGACCGCGCGGCCGCGATCGGGGGCCGAGGGGTCAGAGGTGGCCGATGCCCGCGTGGTGGCCGACCAGGTGCGGCAGCTTGTCCGCGCGGTCGACCCGCAGGCGCAGGGTCGGCGTCCAGGTGCTCTCGGCGGCGAGCGGCGTGGCCGGGTGCGCCTCGTTGAAGGCGGCCAGCAGGTCGACCGGCGCGCCGTTGACCAGGTTGCCGGCCGCGGTCAGCCCGGTGCCGCCCCAGTTGTAGAGGACCTTCCCGGCCGGGGCGTTCGCCGGCAGCTCGAAGTAGTTCGCCTCCGCGACGATCTGCGAGGACTTGCCGACACCGATGCTGTACTCGTACTCCTCCGCGCCGACCGCGTAGTAGTTGTTGAAGACGTCCACCTGCCCGAAGCGCACCCGCGGGGCCCGCTGCACGGTGTTGGACCACAGGTTGTGGTGGAAGGTCACCCGCAGGTGCCCCGGGTCGACCTTGGACGTGTTGCTGCTGCCCACCAGGTTGGTCTTGTCGTGGTCCTCGAAGGCGTTCCACGAGGCGGTGACCAGGTCCGAGCCGTTGGTGATGTCGAGCTGGCCGTCGTGGACCTGGTACGGCCGCCCGAAGTACTGCGGCTGCGCCGCGTCGGGGTTGCGGCCGTCGGTGAAGGTGTTGTGGTCCACCCAGACGTGGGTGGCGTTGTAGAGGGTCACCGAGTCGTACTCGGAGTTCCAGTTGCCGGTCGCGCCGTCCTTCGGGTCCCAGGACGGGAAGCAGTCCGCGGCGTCCTCGAACGTGGTGTTGCGGATGATCACGTTGTCGACGTTCTTCACCACGAATCCGCCGCCGAGGATCCGCGCGGTGTGCCGCAGCCCGACGATCGTGGTGTTCGCGCCGACGTTGATCTGGATCTGCCGGGCCTGCGCCTTCTGCGCCGCGTCCCGGGCGTCCTCCAGCGGCCCGCTGGGCTCGGTGGCCGTCCCCCAGGTCGCCGGGTCGTACGCCGCCAGGTAGGCGGGGAGAGACCAGCCGGTGCCCGCCGCGTAGTCGGCACAGGTCAGCGGGCGGCCGGTGTCGTCGGTGTTCAGGTCGATCGTCCCGGCCAGGTAGATGATCTTCGGGGTGGCGTTGCCCGCGTTGGTGGCGTTGTCGCCGCCCAGTGCCGCCACCAGCTCGGCCCGGTCGTGCACCAGGAACGCGTGCCCGGCGTCCGCCGCGCCGCCGCCCGTCGTGCCGGTGGTCGCCGAACCCCAGCCGTCGGACGCCGCCAGGGCCGCCCGGCCGATCCCCTCCCAGTGCGGAGTGACCGTGGGCGCGGCGGACGCGGTGCCGGGGATCGCGATCGCCGCGGCGAGCAGCGACGCCGTACCGAGGAGGAGCGAGCGGGGAATGCGCATGGAAGTCCCTCGGGTGGGTGTTCATGTGTATGAACAGTGGACTTGTCTGTGTGCCGAAGGTAGGGGCCTGCCTGAGGACCGGTCAAGAGTCTTGGCTCAGGATGTGGTTGGCGTTCACGGATGTGAAAATCAGTGAGATGGTGGGAGCCTGCCCGGAAGGATGGCGGGCATGTGGACGAACCAGGCGCTGATCGACGCCCTGACCAGCGGCGACCCCGACCGGGCCGGCCGAGCCCTCACCCGGCTCGCCCGGCACCCGCGCGAACTCGCCGCCCTCGACGACCGGATCCGCCGGGTCCACCGCTGGGACGCCCACGCCTTCCCGCAGCTCACCGCCGCCGAGACCGCCGTCCGGCGAGGCCAGGCCGACCGGTACGCGTGGTGATGTCCCGCTGCTGGTGGGCCTGTTGACGCATCCGGTGGACGCCGTACGGGCGCGGGCGCTGCGCGGGCTGCGGCAGCTCGCCGGCGCCGACGCGCCCGTGGCGTCCGTCCTGCCGCTGCTGCGGGACCGCTCGGCGCGGGTGGTTCGGGCCGCCGCCGACCTGCTGCGACCCGTCGCCGCGGAACTCCCGGACGGCCTCGCCCGATCCCTGCTCGCCGACGAGAACCGGACAGCCGTCCGCCGGGCCGGCTACCGCCTGCTCCACGAACCCGACCCGGTCGCCCGGCTGCTGGTTCACCTGCGGGTCGCCGCCGACCCCGACCCGCGCCTCGCCGTCCGGGCCGCCGCCGACGCCGTTACCCTCCTCCGCCGGGCCGCGACCACCGCCCGACTCCGCCCCGACCCCGCCACCCGCGCCGAACTCCTCGCCCTCGCCCACGAGGTCACCGACCGCATCGGCCCCGACCGGCTCGACCTCCTCCACCGCGCGACCGTCGGCGGCGAGTAGGCGCGAGGCTTTGGGCGGGGTCGAACTCCTCGCGCCGGCCCGTGCGGTGAACGACCGCCGGTGCCGGTCAGGTGGTGGTCCGGTCGTCCCGGGAGAGGAGGGCTTCGCCGAGCGGGGTGAGGGTGTGCTGGATCCGGCGACCGAGGCGGTGGCTGTGGAGCAGTCCGGCGTCGCGGAGCACGGTGGCGTGCTGGCTGGCGCCGCCGGCCGAGATGCCGAGGCGGCGGGCGAGGTCGCCGGTGGTGGTGCCGCCGTCGGCGGTGCGCAGGACGGCGGCCCGGGTGGTGCCCATCAGGGCGTCGAGCGCCCGGCCGTCCGGTGCGTCGGCGGTGAGGACGTGCGCCGCCGCCAGGGTGTCGCGCAGGACGGGGTAGACGAGCAGCAACTGCTCGTCCTCGTCCAGGGGCAGGTAGAGGTGGATCGAGCGGGCGAGCGCCGAGGGCGCGAGCAGCAGGCCCTGCCCGCACAGGTGGATGTCGGTCCGGCCGGGGGTGTGCGTGCGGTAGTCGACTTCGAGGACGGGTGGGCGCCAGCGGACGCCGGGGTGGAGCGAGCCGAGCAGCGCGTCCGTGCCGCCGGTGACCATCTCGGTGGCCTTGGCGGCCCGTTCGGCGGTCAGCACCCGCTCGATCCGGTCCCAGTGCGGCGCCACGGACACCCGGTGGGCGGTCCGGAACGCCGCCGTCAGGCTCGCCGTGGCCTGCGCCTCGCCCCGCGCGGCGCCCGCGACGAAGCGGGGAATCCTGGCCCGCAGCCCGTCCGGCGCGTCGGCGATCTCGGCGGCGAGCAGCCCGCGGCGGGCGATCAGCCGGTCGAGGCCGTCGTCGAGCCGGTCCGCCGGGCCGGCTACGGTGAGCAGGTCGAGCGGTCCGGCGGGGTGGGCGATGCCGACGGCCAGCTCCCGGGCCTCGCCGTGCAGTTGGCTGCGCACGCGCCGGCGCCAGCCGCCGAGCAGGTCGTCCTCGCCGCGGTGCTGGGCGGTGCGGAGGGCGAGTTGGGTCTCGGCGAGCGGCCCGAGCAGGGTGAGCCGGGTACGTCCGATGTCCGCCGCGGTGAGGTGCAGCCGGAGCACGTCGTCCTCCCGAACGTCCCGACGGGCCGAGATCTTCGGCCCCGGGCCCGAGGCTAGTCGGTGCGGGAACCGTCGTCCGGGGATCCGTCCGATGTCGCCTCCGCCACCACCGGCGCCCCGGGCTCACCGGCCCGGACCGGCAGGGCTACGCTCCGTCCGGTCCCGCGCATGATCGACAACGCGGGCGGACGCTCAGGAGCTCGGGTGAGTACGGAAGCAGTCGGCGACGCGCCGCGTCAGGACGTCCCGGTCGGGGAGAAGCCGGTCGTGGACCCGGGGTCCGCGGCGGTCGCCGCGCAGGCGGTGATCGCGGCGTACACGGTCGCCCAGCTCGCGGTGGGACTGGCCGGCGGGACGCGGGCCGGGTTCTTCGCGGCGTACGTGCCGGTCGGCCTGGTGCTGATGGTGGGGAGCGCCGTGCTCTTCCTCCGCTGGTTCAGCCGCTGCCGCCACAACGCCCAGGCCTTCGACCCGGCCGGGCACCGCTTCGGGCCGGGGCTCGCGGTCGGCGGCTGGTTCATTCCGCTGGCGAACCTCTGGATCCCGTACCGCGTCACGCTCGACATCTGGCGGGCGAGCGGACCGCGCGGCGGCGAGTGGCTGCTCAACGCCTGGTGGGTGGCGTGGCTGGCGAAGACCCTCGGCGCGGCCGTCCTCATGCAGACCCAGGCCCACCCGAACGGCTACTCCGCCTTCGACCGGATCGCCGGCGTGGTCGCGGGCGTCCTGGCCGTCCTGATGATCCGCACCCTGACCGCCCGGCAGCGCGCGAGGCTCGCCGCCTGACGCCCGCCGGCCCGGCCGGGGGTGGTGATGGGTCGGGGGGCGGGGGCGCCGATACTGGCTGGCATGGTGATCGTGGTGGTGTTGGTGGTCGCCCTCGTGCTGATCGGCGCGGGGCAGTGGTACCTGTGGCGGCGGCTGGTGCGGGACGTGTCGCGTCCGGGCGGCCGGTGGCGGCGGGCGGGCACGGTGCTGGCGGTGGTGCTCCCGCTGCTGTCGTTCGGGGCGCTGCTCGGTGGGCGGGTGCTGCCGATGGCCGCCGAGCGGTGGCTGGCGTGGCCCGGGTACCTGTGGCTGCCGGTGATGCTGTACCTGGTGCTGGCGCTCGCCGTCGGCGAGCTGGTCCGGCCGGTGCTGCTGCGGTGGCCCCGGCGGCGGGCGGCCGAGCCGGCGGCGGTCGCGGTGCCGGTGGCGGTGGGCGCGGGGACCGGTCCGGCGGACACCTCCGCCACGGCGGGGACGTCGGACACGGCGGGGGAGCCCGAGCGTGGGCGGGAGCCGGCCGACGCGTCGCGGCGGCTGTTCGTGTCGCGGGCGGTCGCCGTCGCCGCGGGCGGCGTCGCGGTGGGCGTGGTGGGCAACGGCGCGTACGGGGTGCTGCGCGGGCCGCGGGTGAAGCAGGTGACGGTGCCGCTGGCGAAGCTGCCGCGGGCCGCGCACGGCTACCGGATCGCGGTGGTCAGCGACATCCACCTCGGGCCGATCCTGGGTCGGGGGCACACCCGCCGGATCGTCGACACCATCAACGCGACCCAGCCGGACCTGATCGCCGTCGTCGGTGACCTGGTCGACGGCAGCGTGCCCGACCTCGGTCCGGCCGCCCGGCCGCTGGCGGACCTGCGGGCTCGGGACGGCGCGTTCTTCGTCACCGGCAACCACGAGTACTTCTCCGGCGCGGCGCCGTGGGTGGAGTTCGTCCGGGAGCTGGGCGTGCACCCGCTGGAGAACGACCGCACCGAGCTGCCGTACTTCGACCTGGCCGGCGTGAACGACATCGCCGGCACGGCGGAGGGCCACGGCCCGGACTACGCCAAGGCGTTGGGCGACCGCGACCGGGCCCGCGCGTCGGTGCTGCTCGCGCACCAGCCGGTCACCATCCACGACACCGTCAAGTGGGGCGTGGACCTGCAGCTCTCCGGCCACACCCACGGCGGGCAGCTGTGGCCGGGCAACTACCTGGCGGAGCTGGCGAATCCGACGGTCGCCGGGCTGGAGCGGTACGGCGACACGCAGTTGTACGTGACGCGGGGCGCGGGTGCGTGGGGGCCGCCGGTGCGGGTCGGTGCGCCGTCGGACATCACGGTCATCACGCTGGCGTCGAAGGCCGCCTGAGGTCCTGGGGTCCTGATGTCCTGAGGTCCTGAGGTCCTGAGGTCCTGAGGTCAGAACAGGGTGGTGCCGGCGGCCTGCTGCTCCTGGCCGGGGAGGGCGAGCTGGAGGTCGAGGGCGGCGGGCTCGACCGGGCGCAGCGAGCCGATGCAGCTGACCAGCGCGCCGGTGGACTCGCGCGGCACGTCCGGTGCGTCGTGGCGGCTGGCCCGCCACTGGGCGACACCGTGGGGGAGGGCGGCGACGGTTCGGCGGCAGAACTCGCAGGTCGTGCGCGGCATCTTCGTCATGCCCCGATTGTGCCGCGGCGGGCTGACAGGGCAAGGGGTGCGAACCAGCCGTCTCGGGATGTGAAATGTTCGGTCTCGCCATGTGGGAGATCCCTATCGTTCCGGGCATGGAGGAGAACCGGAACCACCGCAGATGGCTGATGCTGGCGCTCGGGACGGGCGGCCAGACGGCCAGCACCGTCGTGCTGTACGGGTTGCCGTACCTGATACCGGCGTTCCGCCGGGACCTGGGCCTCTCGCTCGCGGGGGCCGGGGTGCTGGTGGCGTGCCCGATCTTCGGGATCCTGGCCGGGCTGGTCGGCTGGGGAGTGGTGGCGGACCGGTACGGCGAGCGGTTCGCGCTGTCGGCGGGCCTGCTGTCGGCGGCGGTGGTGCTGGCGGCCGCGGTGCCGGCGGCGGGGGACGTGCGGTGGCTGGGGGCGCTGCTGGTGCTGGCGGGAGTGGCCGGGTCGTCGGTGAACTCGGCGTCCGGCCGGCTGGTGATCGGCTGGTTCCCGCCGGACCGGCGCGGGGTGGCGATGGGTGTCCGGCAGGCGTCGCAGCCGCTGGGCACCGGGCTGGCCGCGGTCTGTCTGCCGCCGATCGCCGAACAGGCTGGCGTGGCCGGGGCGTTGGGGTTCTGCGCGGTGCTGTGCGGCGGGTCCGGGCTGGCGATCGCGGTGGCGGCGGTGGATCCGCCGCGGCCCTCGCGGGCCGAGGCGGCGCGGACCCGCTCGCCGTACCGGGGCTGGTACCTGTGGCGGCTGCACGCGGCGGCGGGGCTGCTGTGCGTACCGCAGTTCGTGGTGACCGGGTTCGCGCTGGTCTTCCTGATCGAGGCGCGCGGCTGGGCGCCGGCGACGGCGGGGACGGTGCTGGCGGTGGCGAACCTGGCGGGCGCGGGGGTGCGGCTGCTGGTGGGCTGGTGGTCCGACCGGGCGGGCAGCCGGGTGGTGCCGATGCGGCGGCTGGCGCTGGCCACGGCGGCGGACCTGGGGCTGCTGGCCCTGGGCGCGTGGTGGGGCTCCTGGGCGGGGGCGGCGGCGCTGCTGCTGGCGTCGGGGCTGACGGTGTCCACCAACGGGCTGCACAACACGGCGGTCGCCGAGTACGCCGGCCCGGTCTGGGCGGGCCGGGCGCTGGGCGTGCACGGGGTGTGGCAGCACGCGATGGTGGTGCTGGTGCCGCCGCTGGCGGGCGCGGCGATCACCGGGCACGGGTACGGGTGGACCTTCGCGGCGGTGGTGGCCTTCCCGCTGCTGGCGGCGGCGCTGATCCCGATGGGCTCGGGCCACGCGGTCCGGGCGCTCGCACCGGCGGTGCGCTAGCCGGGGCCGTTGCCGGGGTGGCTCAGTGCCGCTCGGGTGGGGCGAGGCGGGACGCCGGGTGGGGGGTGGGGTCGGGTGGGCCGGCTGCGGGTGGGGTGCGGAGGAGGGTGAGGTAGTCGGCGCGGGGGACGGGGGCGGCGCCGAGGGTGCGGATGTGGGGGCTGTCCCACTGGGCGTCGAGGTGGCGGCCGCCGGCGGCGGCGAAGCGGGTGGCGAGGTCGGCGAGGGCGACCCGGGCGGCGTCGGGGCGGCGGTGGAACATGGAGTCCAGGCTGAGCACGGCGCCGACCCGGATGCCGAACGCGCCGCCGATCAACTCGCCGTCGCCGTCGCGGACTTCGACGCTGTGGGCGTGTCCGGCGGTGTGCAGCTCGCGGAGCGAGGCCTGCAGGTCGTCGGTGAGCCACCGGGGGCGGCGGTCGGCGGCGCAGGCGGCGAGGACCTCGGGGAAGGCGTGGTCGGCGGTGGTGGTCCAGCCGGAGTTGCGCAGCCGGCGCCTGAGCCGGCGGCTGAGCGGGACTCCGGTGGCGGTGGGGATGACGGGCCGCGGGTCCGGGGACCACCAGGCGACGGTGTACGGGGAGGTGGGGCCCGGGTCGTGCAGGGCGATGGCGCCGGCGGCGACCAGCGGCTCGTACCGGGTCTCGTTGTGCAGTTCGCCGTAGAGGTCGGCGGCGGGGAGCGGGAAGAGCCCGTGGGCGTAGGCGGCGAGCAGGGCCTGCGGGCCGAGGTCGGGGCAGAAGGCCGCGGGGGCGTCGGCGGGGGCGCGGGCGGGGTCGACGGTGCTCCACCAGGTGGCCGGGTCGGCCTCGGGCCGGCCGGCGGCGGTCATGGGGCGGGCCGGGGGTCGTCGGCGGTCACGGGGTGGTCCGGGGCGTCGGCGGTCACGGGACGGGGTCCAGCTGGCCGTTGGTGGTCATCCGGTCGAGGTAGAAGTCGAGCAGTTCGGTGTCGACGGGCGGGAACTCGATGCCGCTGCCGGCCAGTCCCTTCTCGGCGTTGGTGCGGCTGAACTGCGGGAAGGTGGGCCGGAAGTACATCTCGCTGATGGTGAGCCGGGTGGGTCCGGCGCAGCGGTCGACGAAGAGCGGCGCGAAGGGCGTGATGGGGTGTTCGGGGTGGTCGGCGGCGAACGCGACCAGCTGTTCGACCCAGTCCCCGTAGGCGAGTTCGGAGACCGGCCGGCCGTGGGCGCGGAGCCGGTCGGCGAGCCTGGGCAGGTCGGCGGGGTTGGGGTTGGTGAGGTGGTGGACGCGCCCGTCCGCGGGGGTGTGGGTGGCGAGGTGGGCGAGGGCGCGGGTGAAGGTGTCGGCGGGGACGAAGTCGAGCGGCAGGTCGACGTCGGGGACGGTGCCGCTGTCGGCGAAGTAGCGGATGAGCGCGCAGAGTTCGGTGCCGGGGTTCATGGTGCCGGTGGCCAGGTCGCCGGTGACGTCGTTGACCCGGTGGATGGCGACCGGGAGGCCGGCGCGGGCGGCGTTGTGCAGCAGGGCCTCGGCGACCCACTTGCTCTCGACGTAGCCGACGGAGAGCAGGTCGGGGTGGCCGAGCGGGGTGGTCTCGTCGACGTGGCGCTCTCCGGCGGCGCCGTGTCCGGCGAGGACGGCCATGCTGGAGAGGTAGTGGACGGGGATGCCCCGGGAGTGGCCGGCGAGGCGGACGATCTCGCGGGTGCCGCCGACGTTGGCGGCGCGCAGCTGCCGGTACGGGTAGAGGAAGTTGACCTGTCCGCCGAGGTGGTGGACGGTGTCCAGCCGGCCGGCCAGGTCCTCGAAGACGGCGCGGGGGAGGCCGAGCAGGGGTTCGGCGAGGTCGCCGACCAGCGGGACGACCCGGTCGGAGGCGTGCAGGTCGCGCTGCAGGTAGTGCTGATGGGCGGAGCGCAGGCGTTCCAGGGCGTGTTCGGGGTCGGCGGCGCGGACCAGGCAGTGGATCCGGGCGTCGGTGGTGGCGAGCAGGGTGTGCAGCAGGTGGGCGCCGCAGAAGCCGGTGGCGCCGGTGAGCAGCAGTTCGGCGGGGTCGGTCCAGTTCGGGCCGCCGTCGGTCCGCCGGACGGGGACGCCGAGTTCGGCCTCGGCGGTGAAGTCGACGGTGTCGGTGCCGGGGTCGGCGGCGTGGCCGGTGCGGGCGGCGTGGACGGCGACGGTGAAGGAGCCGAGGGTGGGGTCGCTCAGCAGTGCGCGGGTGAGTTCGCGGACCCGGTCGACGCCGAGGCCGAACATGATCCGGGCGCGGGCGAGCATCTCCATGGCGAGCAGCGAGTTGCCGCCGAGCTGGAAGAAGTCGTCCTCGCTGGCGACCTCGTCGACACCGAGCAGCTGGGCCCACAGGTAGGCGAGTCCGTGTTCCGCGGCGGCGCTTCCGTTGCCGGGTCGGGCGGCGGGCCGGGCGGTCTCGGCGAGCCGGCGGTTGTCGATCTTGCCGCCGGGGGTGAGCGGCATCCCGTCGACGGCCACGTAGGCGGCCGGGACGAGCGGGTCGGGGAGGTGCCCGGCGAGGAAGGTGCGCAGTTCGGCGGCGGAGGTCGCGGTGCCGGTGTAGTACGCGGTGAGGGCGCGTCCGGCGCCGACGCCGTCGGTGGCGATCACCCTGGCCTGGCCGACGGCGGGGTGGGCGGTGAGGACGGCCTCGATCTCGGCGGGGTCGACCCGGAAGCCGCGGATCTTGACCTGGTCGTCGATCCGGCCGAGCAGTTCGAGGTTGCCGTCGGGGCGCCAGCGCCCGGTGTCGCCGGTGCGGTACATCCGCTCGCCGGGCCGGCCGGCGTACGGGTCGGGCAGGAAGCGTTCGGCGGTGAGCACCGGGTTCTTCCAGTAGCCGCGGGCCAGGGCCGTCCCGCCGAGGTAGACCTCGCCCTTGCGGCCGGGCGGCACCGGGTTCAACTCGCCGTCCAGGACGTGCACGTAGGTGCCCAGCAGCGGGCGGCCGACCGGGACGGGGGCGTGTCCGAGGCCGCCGATCAGCTCGCCCCGCAGCTCGCACAGGGTGGAGGTGATGGCGGTCTCGGTGAGGCCGTAGGCGTTGATGCGCCGGGTGCGCGGCTGGCGGCGCAGCGCGGTGCGGCAGTCCTCGGCGTGCACGGTCTCGCCGCCGACGATCAGCAGCCGCAGCCAGTCGGCGCCGTGGGCGTCCTCGGGCAGCAGGTCGAGCAGCCGGTGCCAGTAGGTGGGCGTCAGGTCGGCGACGGTGATCCCGAGTTCGGGGATGCGGTGGGCGAGCTCGATCGGCGCCCAGGTGCGCCGCCCGCCGAGTACCAGGGTGGAGCCGCTGAGCAGCGGGGCGAAGATCTGCTCCAGGGCGGTGTCGAAGCCGAGCGCGCCGAGTTGGAGGACCCGGTCGGCGGGGGAGAGCTCGTACGCCTCGGCGACCCGGGTGAGGGTGAGGGCGAAGGCCCGGTGGTTGACCGGGACGCCCTTGGGGGTGCCGGTGGTGCCGGAGGTGTAGATCAGGTACGCCAGGTCCTCGGGCAGCGGGTCGGCGGGCACCGGACCGTCACAGGAGAGCTCCTCCACGGCGTTCGGGTCGGCGAGCACCAGGACCGCCTCCGCGTCGGCGGTCAACTGCCGTAACCGCTGCGGCGGGTGGTCCGGGTCGAGCGGCAGGAAGGCGGCGCCGGCCTTCAGGACTCCGAGCAGGGCGACCACCAGCGGCACGGAGCGTTCGAGGCGGACGGCGACCACGGTCTCGGCCGCGGCGCCGCGGCGACGCAGCCCGGCGGCGAGCCGGTCGCTGCGCTCGTCGAGCTCGCGGTAGCCGATCCGCTGCTCCTCGGAGAGCAGGGCCAGCGCGTCGGGCGTCCGCTGGGCCTGGCGACGGAACAGTGCGGGCACGGTGGGCCCGTACCCGCTGCGCAGGTCCGGTCGCACGCCGTGGAGGCGGGTCCCGGTGGCGAGGCGGGCGACGGCCTCGCGGCAGTTGTCGCGGCCGCCCGGGCCCCATTCCCGGGCCCAGCCCGCCGGGACCGGTAGTGCGTCCGGCCAGATCGCGTACGATCCTTCGTCGTTGCGCACCACGGTGCTCGGACCTGATCCGGGCGGCTGGGGGGAGGATTCCTTTTCCACCGGCACTGACCTCGGGGGATGCGGAAGTGGACGGCGTCCGGGAAATCGGCGCCGACATTTCGACTATAGGCACGTCCGGCGCGACAGCGATATCGCTGGGTATATTGGGAACGCAGTGCCCCGGAGCCTCCGTGAGGGAGGTAGTCGGTTGACTCGCAGTCGACAGCGCCTGACGGTCTGTTATTTCGGCTGGATGGGCCTGCTCACGCTCGTCTACTACCTGAATCCGGACGACCGGATCATCTGGTGGACGGCGATGGGCCTCAGCGGGGTCGGCGCCATCGTGCTCGGCACCCGGATGAACCGGCCGGCACACCCCGGCTACTGGTACGTGCTGGCCGCGGCCAACCTGAGCTTCACCATCGGTGAGGTCACCCAGGTCGTCTACACCGAGTACCTGCACGTCCTGACCTACCCGACCCTGGCCGACGCCTTCTACCTGGCCGAGTACCTGCTGTACGCGGTCGGCGTGGCCGGCTTCATCCGCTGGCGAACCGCCCACCAGGACCGCGGCTCGATGCTGGACGCGCTCACCCTCACGGTGGGTCTGGCCCTGCTGGTCTGGCTGTACCTGATCGTCCCGTACGAGCGGAACCAGGACCTGAGCTGGTTCCAGAAGGCCGTCTCGATCGCGTACCCGCTGGGCGACGTGCTGCTGCTGCTGATGCTGATGCGGCTGCTGGTGCCGCGCGGCGGCAAGAGCCGGGCGCTGCTGCTGCTCACCGTCGGCTCGCTCGGCATGCTGGCCTCCGACATCCTGTACGGCCTGATCCAGCTGCACGGCGTGTGGCACATCGGCACCCCGGTGGACTTCGGCTGGGCCGCGTTCTACACGCTGTGGGGCGCCGCCGCGCTGCACCCGTCGATGGTGGAGCTGACCCGGCCGATCCCCACCCAGCCGACCGACATCACCAAGGGCCGGCTGGCGCTGCTCACCCTGGCCTCGCTGATCGCCCCCGCGATGCTGCTGTTCGACGTCTACCGCGGGGACAGCAGCCACGCCGGGGTGATCGCCGCGTTCTCGGCGGTACTGTTCCTGCTGGTGCTGGCCCGGCTGGCCGGGATCGTGGTGGTGCACCGCAACCAGCTGGACCGGGAGCGGGCGCTGCGGATGGCCGGCGCCCGGCTGGCCGGGGCGGTCACCGTCAGTGAGGTCGCCGACTCCGTGCAGTCCGCGGCGGCCTCGCTGCTGCCGCCCGGCGAGCCGGGCGCCGCCCTGCTGGCGGTCTGCGAGGACGGCGCCCTGAAGGCCGGGCGCAACCCGTGCGAGGGAGTGCTGCGGGTACCGCAGATGGACGAGGTGCGCACCAGTCGGCTGCTGCCGGTGGAGGAGCTGGGCGGCGGCCTGGAGGAGCAGTTCGCCGGCTCGCCGTCCGTCCTGGTCTGCCCGCTCGCGCTGGAGCAGCGGACCCTCGGCGAGCCGCTGATCGGCGTCCTGGTCGTCGGCGGCACCGAGCACCGGCTGACCGCCTTATGGGGCTCCCTGGACATCCTGGCCGGGCAGGCCGCGCTCGCCGTCGAGCGGGTGATGCTCAGCCGGGAGGTCAACCAGCACAACAGCGAGCTCTACTTCCGCACCTTGGTGCAGTCCGGCTCGGACGTGATCCTGATCCTCGACGACCAGGACGGCATCCGGTACGCCTCCTCCTCGGCCGAGCGGGTGCTCGGCCACCACGAGCCGTCCGGCGTCCCGCTGACCGACCTGGTGCCGCCCGAGGACGTCCGCACCGTCCAGCAGGCGCTGGCCCGGATGCGCACCCGCGAGCAGGCCGAGCAGCGCGAGCACTGGCGGCTGCTGCGCAGCGACCACAGCGTGATCGAGGCCGAGGTGCGCTGGAACGACCTGCGCGCCGACCCCACTGTGGCCGGCCTGGTGCTCACCCTGCGCGACGTCACCGACCAGCGGCAGATGGAGCGCGAGCTGACCCACCGGGCCTTCCACGACTCGCTGACCGGCCTGGCCAACCGGGTGCTGTTCCTGGACCGGGTCGGCCACGCGCTGGCCCGCAGCGAGCGCCGCGGCACCGTCACCGGGGTGCTCTTCATCGACCTGGACGACTTCAAGGTGGTCAACGACACCCAGGGCCACGCGGTCGGCGACGAGCTGCTGGTCGCGGTCTCGCTGCGGGTCTCCACCGCGCTGCGCACCTCCGACACCGCCGCCCGGCTCGGCGGCGACGAGTTCGCGGTGCTGGTCGAGGACGCGCTCTCCCCGGCGGACGTCGGCCGCACCGCCGACGCGGTGCTCGGCGTCTTCGAGGAGCCCTTCCGGCTCTCCTCCGGCGCCGTCCGGGTTGCCGCCAGCGTCGGCGTCGCCACCACCGAGGACAGCGTGGACGCCGCCGAGCTGCTCACCCACGCCGACCTGGCGCTGTACGAGGCCAAGGCGGCCGGCAAGCGGCAGTGGAGCCGCTACCAGCCGCAGCTGCAGGCCGGGCTGGTGGAGCGGCACGAGCTGAACGAGAGCCTGGACAACGCCATCGCCGAATCCGCCTTCGCGCTGTACTACCAGCCGATCGTCGACCTGGCCAGCGGCAACCTGGTGGCCTTCGAGGCGCTGGTCCGCTGGCCGCACGAGCGCCGCGGCATGGTGCTGCCCGAGGACTTCATCGCGCTCGCCGAGGAGAGCGGCCAGATCGTCCCGCTGGGCGCCTGGGTGCTGGAGCGGGCCGCCGCCGAGGCCACCGCCTGGCAGAAGCTCAGCGGCGACCGGCGCACCGCCGGCGGCCGGCTGCCGCTGCGGGTCAGCGTCAACGTCTCGGCTCGGCAGTTCCGCGACGCCGGCTTCGTCGACACCGTCCGCCAGGTCGTGGAGACCAGCGGCATCAAGCCCGGCACCCTGATCCTGGAGCTCACCGAGAGCGTGCTGATGCGGCGCGACGAACGCGTCCGCACCGACATGCGCACCCTGCGCGACCTCGGCGTACGGATCGCCATCGACGACTTCGGCACCGGTTACTCCTCGCTCAGCTACCTGCGCGAGTTCCCGATCTCGGTGCTGAAGATCGACAAGTCCTTCATCGACGGCCTGGGCCTGTCCGAGCAGCAGTACGCCCTGGTCGAGGGCATCACGCGGATCGCCGACACGCTCGGCGTCCAGGTGATCGCCGAGGGCATCGAGAACGACGCCCAGCGGCAGCTGCTCGCCGCCATGGGGTGCCCGCTCGGCCAGGGCTACCTGTTCGCCAGGCCGCTCACCGCCGAACAGGCCGGCGCCCTGGTCCAGGGCGACGCCGACCTCGCCGGACTCCAGGACGACCGGCCCTGACCGACCCATTGGCCCACGGGGGGAGGGGAGTGTAGACATAACCCATGACCCGGATGGCCCGGTTCCGGGCGGCCCTCGACGTACGGAGCGTGGCGGGCCAGGTCTTCGTGCTGCAGCTGGTCGTCCTGCTGCTGGTGGTGGCCGCCGCCGCGGTCGAGTCCGTCCTGCAGTCCCGGGCGGACAGCACCAACGAGGCGCGCAACCGCTCCGTGGCGGTCGCCCAGACCTACGCCAGCTCACCGGGCATCGTCGCCGCCCTCCGCTCGCCCGACCCGACCGCGATCCTGCAGCCCAGCGCCGAGGAGGCCCGGGTCAAGTCCGGCGTCGACTTCCTGGTGGTGCTCTCCACCGACGGCATCCGCTACACCCACCCGCTGCCCGACCGGATCGGCAAGAAGTTCGTCGGCACCTACGAGCCCGCGCTGAAGGGGCAGGTCGTCACCGAGACCGTCAACGGCACCATCGGACGCCTGGTCCAGGCCGTCGTCCCGGTCACCGACCAGGACGGCACCGTGGTCGGCGCGGTCTCCTCCGGCGTCCGGATCAGCCAGATCAGCGCCAGCGCCGACCGCCAGCTGCCGGTGCTGATCGGCGCCGCCGCGGCCGCCCTGCTGTGCGCCGGCGGCGGCGCCTTCCTGATCTCCCGGCGGCTGCGCCGGCAGACCCGCGGCCTCGGCCCGACCGAGATGACCAGGATGTACGAGCACCACGACGCGGTGCTGCACGCCGTCCGCGAGGGCGTCCTGATCGTCGGTGCCGAACAGCGCCTGCTGCTCGCCAACGACGAGGCCCGCCGGCTGCTCGCCCTGCCGGCCGACTCCGAGGGCCGCCGCGTTCCCGACCTGGGCCTGGCCCGCCCGGTCGCCGAACTGCTCGCCTCCGGCGAGGAGTCCACCGACGAGGTGGTCACCGCCGGCGACCGGCTGCTCGCCGTCAACGTCCGCCCCACCGACCGCGGCGGCGGCCCGCCCGGCTACGTCGCCACCTTCCGCGACACCACCGAACTGCGGGTGCTCAGCGGCAAGGCCGACCTGGCCCGCCGCCGCCTGCAGCAGCTGTACGACGCCAGCGGCGCGATCGGCACCACCCTCGACATCGGCCGCACCTGCGAGGAGCTGGCCGAGGCACTGGTCCCCGCGCTCGCCGACTACGCGGCCGTCGACCTCTCCGAGCCCGTGCTCCGCGGTGAACCGCCCGGCCCGGACCTGACCGCCCCGATGCGCCGCACCGCGCTCACCGGCGTCACCCCCGCCCCGCTGCTGCTGCCGGTCGGCGCCGACGTCCCGATCGTGCCCGGCACCCCGCGCGCCCGCGCCCTCGCCGACCACCGCACGGTGCTGGAGACCGACCTGACCGACGCGATCCGCCGCTGGGCCGACGTCCACCCCACGGCCGCCGCCGGCGCCCGCGAGCAGGGCCTGCACTCGCTGATCGCCGTCCCGCTCACCGTCGGCGGCGTGGTGCTGGGCATCGCCACCTTCTGGCGGGCCGCCGCCCGCACCGAGTCCTTCGACGCCGACGACCGCTCGCTCGCCGAGGAACTGGTCGCCCGCGCCGCCATCTCGATCGAGAACGCCCGCCGCTACACCCGCGAGCACGGCATGGCCGTCACCCTGCAGCACAGCCTGCTGCCCGGCGCCCTGCCCGAGCAGTCCGCGCTGGACGTCGCCTACCGCTACCTGCCCGCCCAGGCCGGGGTCGGCGGCGACTGGTTCGACGTCATCCCGCTGCCCGGCGCCCGGGTCGCCCTGGTCGTCGGCGACGTGGTCGGCCACGGCCTGCACGCCGCCGCCACCATGGGCCGGCTGCGCACCGCCGTGCACAACTTCACCGCCCTCGACCTGCCGCCCGACGAGCTCCTCGGCCACCTCGACGACCTGGTCAACCGCCTCGACCAGGACCGGGCCACCGACGGCCAGGTCCCGATCACCGGCGCCACCTGCCTGTACGCGGTCTACGACCCGGTCTCCCGGCAGTGCACGGTGGCCCGGGCCGGACACCTGCTGCCCGCCCTGGTCCACCCCGACGGCCGGGTGGAGTTCCCCGAGGTCCCCGCCGGACCGCCGCTCGGCCTGGTCGGCCACCCCTTCGAGACCGCCGAACTGCTCCTGCCCGAGGGCAGCCGGCTGGTCCTCTACACCGACGGACTGGTCGAGTCCCGCGACCGGGACATCGACGAGGGCCTGGAGCTGCTCCGCGCGACCCTCGCGCACCCCGACCGCAGCCCCCAGCAGACCTGCGCCGACGTGCTCTCCACCCTGCTGCCCGCCAACCCCACCGACGACATCGCGCTGCTGGTCGCCCGCACCCGCGCGCTGCCCGCCGACCTGGTCGCGCAGTGGGAGGTCCCGGAGGACCCGGCCGCCGTCGCGGGCGCCCGCGCCGAGGCCACCCGGCAGATCGAGGCGTGGGGGCTGGTCGAGCAGGGTTTCGCCGCCGAGCTGATCCTCAGCGAACTGATCACCAACGCGATCCGGTACGCCAGCGGGCCGATCAGGGTCCGGCTGATCCTCGACCGGGCGCTGATCTGCGAGGTCGCCGACGGCAGCTCCACCTCGCCGCACCTGCGCTACGCCGCCGACACCGACGAGGGCGGCCGCGGCCTGTTCCTGGTCGCGCAGCTCGCCGAACGCTGGGGCACCCGGTACACCGCCACCGGCAAGGTGATCTGGGCCGAGCTCAGCGGTGCTCGACCAACTCCTTGAACAGCGCCAGGTCGGCCCGGACCGCCTCCTCGATGGTGTGGCTCTGCGCGAACCCCACCGGGCCGTCGCCGCCCAGGTCGTCCCGCAGCGTCTCCGGGTCGTACTCCAGGCGCAGCTGCACCTGGGTGTGCGTCGCGTCCAGCGGGCGCAGCGCGAAGGTGCCCTTCAGGTGCACGCCGTCCACGGTCTGCCAGGTCATCACCCGACCCCGGCCGCGGTCGGTCAGCTCGGCCACGAACGACCGCCGCACCCCGCCGATCTCCACGTCCAGCCGGGCCCGGTTGCGGCCGTGCGCGGCGGCGTGCCGCAGCCCGGCGACGAACCGCGGGTAGTCGGCCACGCGGTGCAACTGCTCCCAGGTCCGGCCGACCGGGAGGGTGACGTCGATCTGCTCCTCGAGGGTGGTCATGCGCACCTCCTCCTCGCGTCCAGCCTGCCCCCGGCCCCCGGGCCGGGCAAACGCCGGGCCCGGGGACGGCCGCTCACAGCTCCGTGAACTCGCCCTCGAAGGCCGCGGCCAGCCGCAGGTACGGCGCGGCCTCCGCCGCCCGGCCCTGCCGCTGCAGCACCCGGCCCAGCATCAGGTGGGCGTAGTGCTCGACCGGGTCGCGCGCGATCACCTCGCGCAGCTGCTCCTCGGCCCGGCGCAGCTGGGCGGAGTGGTAGTAGGCGCGGGCCAGCAGCAGGCGCGGGGCGACCTGCTCGGGGACCTCGGCGACCACCTCGGCCAGCATCGGGGCCGCGTCCGCGTACGCCTTGGAGTCGAAGTACAGACGGGCGCGCTCCCAGCGCTGGACGGTGGTCTCCTCGCGGGTGGTGCTCACGGGTGGCTCCTCTCTCGGTGACTCGTTGAACATTCACCGATCGGGAGTCATTCCCCGGTCACGCCGCGGGCCGCTCCACCGGCCGGGGCACGTCGGACAGGTCGAGCAGGCAGTGCATCAGCTCCAGCGGCAGGGCCGGGTTGGCCGCCGCGGCCTCCGCCAGCTCCGAGGCCAGCAGGCGGCGCAGGACCGCCAGCGGCAGCCGCGGGTGGCGGGCGGCGGCCCGGGCCACCGCCCGGTCCGGGTCGGCGGTGAGCCGCTCCACCAGCTCCGGCGCCACCTCGGGGTCGCGCAGGGCGGCCAGCCGCAGCCGGGCGTCGGGGTGGCCGGCGAACCGGGCCAGGCCCGGGCGGGCGAAGTTCGGCCGCTCCGCCAGCGCGTCGTGGGCCCGGCCGCGGCCGCCCGCGTACAGCTCCACCAGCAGCTCGTGCGGGGCGTCCGGGCAGTGCTCGGCCAGCGCCAGGCGGACCCCCGGGTCCGGGTCGGCGGCCAGAGCGCGGACCGCCTCGGCCGGCAGGCCCGGCGCCGCAGCCGCGCTGCGGCGCAGCAGCGGGTGCGCGGAGGCCGCCAGTTCGACCAGCGCCCGCGGGTCGCCGTGCCGGGACGTCACCCAGGCCGGTGCGGCGGTGCGGCCGTCCGGGACGGAGATCCGGATCGCGGCCCGCTGCGGCTCCGTCAGGTCCGGGCGGACCGAGACCGCGAGGCGCACCTGCTCGGCCGGGTCGACCGCCAGGGCGAGCGCCAGGTCGGTCGGCAGGTGCGGGTTGCCGGCCGCGGCGGTGCGGATCCACGGGTCGTCGTCGTAGCGCAGCCACTCGCCGAGCCGGCGCTCGATCGGCGCGTGGGCGGCGGCCCGCTCGCGGCGGCGCGGGTCGCTCTCGGCGATGTACTCCGCCAGGGTGCGCGGCAGCGGACGCTCGGTACGGCGGGCCGTCCGGACGGCCGCCCGCACCATCGGGTCGCGGTCGGCCGTCAGCTCGTGCCGGAGCCCGGCGGGCAGCTGCGGCCAGCTCTCGCGGGTGATCGCGGCGGCCCGGACAGCGGGCTGCGGGTCGCGGGCCAGCGCCGCCCGCAGGTCGGCCGGCAGGCCCGGGCAGGCCGGCACCAGCCGGCGGTTGTTCGCGTCCCGGTCGCCGGCCAGTGCGGCCAGCGCCTCGGCGGGCAGCACCACCTGGCGCTCGGCGGCGGCCAACGCGCAGGCGCGGCGCACGGTGCGGTCGCGGTCCAGGGCGAGCCGGCCGAGCAGGGCGGGCGGCAGGTGCGGGTTGTCGGCGAGCCGGCGGCGCACCGCCGGGGCCGGGTGGGCGAGGGCCGCCTCCACGGTGCCGGCCGGCAGCGCACGGGCGGAGAGCCAGCGGTCCTCGTCGGGGCGGCGGTCGGCGGCCAGCAGCCGGTCCAGCACGGCGGCCGGGGCCGCCGGATTGGCGGCCAGCCCGGTGGGCCAGGCCTGCCGCAGCGCCGCCTCCCCGCCAGCGGCGGCCGTCAACTTCACTTCCGAACATGCCCGCTGAGGCAGTGTCAGCTCAACCACGTCTCCGTGCACCTTCCCCCGGTCCAGGCAACGGAGCCGACAGTAACCGAGCCGGTGTGGTGCGTGCACGAGTTCTTGACAGGTAGGCCGGATCCGTCCCCGGACCCGGCGCCCTTCGGCCGAAGTCGCGGGGGAACGGCGGAGGAGATGCGGGGGAGTCGTGCCCGGCGGGGCCGGGCGGAGGGTCTAGGGCGCGTATTGAGTCGTGATCAATCCGGGGGAATCACCGTCACGCCGTAGCTTGATCGGCTAGCCTGCCCGGCTCCGTTGGCCGACGCGACGCCATCGCAACGTCCGTGCGGCTGACGACGTGACTGGGGTGCCCGAGTTAAGCGGATCAGTCCTCCTCGGCGAACTCGGCGGCGTCGGGAAAAACGCTGGTGCTGATGTGTCCCGACAGCCAGCCGACCAAGAACTCGACCGCATTCACGGGATGCGCGTCGTAGTACCAGCCCCGCGGATTCCAGCAGACAACCGTCCACTCGTCCGGCTGCCCGTCAGTGAGCCAGCACACGCGGTCCCCGTTGTCGGTTCCCGCCCACGGTAGGAGTCCGCCCGGCTCCGGGTAGAAGGGGTACGGGCAGGCGTCGGGGTTGCGGTCCCGGAAGTTGCGTTCCTGGTCCAGCAGCCGTTTCGCAGGGCCGACCAGCAAGTCTCGCCCGCCAAAGGGCGTAAGCGGCGTCAAGAACTCGGCGAAGTGGTAGGCGCCATAGGCTCCGACCACCTGCTTGAAGTCAGAGGGGAGTCCCACGCCGAGTGCTGCCTCCACCTCGTCCCAGTCTCCATTCGCCCACAGTGGTTGCGACGGTGGCGGGACGAGGCGAGTGAGGTCGTCGAACGCGGTCATGGGGTTGAGCTTAGGGGTGGTCGTCGCGACTGAAGCCTCCGCCCTTGCCGAGAACGCCATACTCGTCCCGCGGCAACCGCGCCTACCTACGCAAACGCCGTATCAAGGCAGTCATCCCGGAGAAGAGGGACCAGGCAGCCAACCGGAGGAAGAAGGGCAACAGGGGCGGCCGGACCGTCGGCCACGACGCCAAGCTCTACAAGGAGTGGAACACCGTCGAGCGACTGATTAACAGGCTGAAGGCCTGGCGGGGCATCGCCACTCGGTTCGACAAGACTCCCGAGAGCTACCTCGCCGGCCTCAACCTCCGCGCCTCGATGATCTGGATCAAGGACCTCGTCAAGACCGCTCCTTGATCACGACTAAATACTCGCCCTAGTAGCGGAGGGTCTAGTAGACGCGCGGGACCGGACGGAAGGTGAGGTGGCGGCCCTCGTCCTCGCTGGTGGTGAGCTGGACGCGGGTGCCGATCGGGACGGCGCCCGGGAGACCGCCGACCACCGCGGCCTGGACCGAGAAGCCCTCGTCCAGGGTCACCAGGTAGGGGCGGTCGGGGTGCGAGCCGCGGCGGGTCGGGCGCAGCAGGCGCTGCACCGTGCCCTGGCCGGCGCCGCGGGCCGGCTCCAGGTCGGCCGAGCCGCAGACCGGGCAGAGCATGCAGGTGACCGCGGCCGCGGAGCGGCACCAGTGGCACCGGCGGTAGGTCAGTTCGCCGTCCTCCAGGGTGGAGGCCGAGGTGGGTGCGATCGCGACGAGCGGGGTCATGGCCGTCTCCTCTTCGAGCCCGGGTGCGCCGCCGTACCGCCGCCCGTCGCCGGGCGTGCGGTCGTGGCGCCTGCCGAGGAGGACGCTATGGCACTCAGTGCCGCCTGTAAAGGTACTGAGTGCCGGATTCTTGGGAATCGGGCACGGCCTGCGGCACTGAGTGCCATGGATGGCGGGCGGGGGCCTGCGTTCGTGGGCGGAGGGGTGGTCCCGGTCACATCGGGGGCGGACGGTGCGCCAAGCCGAAGTGGCGTCAAGTCGACAATTTTCGGCGGGGGTTGACGGATCCGCAGGCACCCGCCGGACGGCGGGGGAACGGTGGCCGGGCGGCGGGTGTCCGTTTCGTGGCCGCCCCGATATCGACGGGGTTCCCAGCTGCCTCTAAGGTATGCCTTAGCTTACCGGGCAGCCGGGGATCGGACCTGATCACCGCTGCCCGGCCTTGTGAGTCCTGCCTGTTCCGACCCTCGCCCGTGGAGTGTTCATGTCCGCCCGTCGTTCGACCGCAGTCACGCTGCTCTCCATCGCCGTGGCCGGTGCCGCGCTGGCCGGTTGCTCCTCCAAGAAGGACGGCGGCTCCGCCGACGCGATCCAGGTGAACGCGACCGACACCGCCTGCGAGCTGTCGAAGACCACCTTCCCCGCCGGGCACATCGAGCTCGCCATCGCCAACAAGGGCTCGAAGACCACCGAGGTCTACATCTACGGCGAGGGCGACAAGATCGTCACCGAGCGCGAGAACATCGGCCCCGGCACCAAGGCCACCATCAACGCCGAGGTCAAGGCTGGCACCTACGAGGTCGCCTGCAAGCCCGGCCAGACCGGTGACGGCATCCGCCAGAAGATCACCGTGACCGGCGGCACCGAGGCCAAGAAGGACCCGCGCCTGGAGTCCGCGGTCGACGCGTACCGCAAGTACGCCCAGGAGCAGGCCGACGCCACCATCCCGGTGGTCACCCAGTTCGCCGACGCCGTCAAGGCCGGCGACCTGGAGAAGGCGAAGTCGCTGTTCGCCGCGTCCCGCGTCGGCTGGGAGCGCACCGAGCCGGTCGCCGAGAGCTTCGGCGACGTCGACCCGAAGACCGACACCCGCGAGGACGGCCTGGAGGCTGGCCAGGAGTGGACCGGCTGGCACAAGATCGAGAAGTCGCTCTGGGCCGAGAACAAGATCGACGACTCGGACAAGAAGCTCGCCGACCAGCTCGTCGCCGACCTGACCGACTGGCAGAAGCGCATCCCGCAGGCCGAGATCACCGCCACCGGCATGGCCAACGGCGCCAAGGAGCTGCTGGACGAGGTCCAGAAGAACAAGATCTCCGGTGAGGAGGACCGCTACTCCCACACCGACCTCTCCGACTTCGCCGCCAACGTCGAGGGCGCCCGCAAGGCCTACGAGCTGCTGAAGCCGGTCGCCGCCGAGAAGGACGCCGCGCTGGCCAAGACCCTGGACGGCGAGTTCGACGCGATCCAGGCGCTGCTCGCCAAGTACAAGCAGGGCGAGGGCTACGTCTCGTACGAGAAGGTCACCGAGGCCGAGCGCAAGACCTTCCAGGACGCGGTGAACTCGCTGGGCGAGCCGCTGTCCAAGCTGGCCGCCGCCGTCGTCGTCCAGTAGGTCCGGTAGTTTCACCGCCGAGTCCCGATCCCACCCAGCGCGAAGGAACACAGACGATGACCGCCGAACACGCGGAGAGCACGGAGAACGCCGGAACCGGCACCGAGGGCGCCGAGCAGCGCTCCGGGCTGAGCCGACGCGCCGTCATCGGCTGGGCGGGAGCGGGCGTGGCGCTCGGCGCCGCCAGCGTCGGCACGGTCGCCGCCGCCACCCGGCACGCCGAGGACCCGGTGCCCGCCAAGCAGACCGTGGACATCCCGTTCTACGGCGAGCACCAGGCCGGCATCTCCACCCCGGTCCAGGACCGGCTGCACTTCGCCGCCTTCGACGTCATCACCAAGGACCGCGAGGCCCTGGTGAAGATGCTGAAGGAGTGGACCAAGGCCGCCGCCGCGATGACCGCCGGCCGCGAGGTCGGCGCCGGCGCCACCGGCGGCCTGCCCGAGGCCCCGCCGGACGACACCGGCGAGGCCCTCGGCCTGCCGGCCTCCCGGCTCACCCTCACCGTCGGCTTCGGCCCCACCCTGTTCGAGAAGGACGGCGTCGACCGCTTCGGCCTGAAGGCCAAGCGGCCCGAGGCCCTGGTCGACCTGCCGAAGTTCGCCGGCGACCGGCTCGACCCGAACCGGGTCGGCGGCGACATCTGCGTCCAGGCCTGCGCCGACGACCCGCAGATCGCCGTCCACGCGATCCGCAACCTCGCCCGGATCGGCATGGGCGTGGTCAACGTCCGCTGGTCGCAGCTCGGCTTCGGCAAGACCTCCTCCACCACGCCCGACGCGCAGACCCCGCGCAACCTGATGGGCTTCAAGGACGGCACCCACAACATCGCGGGCACCGACGACGCCGCGCTCGCCAAGCACGTCTGGGTCGCCCCCGGCGACGGCCCCGAGTGGATGACCGGCGGCTCGTACCTGGTCTCCCGCCGCATCCGGATGACCATCGAGACCTGGGACCGCACCTCGCTGCAGGAGCAGGAGGACGTCATCGGGCGCACCAAGCTCGAAGGCGCGCCGATCGGCAAGCAGAAGGAGCGCGACACCCCGGACCTGAAGGCCATGAAGGACGACGCGCACGTCCGCCTCGCCCACCCGGACAGCAACGACGGCCAGATGATCCTGCGCCGCGGCTTCTCCTTCACCGACGGCACCGACGGCCTCGGCCGTCTGGACGCCGGCCTGTTCTTCCTCGCCTACCAGCGCGACACCCGCAAGCAGTTCGTCCCGCTGCAGACCAGGCTGGCCGCCAACGACGCGCTGAACGAGTACATCATCCACGTCGGCTCCGGCCACTTCGCCTGCCCGCCCGGCATCCGCAAGCCCGGCGAGTGGTGGGGCCAGGCTCTCTTCGGCTGAGCCCGTCCGCCGTCCGTACCATTGTTTCGAGGAGAGCCGCCGTGTTCGCCAACTACCTGATCGGCCTGCGCGAGGGCCTGGAAGCCAGCCTGGTCGTCTGCATCCTGATCGCCTACCTGGTGAAGACCGGTCGCAAGGACCGGCTCGCGCCGGTCTGGGCGGGCATCGCCGCTGCCGTCGCGCTGTCCATGGCGTTCGGCGCGGTGCTGCAGTTCGGCTCCTCGCAGCTCTCCTTCGAGGCCCAGGAGGCGCTCGGCGGCAGCCTGTCGATCATCGCGGTCGGCCTGGTCACCTGGATGGTCTTCTGGATGCGCCGCACCGCCCGGCACCTGAAGTCCGAACTGCACGGCAAGCTGGACGCCGCGCTCGCGATGGGCACCGTCGCGCTCGTCGTCACCGCCTTCCTGGCGGTCGGCCGCGAGGGCCTGGAGACCGCGCTGTTCATCTGGACCGCTGTGCAGGCCACCGGCGACGGCTGGAACCCGCTGGTCGGCGCGGTGCTCGGCCTGCTCACCTCGGTCGTGCTCGGCTGGCTGTTCTACCGCGGCGCGCTGAAGATCAACCTCGCCAAGTTCTTCACCTGGACCGGCGCGATGCTCGTCGTGGTCGCCGCCGGCGTACTCGCCTACGGCGTCCACGACCTGCAGGAAGCCGGCTGGGTGCCGGGCCTGCACGACCGCGCTTTCGACATCAGCTCCACCATCCCGCAGGACAGCTGGTACGGGACGCTGCTCAAGGGCGTGTTCAACTTCCAGCCCGACCCGACCTGGCTGCAGGTGGGCGTCTGGGTGCTGTACCTGGTGCCGACCCTGGCCTACTTCTTCTTCAGCAAGCCCGGCACCACCGCACCCCGCCCGGCGGTCGCCACCAGCAGCTGACCGCCACCGGCTGAGCACGACCCTTCGGGGGCCCGCGAGCGCGCGGGCCCCCGAAGTGGTTTCGGGAGCCCCGCGGCGTGCCAGGTATCTCCGCATGGAGATCTCGGAGGAGGTGCGGGACGCCCTGGCGGGTGGGCGGCCCGTGGTGGCGCTGGAGTCGACGATCATCGCGCACGGGCTGCCCCGGCCGCGGAACCTCGCGGTCGCGGAGGAGCTGGAGGCGCTGGTCCGGGCCGGCGGGGCGGTGCCCGCCACCGTCGCGGTGCTCGACGGGGTGCCCCGGATCGGCCTCGGCAAAGCCGAGTTGGAGCGGATCGCCGCCGAGGACGGCCTGCGCAAGCTCGGCCACCGCGACCTGGCGCTCGCCGTCGCGGCCGGCGCGAGCGGCGCCACCACCGTCTCCGGCACGGCGTTCCTCGCCGCCCGGGCCGGGATCCGGGTGTTCGCCACCGGCGGCCTCGGCGGGGTCCACCGCGGCTGGGTGACCACCATGGACGAGTCCGCCGACCTCGGACTGCTCGCCCGCACCCGGATCACCGTGGTCTGCGCCGGCGTCAAGTCCATCCTCGACGTACCCGCCACCCTGGAACGCCTGGAGACCCTCGGCGTCGCCGTGGCCGGCCACCGGACCGACCAGTTCCCCGGCTTCTACCTGACCCGCTCCGGCCGCCCGGTCGACTGGACCGTGGACGGCCCCGCCGAGGTCGCCGCCGCGATGTGGGCCCAGGACGCGCTCGGCGGCCTCGACTCCGCCCTGATCGTGGCCAACCCCGTCGACGAGGCCGAACAGCTCGACCCCGCCCTGCACGACCGCGTCCTCGCGGACGGGCTCGCCGCCGCCGAACGCGCCGGCGTCAGCGGGCAGGCCGCCACCCCGTTCCTGCTCGCGTACCTCACCGAGCACACCGCGGGCGCCTCGCTGGAGGCCAACCTCGCGGCCGTCCGCGGCAACGTCCGGCTCGCCGCGCGGATCGCGGTGGAGTGGGCGCGCGGATGACGGGCGCGGAGCCGGGCGGCGGAGCCGGTGGAGGTGCGGCCGGGAGCGGTGCCGGCACCGCCGGTGGGGCGGCCGGAGCCGGTCGGGGTACCGGCGGTGGGGCGGGCGGCGGGCTCGGCGGGGGCGTGGCCGGGGCGCTGCTGGTCGTCGGGGACGTGGTCACCGACATCGTCGCCCGGCACAGCGACCCGCCGGCGCCGCGCACCGACACCGCCGCCCGGATCGCCGTCCGGCCCGGCGGCGCCGGGGCGAACGCCGCCGCCTGGGCCGCCCGCGCCGGGGCGGCCGTCCGGCTGCTCGGCCGGGTCGGCGCGGACGCCGCGGACTGGCACCGGCGGGAGCTCGCGGCGAGCGGCGTCCGGTCCTTCCTGACCGTCGACCGGGCGACCGCCACCGCCGTGGTGATCGCCTTGGTCGACGCCACCGCCGAACGCAGTTTCCTCACCGACAGCGGAGCCACCGCGAACCTCGGCCCCGCCGACTGGGACCCGTCGCTGCTCGACGGCGCGGGCCGCGTCCACCTGTCCGGCTACCTCTGCTTCACCGAGCCCGGCCGGGAGTTGGCGGCGACGGTGATCCGGGAGGCGGCGCGGCGCGGGGTGCCGGTGAGCGTCGACCCGGCGTCCGCCGGATTCATCGCGGGGCTGGGACGGGACCGGTTCCTCGCGGCGGTCGTCGGCGCCGGGCTGCTGCTGCCGAACCTCGACGAGGCGCGGCTGCTCAGCGGCGAGCAGGAACCGGAGGCCGCCGCGGTGGCGCTGGCACGGCGGTTCGGCGAGGCGGTGGTCAAACTCGGCGGGGACGGCGCGGTCGTCGCCGTCGGCGACCGGATCGCCGCCCGGGTACCGGCCCGTCCGGTCGAACCGCTCGACACCACCGGCGCGGGCGACGCGTTCACCGGTACCTACCTCGCCGCGAGGCTCACGGGCGCCTCCCCGGCCGACGCCGCCACCGCCGCCTGCGAGGCCGGCGCCCTGGCGGTGCGGACCATAGGCGGCCGCCCGCCGACCGGGCCGGTCGCGACGTAGCGTGTCCCCGATCGAATCCGGAGCGGAGCCGGTCGGGCACGGCATGCCCGGCCGGGTGTGCACGGGGACCGGCTGACGGCCGCCCGGCAGGGCCGGGTCCGTCCCCGGGTCCGTCGTTTCCGGCCGGGGGTGTCAGATCTCGCGGAGGAAGACGATGGCGTCGGTGAGGTCGGTGGTGGCCGGGTCGAGGGGGAAGTAGGTGTGGTCGGCGGGGGTCCGCCGGTCGGGCTGCCGGTCCAGGGCGGTGGCGAGGCGGCGGGGGTCGACCAGGGTGCGCGGGTGGGGGAGGGCGGCGAGGATGCCTTCGAGGGTGGTCGGGGCGGGGGTGTCGGTGCCGTTGCGGGTGCCGAAGGTGGTGGCGGCGAAGGCGTAGCCGGTGCCGAGGCGGGCGGAGAGGATCGCGCCGAGGCTCCACCACTCGAAGAGTGTGCCGCCCATGGTGAGGCTGCTGAGGTTGCGCTGCAGGTGCGCGTTGTGGGCGAACACCAGGGTGCGGCCCCGGCGTTCGTCGGCGCGCAGGACCGCGTCGAGGTTGTCGGCCATCATCGTGGCGCGCAGGCCGAGCAGGGTGGCGATGCGGTGGGGCGAGGTGTCGGCGAGGGCGGCGTGGTAGCGGAGCAGCCCGGTGGCGGTGCGGGCGTACAGCTCGGCGCGGCGGTGGGCCTCGGTGGAGGCCGCGGCCAGGAGCTGCGGGGCGTGGGCGGTGAGCAGGGTCTGCAGGTCGTCGGCGAGCAGGCGCAGTTCGCGGGCGTCGTCGGTGCGGCCGGGTGAGGCGCCGGGGTCCGTCATCACGTTCGGGTGGGTCCAGCGGTCGTCGGGGCCGAGCAGGGTGTCGAGGGTGTCGGCGGAGGGGACGGGGGCCGGGCCGAGGTGGGTGGAGAGGTGGTCGCGGAGGGCGGTGAGCGCGGGTCGCGGCGAGGCGGCGCCGGTGATCTCCAGCGGGCCGTCGACGCCGTGGAAGCGGACCCGGTCCTCGGGCGCGCACGTCTCGTTGTGGTCGCGCATCCAGGTCAGCAGGGAGCGGTTGGCGGCGGAGGCGCCGAACCCGTGGCTGAACCCGGTGGCCATGACGGTGTCGAGGTCGCCGGTGCCCTCGGTGACGTACGCGTCGGCGGTCAGGGCGGCGAGGCAGTCGCTCTCGATGGCGACGGAGCGGTAGCCCTCGTGCTCGACGAGGTGGGCGAGGAGCTCGTTGCGCAGGTCGAGGAAGGCGTCCACGCCGTGGGTCGGCTCGCCGAGTGCGAGGACGCGGGTGTCGGGGGAGAGCAGCGAGGTGAGGGCGGCGGGGGAGTAGGGGCGGGTGGCGTCCTGCAGCTGGTCGGTCATGGCTTCAACGCTATCGTTGAGGGTTCGGTGGAGACTTTGACGCGCAGCTGAGCGACGGTGGTGGGAAAAGTTTCAAACACGGGATTGAGGCCGGTCGATCTGGCGCGGGAGCACGGGCTGTCCACGCAGGCGGTCCGCAACTACGAGGACGCGGGGATCCTGCCGCCCGCGGAGCGTTCGGCGCACGGGTACCGGCGGTACGGGCCGCGGCACGCGGCCGCGTTGCGGACGTTCCTGGCGCTGGTGCCCGCGCACGGGCACGCGACGGCGACGGCGGTGATGCGGGCGCTCAACGCGGGGGAGCTGGCGGAGGCGCTGCGGCTGATCGACGGGAGCCACGAGCAGCTCGCGGTCGACCGGCGGACGCTCGACGAGGTGGAGGCGGCGGTCGGCCACCTGGTGGAGGCGGATCCGGGCGGCGCGGCGGAGACGTTCATCGGGCCGTTGGCGCGGCGGCTGGGCGTGCGGGCGGCGACGCTGCGGGCGTGGGAGCGGGCCGGGCTGGTGGTGCCGGCCCGGGACCGGCGGACCGGGTACCGGGTGTACGCGCCCGCGGACGTGCGGGACGTGCTGCTGGCCCACCAGCTGCGCCGTGGCGGGTACGGGCTGGAGCAGATCGCCCGGGTGCTGGAGCGGGTCCGGGCGGCGGGCGGCACGGAGCCGCTGCGGGCCGCGCTGGAGGGCCGGCGGGAGCGGGTGACGGCGCGCGGGCGGGCGATGCTGGCGGCCGCCGCCGCGGTCGACGGCTACCTGCGGCGGCACCCGGGCTGAGGCCCGCGACGCGCTCCCGGCCGCCCCGCGGGCGTAGATTCGAGGTATGGGCGGGCCCGAGACGGTCACGGTGGAGCCGTTCAACGCACAGACGCCCGCGGCGGCGCTCGCGGCGCACCGCACCGCGGCGGACGCGCTGTTCGTGCGCTCGCACTTCGCGGTACCGGAGATCGACCCGGACCGCTGGCGGCTGCGGGTCGGGGCGGCGGAGTTCGGCCTCGCCGAGCTGCGGGCCTCGGGCCGGCGCGAGGTGGAGGCGGTGCTGGAGTGCGCGGGCAACGGGCGGAGCCTGATGCGGCCGCCCGCGCCCGGCGTGCCGTGGGGCGAGCGGGCGGTGGGGTGCGCGCTGTTCGCCGGCGTTCCGTTCGCCGCGGTCGCCGAGCGGGCGGGGCTGGACCCGGGGGCCGCCGAGTACGTGTTCACCGGCGCCGACAGCGGGACGGTCGACGGCCGGCGGACCCCGTTCGAGCGCAGCCTGCCGGTGGCCGCGGCCCTGCACCCGGACACCCTGCTCGCCCTCGAACTGAACGGCCGCCCGCTGACCGCCGAGCACGGCGCGCCGGTCCGGCTGGTGGCACCCGGACGGTACGGGGTCGCGGACGTGAAGTGGCTGGTGGCGGTGCGGGCGGTGGAGCGGCCGTTCAGCGGCCCGTTCCAGGGCGGCTCGTACGTCTACCGGGACTCGTACGGCACCGACGGCGGCACCGAGGACGGCCCGGTCACCACCGTCCGGGTCCGCTCGCTGATCACCGCGCCGGCGCCGGGCGCGCGGCTGCGGGTCGGCGCGGAGACGGAGCTGCGCGGGCACGCGTGGTCGGGCGCCGGGCCGGTGGAGCGGGTCGAGGTGCGGATCGACGACGGCGCCTGGCGGCCGGCGCGGCTGCGCGGCGGCAGCCGGTACGCGTGGTGCGACTGGTCGTACCGCTGGCTGCCGGAGCGCCCCGGCGGCCACCGGATCGAGGTCCGGGCGACGGACGCCAGCGGCGCCGCGCAGCCGCTCCGGGCGCCGTGGAACGCGGACGGCTACGGCTGCAATCCGGCGGCGGCGCTGGACGTGGTCGCGTACTGAACGGGAGCGGGTGAGCGCGGGTGGACGGGATCGGCTACGAGGCGATCGTCACCGCCGGGCTGGGCGACTCCAGCTACCTGCTGGTGAGCGGTGACGAGGCGGCGTACGTGGATCCGCAGCGGGACTGCTGGCCGGTGCTGGAGGCGTGCCGGCGGCGCGGGGTGCGGGTGCGGTACGTGCTGGAGACGCACGTGCACAACGACTACCTCTCGGGGGCACTGGAGGTGCGGGAGGCGACCGGGGCGACGGTGGCGGGGCCGGCGGCGGCCGGGTACGGGTTCGCCCACCTGCCGCTGGTGGAGGACGACGAGGTCACGGTCGGCGACGCGGTGGTCCGCGCGCTGGAGACGCCCGGGCACACGGCCGAGCACACCGCGTACCTGGTGCACCACCGGGAGCGGCCGCAGGACGGGCCCGAGGCGGTGTTCACCGGCGGCAGCCTGCTGGTCGGCGCCTCCGGCCGGACCGACCTGCTCGGCCCGGACCGCACCGAGGAGCTGACCCGGGCCCAGTACCGCTCGCTGCGGCGGCTGGCCGCGCTGCCGGACGCCACCCGGGTGCTGCCCACCCACGGCGCCGGCAGCTCCTGTGCGACCGCCGCGGAGCCGGGGGCCCGGACCAGTACGGTCGGCGCGCAGCGGCTCGGCAACCCCGGGCTGCTGGCCGCCGACGAGGCGGAGTTCCTGGCCGGGCGGCTGCGCGGACTGCCGCCGGTGCCCGGCTACTACCGGCACATGGCGCCGATCAACCGGGCCGGGCCGCCGGTGCTCGGGCACCCGCCGGTGCTGCCGCCGCTGACGCCCGGCGAGGCGGAGCACCTGGCGCTGCACGGCGCGACCGTGGTGGACGCCCGCGACCGCCGCGAGTACGCCGCCGCGCACCTGCCGGGCGCGCTGGGCCACGAGCTGGACGACGCGTTCGGCGCGGTGGTCGGGGAGATCGTCCCGTTCGGCACCGACCTGGTGCTGGTGCTGCCGGAGCCGGCGGCCGAGGCGGCCGCCGAGGCCGTCCGGCAGCTGCTGCGGATCGGCTACCGGGCGCTCGGCCGGCTCGCGGGCGGGGTCGAGGCGTGGGCGGCGACCGGACGGCCGGTGGCGTCCTTCGCGACCGCCGACGTACGGGAGTTGGCCGCGCGCGGGCCCGGCGCGGTGACCGTGCTGGACGTCCGCACCCGGCCGGAGCCGCCGGTGCCCGGCGCGCGGGCCGTCCAGCTCGGACAACTCACTTCCCGGGCAGGGGATTTCACGGGCGAGGTGTGGACGGTGTGCGGCCGGGGGCGGCGGGCCGCCGTCGCCGCCGGACTGCTCGCGCGGGCGGGCGTGCCGGTGACCGCCGTGGTGAGCGGCGGCGCGGCCGATCTGATCGGAGCGGGGGAGGAGAGGAGGACCGGGCGATGAGCGGCAACGGTTACGCGCACCCGGAACGGCTGGTCTCCACCGAGTGGTTGGCCGCCCACCTGACGGACGGCACCGTTCGCATCGTCGACGTCGACGAGGACACCGCCGCGTACGACCGGGGCCACGTCCCCGGCGCGGTCGGCTGGAACTGGGCCACCGACCTGCACAGCCCCGTCGGCCGGGACTACCTCGACCGGGAGGCGCTCGGCCGGCTGCTGTCCGCCGCCGGGGTCGAGGAGGACACCACCGTGGTGCTGTACGGCGGCAACAACAACTGGTTCGCCGCGTACGCGTACTGGATCCTGCGACTGCGCGGCTTCGAGGCGGTGAAACTGCTCGACGGCGGCCGCAAGAAATGGGAGTTGGAGGGCCGTGAACTCACCCACGAGGTGATGGACTACCAGCACACCGGCTACACCGTCGACGGCCGCGAACGGCCCGAGATCCGGGCGCTGCGCTACGAGATGCTCGCCCGCACCGGCGGCGAACTCGGCCTGGTGGACGTCCGCTCGCCCGAGGAGTACCGCGGCGAGCGGCTCGCCCCGCCGCACCTGCCGCAGGAACAGGCCCAGGTCCCCGGCCACATCCCCGGCGCGGTCAACATCCCCTGGTCGCAGGCGGCCAACGACGACGGCACCTTCAAGTCCGCCGCCGAGCTGCGCGCCCTGTACGGGGACGCGGGCATCGACGGCGGACGTGAGGTGGTCGCGTACTGCAGGATCGGCGAACGCTCCGCGCACACCTGGTTCGCACTCACCGAGCTGCTGGGCTACGGCAACGTGAAGAACTACGACGGCTCGTGGACCGAGTACGGCTCACTCGTCGGCGCACCGGTGGCGCTCGGCGCCTGAACCGCTTTTCGGACTGCGGGCTACAGACCGCCGTTGACCACGGCGCTGGTCACCGCGCCGCGCTGGACGCCCCACTTGGTGAGGATCCGGTCGTAGTCGCCGTTGCGGATCAGCTGGTCCAGGGTGTGGGCCAGCACGTCCCGCAGCTCGGTGTCGCGCTTGTTGAGCGTGATGCCGTACGGGCTGGACTGCCCGTACGCGCCGACCATGGCGAACCGGCCGCCGCGCTCCGGGGCGGTGTTGTACACCGCGACCGGGTAGTCGTTCAGGTCGGCGGCGGCGGTGCCGGCGGAGACCTCGGCCTGGGCCAGCGCGTCGGTCTCCAGCTCGTGGAGCTTCATCGGCTTGTCGACCTTCAGGCAGGCGTTGATCTGCCGCCGGCCCACCTCGGCCTGGATGGTGCCGCGCTGCACGGCCACCGTCCGGCCGCACAGGCTGTCCAGGGAGGAGATGTTCAGCGGGTTGCCGTTGCGGACCAGGATCGACGTCCCCGTCATGAAGTAGTCGATGAAGTCCACCCCGGGGTCGACCTGCTGGTGGTTGTCGTCGGTGCCCTCCTGGCGGCGCCGGGTGTCGATCACCGCGGACATCGCCAGGTCGATCTTCTTCTGCTGGACGGCCGGGATCACCTGGTCGAAGGGCATGTTCACGAACTCGATCTTCAGGCCCAGGTAGTTGCCGACCGCCGCCGCGAGGTCCGGGTCCAGACCGGCCCAGGGCGCGTCCGGGGTCCTGAAGTCGACCGGCGGGTAGTTGAGGTCGGAACCGATCCGCAGCACACCGGCGGCACGCACCGGCTGCGGGACGCGGGCCCGCAGCTCGGCCGCCGTCCGGTCGGCCGGACTGGTCGGCGCCGAGCAGGCACCCAGCAGCAGCGAACCGGTGCCGGCCGCCGCCATGGCGCGGAACGGGAAGGAAAGGGGGAACGGGATGAGGGTAGGGCGCATCGCACTCTTCTTGCGTGGAGGGAAGGAGAGAGCACCGCCGGGGGTCTGCCGGGGTTCGCAGCCGGACCGCGTCGCGTGCCCTGTGGCCGCTGCGGGATGGGCGCGGCCTGTCGACGTGGTCCGCCACCGGGGGCGGAAGCCCCCATCCTCGCACCCTGCCCCCGCGGATCACCCGCCGGGGGACTGCTAGCATGCGGCACCGCTCGCTCCGCATACGGCGGAGCCGCGGTCCGCCTGGGGGATTCCGTGTACCGTCCTGCCCGCCGTGCCGTCGCGCTCGCCGCGGCCGCCCTGCTGCTCCTGCTCCTGCCGGGGTCGGCCTCGGCCGCGGGCAACGGCTCGATCAGCACCACGATGACCGGGGTGCCCGGCTCGCTGCCGGTCGGCGGGAGCTTCACGGTGACGATGACCGTCCGGTCGACCTCCCAGTACCGGATCAACGTGACGGGCTTCTACCTGAGCATGTGGAACTTCGCCCAGCAGGGCGGGACGCAGGACACCGGCATCACCGTGCTGTGGAACGACCCGGCGACCGGAGCCTGGCGGTCCTCGGACCACGTCGAGGGCAACGGCGGCTGGTCGCTCAACGAGCGGGAGCGGGTGCTGTTCATCGAGCCGCACGGCTCCATGACCGTCCGGGCCACCGTGACGTTCGGCCCCGACGCGGCACGCGGGACCGTGCACGTGCTGGGCAACGGCGTCATCAGCTACTCGCTGATGAACGGCCCGCAGTACGTCTACGGCACGCTCGACAGCATCGGGAGCAGCCCGACGGCCACCTTCCGTTACGGGGGCGGAGCCGCCGCGCCCGCGCCGACCACCCGCTCGGCCGCGCCGAAGGCCACGGCCTCGCGCTCCGCCGCCGCGGTGCCGTCCGCGTCGCGCGCGGCGGCGTCCCCGAGCACCGCTTCGCCGTCCGCCGAGGCGTCGCCGTCGCCGAGCCCTTCGCCGAGCCCTTCGACGACCGCCCAGGTGTCGCCGTCGCCGTCCGCGTCGGCCGAGGCGTCCGTCCCCGCCGTGTCGGCCGTGCGGACGGTTGCCGACCCGGTGGGGTCGTCGGGAGGGCTCCGGTGGCCGCTGCTCGGCGGGCTGGTGGCGCTGGTGGGTGCCGGCGGCGCGGTGGTCGCGGTGCTGGTGGCCCGGGCGCGCCGGAGCCGGGAGGCCGGGGCCGGGAACGCGTGAGCGGTGTGCGGCAGCTCCGGGGAGGGGCTGCCGCACACCGCGGGTGGGGGGGAGTGGGTCAGAGCGCGGTGCAGACCGCGGTCGCGGTCGCCGGGGCGCCGGCGTCGGAGCGCGAGGCCTGGACGCCGAAGCTGGTGCTCGCCGCGGGCGCCAGCGCGCCGTTGTAGGACAGGTTGGTCGCGGTGATGCTCTGGCCGCTGCGGGCGATCGTGGCGCTCCACGAGCCGGTGACGGTCAGGGAGGTCGGCCAGTTCCAGGTGACCTGCCAGCCGGTGGTGGGCCGGGTGCCGGTGTTGGTGACGGTGACCGTCGCGGTCAGGCCGCTGCCCCAGTCGTTCAGCCCGATGGTGGCGGTGCAGCCGCTGCCGGTGCCGCCGCCGGAGGTGGCGGTGGTCGCGGTGACGCCGGCGGAGGCGGCGGAGACGTTCCCGGCCGCGTCCCGGGCCCGGACGGTGTAGGCGTACGCGGTGGCGGGGGTCAGGCCGGTGTCGGTGTACGCGGTGCCGGTGACGGTGGCGACCTTGGTGGTACCGCGGTAGACCTCGTAGCCGGTGACGCCGGTGTTGTCGGTGGCGGCCGTCCAGGAGAGCGAGACGCTGCTGCTGGTGGTGGAGGTGACGGCCAGGCCGGTGGGCGCGGTGGGTGCCTGGGTGTCGCCGCCGCCTCCGGTGGAGCTGCCGAAGCCGGGGGCCTTGATCGAGGCCAGGTAGCCGTCCTTGACGGTGTTGACGCTGGTCCAGTCGTCGTTCAGGATGCCGCCGGTGTCACCGGAGTTGGGGTTCCAGGACCAGAAGGTCCAGTGGAAGGCGTCGGCACCGCTGGTGGCGGTCGGCCGCAGGTACTGGACCAGGGCCTTGAGCCAGGTCTGGTCGGTGGTGGACTGCAGCGTGGTGCCGAACTCGCCGAGCCAGACCGGGGCGATGTTCTGGTTGTACAGGTAGCCCCAGTTCTTGTCCCAGATGCCGGGCATGTTGGCGGGGAAGGACGGGTCGGAGAACCAGCTCTGCTGCGCGACGCTGGTGGCGTAGTCGTGCGCCGAGTACACCACCCGGTTGGCGACGCTGAGTTGGACCGGGTACTGGCCGGCGCCCTGCAGGTTGCCGCCCCACCAGTACGAGCTGCCGTTGAAGGTCTGCACGCCCTCGACGAAGACCAGCAGCTTCGGGTTGCCGGCCAGGACCGCCTCGCCGCCGCGCTGCGCGGCCAGCCGCCAGTCGGTCGCCTGGTCGCCGCAGCCCCAGCAGGCCGGGTCGTGCGGCTCGTTGTGCAGGTCGATGCCGATCACGGCCGGGTTGCCGTTGTACCGGCCGGCGATCGACCGGAGGTTGGCGAGCCAGGTGGACTCGGGCACCGAGGCGGTGTACCAGAGCGCGGACTGCCCGCCCGAGTCGGGGCGGTGGCGGTCGAGGATCACCTTGAGGCCGGTGCTGCCCGCGTAGTTGACGATCCGGTCCATCACACCGAGCGAGTTGAGGCCCACCAGGTCGGCGTTCATGCCGCCGGAGGTGTTGAGGCTGGCCGGGGTGGTGCCCTTGAAGATGTCGTCGCTGTAGGGCAGCCGGATGGTGTTGTAGCCGAGCGACTTCATCTGGTCGATCATCGACTTGTAGTCGCGGCTCCACAGGCCGTGGGCCACGTAGTTGGCGGTCTCGAAGCCGAACCAGTTGATACCGGCGATCCGGACGGGCTGGTTGGCCTCGTCCAGGATCTGCCGGCCGTTGGTGTGCCAGTACCCGGTGCCGGGCGCGGCGGCGGCCTGGGCGGGGGCGGCCGTGACGGGGGAGGCGAGCACGGCGAGCGCCGCGGCGAAGGCCGCGGTGCCCGCACCGAGCCGGCGCAGGCGACGGCGCAGCTGGATGCGCATGGTTCCGGTCCTCTCTGGACGTGTGGGGGGTCGTCCGGGAGCGCTCCCACACCATGACTGCGGAAGCCGTCAATATAAAGCCAGAGAGCAGAGGGTCCGTCAATACTTCTGGGAGCGCTCCCACATGAGAGGCCCGGACATCAGGGGGCCGCGCGGAGCGCGATCTCCAGCTCGAAACGGGCGTCCGGCGAGGTGAGGGCGGGCCCGAACAGCTCCTGCACCCGGTGCAGCCGCCGGCGCGCGGTCTGCGGATGGATGCCCAGCCGGGCGGCGACCTCCGGCGCGGTGCCGTGCTCGGTGCGCAGCCACGCGGAGAGGGTGGCGGCGAGGCGCTCGCGCTGCTTGGCGGTCAGCCCGGCCAGCGGGGCCAGCCGGTGCTCGGCGATCAGCCGGACCAGCGCCGGGTCGGCGAGCAGCAGCAGGTCGGGCAGCCGGTCGCGGCAGTCGACCGGCTGCTGCGGCGGGAGCGGCAGCCGGGCGCGGACCAGGCGCGCCCAGCGCAGCGAGTCGGCGGCCTGGTGCAGCGGGACGGCCGGGCCGACCACCGCGCCGCGCCCGGCCAGCGCCTGCACCACCCGGAGGTCGTCCAGGTACAACTCCGGTTCGGGGACCAGCAGGTGGGGCTCGGGCTGGTCGAGGGCGGCGAGCACCGGGTCGGGCAGCCGCTCGCCGCGCGGGCGTTCGGCGGTGGGGGCGTCCAGGGCGACGCAGGCGACCCGCCGGGGCAGCGGCCAGTCGGCGGCGGTCGCGGCCTGCTCGATCTCCTCCGCGGAGGCGCCGGCCAGCAGCAGGGCCAGCAGCCGGTGCCGGGAGCGCCCGAGCGCCCCGGCCCGGTCGGCCCGCGCCTCGACGTAGCCCTGCACGCTGGCGGCGGCGATCTCGTCGATGTGCGCGAACACCGCCTCGGCCAGGGTGGCCAGTTGCTCGGAGTTCAGCCCGCGGCGCCGGGCCACCCGGGCGTACCGGCGCCAGGCCACCCGGGCGCCGATCCGGTACGCGGCCTGCAGCGCGTCCAGGCTGCGGCCCTCGGCGAGCTCGCCGCGGCCGAGCGAGCGGTACACCCGCAGCCGGGCCGGATCGGGCTGGGCGGTGCCCTCGACCAGGTCGCCGAACTCGGCCAGCGCGGTCTCCACACCGTGCTGTATTCCCGTCCCGAATTTCCCCGCGAGCGGCCGGGAGAATTCCGGAACGGCCGCCCGGATCTCGCGGATGATCTCGGCTGCGAGGGTCTTCTGCTCGGGTCTGAGTTCCGCCGCGAAATTCCGCGGAAGGTTGCCCCAGGGGCCGGTCAAGTCGACTCCTTCGGGTGGGTGGCGGGTGGGTGGCCGGTTGGAGTATGGAGCTGATGTTACCGACGGGTCAATAGGTCTGACGTGACGTTGTGCGGCACTGGGAGGGGGGATGCGGTGCAAAGTGCTCAGGGTCGTGACAGGTTTCGGGCGGGGGCGGGGAAATTGCGTGCACCCGCGGTCGTACTTCTTTCGGACCCGCGGCGGGTCTGTTGACGACCCGGTGGGGCGCTCCTAGTTTCGTGGCCGGTCCGGATGTCAGGGAATTCCGGCGACGCGGAAGTTGGTGCGGAAATGAGAGCGAAGAGAACGCGGATGGCGGCGGCGACGGCACTCGTCGCGGCGGCCGGTCTGCTGGCGACGGGCGCCCAGCCCGCCGCGGCGGCGGGCGGGTACCAGGTCGAGACGCACTTCTCGACCGGCTTCCTGACCGGCTTCCTGGCCCCCGAGCAGTCGCCGCCGGGCGCCAACGACTGGTCCTGCCGGCCGAGCGCCGCGCACCCCGCGCCGGTGGTGCTGGTGCACGGCACGCTGGAGAACATGAACGACAACTGGCGGGGAGCCGCGCCGCTGCTGGCGAACGCCGGGTACTGCGTCTACGCGTTCAACTACGGCGGCCCGGCGGCCTGGTCGCCGATCCAGGGCACCGGGGCGATCGAGGGCGGCGCGGCCGTGCTGGCCGGCTTCGTGGACCGGGTGCTGGCCGCCACCGGCGCGGCCGAGGTCGACCTGGTCGGCCACTCGCAGGGCGGCATGCTGCCGCGGTACTACCTGAAGAACCTGGGCGGCGCCGCCAAGGTCGGCAAGCTGGTCGGCCTGGCGCCCAGCAACCAGGGCACCACGCTCGACGGCATCACCGAACTCGCCCGCCAGCTGCACATCCTGGCGCCCGCCAACGACTTCCTGAGCGGGCCCTGCAAGGCCTGCGTGCAGCAGGAGATCGGCTCGGACTTCATCACCGCGCTCAACGCGGGCGGGCAGACCGTCCCCGGCGTCGAGTACACCGTGATCGCCACCAGGTTCGACGAGGTGGTCACCCCGTACACCAACGCCTTCCTGCCGGAGGGGCCGCACGTCACCAACATCACCGTGCAGCAGCAGTGCGCGCTGGACGCCACCGACCACCTCGAGATCGCCTACGACCCGATCGCGCTGACCGACGTGCTGAACGCGCTGGACCCGGCCCACCCGCGGCCGATCCCCTGCCAGGTGGTGCTGCCGGTCACCGGCCCGCTGCTCTGACCCTGCCCGAGCCTCCCCGCGAACCCGCCACCGCCCTGCGTGCCTCTCCCGCGCCGGGCGGTGGTGATTTCCGTTTTCGGCCGCCGCCAATCGCCCGGGTGCCGAGGTTCACCTGATCGGGTGCAGGCGGGAGTCCGGGGCGGCACCCGCGGTGCCGGGCGATCTACTGTTCCGCACGGGCGCAGAAAGTCTGACCGGTCGTCAGTCCGACTGCCTCGAAAACGCTCGTGGCCGTAACCAGGCGGCGCTGACGGCAGTTGAGGGTGCGTCAGTTGGATCTTGGATCCGGTGGGGTGCGCCCTCCGGTCGACACCAGGAAGGGCCGTCCCGCCCCATGCAGCCCAGGATCAGACTCTCCGCCCGGACAGCCGGTGCGCTCGCCGGTGCGGCCGCGATCTGCGGCGTGCTGTCCGGCGCGGCCGCCGCGCCCGCGAGCGACCGCGGGCACGGACACGTCCACGTCTGCGTCGACGTCGGGGTGGACACCACGGTGGTGGCGGGCGGCGTCTCGGTGCACGTCGGCAACGGGGTGTCGGTCGGCGTCGGAGGCGGCGTCGGGATCGGGCAGGGACAGCCGAGCCACCCGGACCACCCGCCGCACCCCACCCACCCGGCGCACCCGAGCCATCCGCCGCACCCGACCCACCCCTGCCCGAAGCCGACGCCGACACCCGAGCCGACGCCTTCGCCGAAGCCGACACCCACGGCCGCGCCGAAGCCCACGCCGACCCCGACGCCCACCCTGGTGCCGCCGGTCGTCCCCCGGCCGGTGGTGACCCCGACGCCGACCCCGAGCCGGCCCGCACCGCCGCCCTCGCGCAGCGCCGCCGCGGTGCCGCCGCCCCCGCCGAGCTCCGCGCCGCCCAGCCCGCGGCCGGTCGCCCTGCGCTACCCGCCGCCGCCCCCGCGCGCCGAACCGCCGCGCCGCCGCACGCTCCCGACCACCACCACGATGGCGGTCGTCACGGTGCCCGCGGTGCTCGCGGCCGCCGCGCTCAAGCCGCGCGGCCGGGCCGGAGGCATGGGCCGCGGCCGGTCCTGACCCGGTCCCCGCGCCCGACGGCGCGGGGAAACGTTCTACCAACCCTTCAGTGAAGATCGAACAGGAGACGCCATGTCCGAGTGGCTGGCGCTCGCCATCGCGATGTCCGCGGCCTGCGCCGTGGTCATCGCGGTGGTGGTGCTCAGGCAGCGACGGGTACCCGAGGACGACGACCCGTCGGAGACGCCGGATGTCATCGAGTACATCACGATGATGATCGGCGTCATCTACGCGATCGTCCTCGGCCTCGCCATCGCCGGTGTGTGGGAGGGCCGGGCCGCGGCGCAGGACGACACCCTGCACGAGGCCCAGACGCTGCGCGAGGTCAGCCAGCGGGTCCAGGTGTTCCCGGCCGACTACCGGGACCAGGTCCGCAAGGACGTCGACGCGTACGTCTCGTACGTGGTCGACACCGAGTGGCAGTACATGCGCGACCACGGCTCGATCGCGCCGGAGGGCACCGCGCTGCTGGCCAAGCTGCGGACCGACGTCGCCGAGCGGGCGCCGCAGAACGACCTGGAGGCGCAGGCGTACCAGCCGATGCTCGACCGGATCGCCGCCGCCGACGAGGCCCGCAACGCGCGCGGCCAGAGCACCGGGCCGACCATGCCCGGCCTGGTGTGGTTCGGACTGATCACCGGCGCGGTGGTGACCGTCGGCATGGTGTTCACGCTGCAGATCCGCCGCTCGGCGCGGGAGCTGTTCCTGGCGGGCGCGTTCGCCGCGCTGATCGCCTTCCTGCTGTTCCTGATCTGGGACTTCGACGACCCCTTCGGCCGGGGCGTCTCGGTGACCACCCAGCCGTTCGAGGACCTGTTCCCCGACCTGTTCACCTGACGGGCCCTACCGCCCGCCGCCCGGTCAGGCGTCGAGCGCCGCCAGGAGTTCGGGGCCGCCCCAGTCGCGGCGGCCCCCGGACTCGGCGGCGCGGACCAGTTCGGCCAGCCGCGCGTTGGCGGGCGCGGGCAGCCGGTGGCGCTCGGCGAGGGCGGTGATCTCGCCCTGGAGGCTGCCGATCTCGGTGGGCCGGGACCGCTCCAGGTCCTCCCACATCGAGGAGCGGGCCTGCGCGTCGATCCGCAGGCTCGCCCCCGCCAGCCGCCGGAACAGCCCGTCCGGCAGGCCCAGGACGGCCGGCATCAGGCGCGACGGGACGGGCCCGAGCCGGGCCGGGACGATCCGCTCCGCGGCGAAGACGGTCAGCGCCTCGCGCTGGCAGCGGGCCAGGCACTCCCGGTAGGCGCGCTGCCCGAGCTGCTCGCGCAGCGGGAGCCCGGACAGTGCGTTGACCGCGTTGTTGAGGTTCATCAGCAGCTTCGCCGCCTGCACGCCCGGCATGTCGGAGCGCAGCTCCAGGCCGAGCCCGGCCCGCGCGGCGGTGGCGGCGAGGTCGGCCGCCCCGGGCCCGTCCTCGACCATCAGCCGGCCCGCGCTTCCCTGGTGGTAGCCCGCGACCCCGCTGCGGACCACGTTGTACGGCACCATCCCGGCGAGCACCGTACGGCCGGGCAGCTCGCCGCGGAGCAGCTCCGGGTTGTGCAGCCCGTTCTGGAAGCTGACCACGACCGTCTCCGGGCCGGTGGCGTCGGCGAGCTGGCGGCCGGCGGCGGCCGTGTCGGCGGACTTCACCGCGACCAGCACGTAATCGGCCCCCGCGGCGGCCGCCGGGTCGGTGGCCAGGCGCAGGTCGCGGACGGTGCGCCGGGCGCCGCCCGGGCCGGTCAGGGTGAGCCCGTCCCGTTCGATCGCGGCCATCGCGGCCGGGCGGCCGATCAGCGTGACCTCGGCGGCGGAGACGAGCAGGCCGCCGAGGTGGCAGCCGATCGAGCCGGCGCCGAGGACGGCGATCCGGGGGCGGCGGGCGGTGTCCGGCACGGGTACGTCCTCGGGGCTCGGCGTTGCGTGGGGGAGGGGTCAGTCGAACAGGTCGGGGTCGGAGGCGGTGATCTGGTCCCACAGCGGTCGGGCCTGGAACCAGCCGGCCAGCGAGCTGCCGAGCTGACCGCGGGTGATCAGCGCGGTCTCCCGGTCTATCAGCTTCGGGGTGCCCGCCGCCATCGCCAGCAGCTGCGCCTGGCAGGAGCGCTCCATGGTGACGAACCACCAGACCGCCTCGGCGACCGACTGCCCGACCGTGAGCAGGCCGTGGTTCTGCAGGATCACCGCCTTGTGCGGGCCCAGCGCCTGGGCGATCCGCTTGCCCTCCTCGATCTCGTTGACCACGCCCCGGTAGTCGCTGTACACGGCGTGGTCCTCGAAGAAGGCGCAGGCGTCCTGGGTGATCGGGTCGAGCGGGATGCCGAGGCTGGAGAAGGCCTTGCCGTGCAGCGAGTGGGAGTGCGCGGCGGCGATCGCGTCCGGGCGGGCGGCGTGCACCTGCGAGTGGATGACGAAGGCCGCCTTGTTCACCGGGCGGTTGCCGTGCACCAGGGTGCCCTCGTGGTCGACCAGGATCAGGTCGGAGGCCTTGATCTGGTGGAAGCTCATGCCGAACGGGTTCACCCAGAACCGGTCCGGGTGCTCCGGGTCGCGCACCGTGATGTGGCCGGCGACCCCCTCGGAGAAGCCGAAGCGGCCGAACAGCCGGAATCCGGCCGCCAGTTGCTCCTTGCGGTACTGGCGCTCGGCCGCCACGTCCTCGAAGGTCGGCGGCAGCGGGATGGTCACGCCGGCGGGGACCGGGCCGATGGCGGCGGAGAGGGCTTCGGGAGTGCTCACTTCGGGAGTGCTCATGGGGGCTCCAGAGTCCTGCGGGGGGTGGGGGCTGGCCCGAGGGTGGGACGGGCCAAAAGATACACGCGCGTATCGGATACGTCGATGCATCCGATCGGATCCGGGGCGGTATCGTGAATCGATCACCGCACGAGGAGGGCCCGCCCATGCCCAAGGGAGAGACCAAGCGCCGCCCGCGCACCCGCGCCGCGCTGCTCGACGCCGCCCTGGAGACCTTCGCCGAGCTGGGCTTCCGCGCCGCCACCATCGAGCAGATCTGCGAGCGGGCCGGGTACACCCGGGGCGCCTTCTACTCCAACTTCAGCAGCAAGGAAGAGCTGTTCCTGGCGCTGTTCGACCAGCACAGCGAGCGGATCGTCGGCCGGATCCGGGAGCGGATCGACGCCGTGGCGGACGGGGCGCTGACCCTGGACGGCGTCGCCGAGGTGCTCGCCGAGGTCGAGCCCGCCGAGCGCGCCTGGTACCTGGTCACCATGGAGTTCACCCTGCACGCGATCCGTGACCCGCAGGCCGCCTGGGTGCTCGCCCGGCACGACGCCCGGCTGCGCGCCGAGATCGCCCGCGGCCTCACCGAGTACCTGGCCCGGGCCGGGCGCACCCTCACCGCCGACCCCGACGAGGTGGCCCGGCTGCTGATCGCCCTGCGCGAGGGCGCGCTCGCCCAGGCGTACGTGGAGCCCGAGCAGTTGCCGCCAGGGCGCCTGGAGCGGCAGTTCCTGGCCCCGCTGCTGGCCGCGCTCAGCACGGAGCGGCCGCACCTCGGCGTGGAGGCGCCGCACCTCGGCACGGAGCGGCCTCTCTGAGGGGCGGTGGTGTTCACCGGTTGTTCACGGGCCGTCTCTCGGCGGGGTGCGGGTGGTGATCATAGATTCTCCGCGTAGGCCCAGTTGTCCATACAACTTGGACGGCTCGGGCGCGGAGAACCCGGAACGGAGACCCCAGCACATGCCCTCCCCGCTCGGCTCGGCGGACGTCGTCGTCATCGGCGCCGGCATCGTCGGCCTCGCCCACGCCCACGAAGCCCTGGAGCGAGGCCTCACGGTCGCCGTGGTGGAACGCGGCGACCGTGCCACCGGCGCCTCCGTCCGCAACTTCGGCCACGCCTGCGGCACCGCCCAGGACGGCGACGCCCTGCGCTACGCCCGCAACGCCCGCGCCACCTGGGCCCACCTCGCCGACAAGGCGGGCTTCTGGTACGGCCGCACCGGCACCGTGATGGTCGCCCGCGCCGAGGACGAACTCGCCGTCCTGCGCGAGTTCGCCGAGCTGCGCGGCGACGAGGTCCGCCCGCTCACCGCCGGACAGGTCGCCGAACGGATCCCCGTCGGCGCCGGCGTCCTCGGCGGCGCCTTCCTCCCCGACGACCTGCGGGTCGACCCGCGCGCCGCCGCCCACGCCATCGCCCGCCACCTCGCCGAGCGCGGCGCCACCTTCCACTGGACCACCAGCGCCCACGCGATCGAGCCGGGCGCCGTCCACACCAGCCGCGGCACCCTCACCGCCCGCACGATCGTCCTCGCCACCGGCCACGACGTCGACCGGCACTACCCGGAGCTCGCCGCGCAGTTCGGCGTCCGGCGCTGCGCGCTGCGGATGCTGCGGGTCGACGCCCCCGGCGGCGCCACCGTCGAACCCGCCGTACAGACCGGCTACTCGCTGCTGCGCTACAGCGGCTACGAGGCCTGCCCGAGCCTGCCCGCCGTCCGGGCGCGCCTCACCGCCGAACGGCCCGACCTGATCGGGATCGGCCTCAACCTGATGTACACCCAGCGCCCCGACGGCACCCTCACCATCGGCGACACCCACGCGTACGGCACCACCCTCGACCCGTTCGAGGACGAGGCGCTGGACGCCGCCGTGCTCGCCGAGACCGCCGAGCTGCTCGGCGTCGACGGCCTCACCGTGCGCGAGCGCTGGCGCGGCGTGTACGCCTCCGCGCCGGAGCCGTTCCTGATCGCCGAGCCCGCCGAGGGCGTCCGGGTCGTCTCGGTCACCTCCGGCATCGGCATGACCACCGCGTTCGGCCTGGCGCCCGAGGTGCTGGACGGGCTCGGGTACGCGCGCTGAGCGGCGCCGCCCGTCGGCCGTCAGCCCTTGAGGCGGGCGGCGAGGGCGGTCAGGGTCGGGCCGAGCGGGAGGTCGACCGTGGCGGTGGCCAGCGCGTCGCCGCGGGTCGGACCCTGGTTGACGATCACCACCGGCTTGCCGGCCTTGGCGGCGTACCGGACGAAGCGCAGGCCCGACATCACGGTCAGCGAGGAGCCCAGCACCAGCAGGCCGGACGCCGCGTCCACCAGCCGGTAGCAGTGCTCGACCCGGGGCTTGGGCACGTTCTCGCCGAAGAACACCACGTCCGGCTTGAGGACGCCGCCGCACTCCTCGCACGGCGCCACCCGGAAGCCGGCCACCAGCTCGTCCGGCAGCTCCACGTCGCCGTCCGGGTTCACCCGGACACCCTCCGCCCGGCCGAGCGTGCCGTTCAGGTCGTGCAGGCGCGCGTCCAGCCGCTCCCGGGTGGAGGTGCGCCCGCAGCCCAGGCAGAGCACCCGGTCCAGGCCGCCGTGCAGCTCGACCGCGTCGGCGGTGCCGGCTGCCCGGTGCAGGCCGTCCACGTTCTGGGTGATCACCGCGGAGACGTGGCCCGCGCGGCGCAGCGCCTCCACCGCGTGGTGGCCCGCGTTCGGGCGGGCGCCGGTGATCGTCCGCCAGCCGACGTGGCTGCGCGCCCAGTACCGGCGGCGGGCCTCCTCGCCCGCGGTGAACTCCTGGAACGTCATCGGCCGGTGCCGGCGGTGCCGGCCGGTCGCACCCCGGTAGTCGGGGATCCCCGACTCGGTGGACAGGCCCGCGCCGCTCAGCACCGCGACACCGCGCGCGGCGAGCAGCCCGGCGATGTCCTCCGGGCCGCCGGGGCGGGCGGCCGGACCGCCGTCCACCGGACTGTCGAGCATCGGACGTACGCGCATGCGCCCAGGGTAGTCCGGCCGGGTCGTCCGGACGGAGCAGTGCAGCGTGTCCCGGCGGGCACCGGCGCGGTTGTACGGCACGTCGATCGTGAGCCTTCGGGGAATCGGGAGTGTCCGTGCGTCGTGGTGCAGCAGTACTGGCCCTTGTCCTCTGCGCGGCCCTGCCCGGAGCCGCCGCGGCGGGCACCGGCCGGGGAGTGGTGCAGGAGCAGAGCATCTACCTGCACGCGACCGCGGGCGACGGCTCCAGCGACGGCGTCGCCGACCTCACCGTCACCAAGGAGAACAACGGCTACCGGCTGCGCGGCTACATCGAGGCGGTCTCCGGCTGCGTCGAGCTGAGGGCCGTCAACATGCACCTCGGCTCCTACCTGGGCGGCGACGTGGTGAAGAAGACCTGCGAGCAGAACGTCCACGCCCGGATCAACTCCTGGACCCACCACACCGACGTCGTGCTCAGCGCCGTCGTCCCGCACGGCCCCGACTGGGACTCCTCGATCGTCACCCTCACCGGCCGCCCGTGAGCCGCCGCCGCGGGGCGGCCCCGGAAGGTCAGACGGGGAGGAGGCGGGAGGCGAGGGCGGTGAGCTGGCGGGCGTTGCGGCAGGGGTGCATGGGGGCGACCTGGGCGTAGGCCAGGGCCGCGGAGTCGCCGGAGCCCCACTGGGACGGGGGCTCGGGGTTGAGCCAGTGGACGCGGCGCGCGGCGGCGGCGATCCGGCGCAGGGCGTCGGTGCCGGGGTCGAAGCCGTTGGTGCGGGCGTCGCCGAGGATCAGGACCGCGGTACGGGGGCCGACCGCGGCCAGGTGCTCGTCGGCGAACTGGCGGAGCGCCGCGCCGTAGTCGCTGCTGCCGTGGTAGCCCGCCACCTTCGCCTCGGTGAGGACGCGGTGGGCCAGGCCGACGGGCGCGGTACTCGGACCGGTGAGCAGGTGGGTGACCTCCGCGGTGCGGTTGACGAAGGCGAACACCCGGACCCGGCCGAACTGTTCGCCGATCGCCCGGACCAGCAGCATGGTGAAGTCCGAGAACCCCGCCACCGAGCCGGAGACGTCGCACAGCAGCACCAACTCCGGTTTGCCCGGCCGCCGTTGCCGGTAGGCGGGCCGCAGCGGCACTCCGCCGGTGGACAGCGAGCGGCGCAGCGTCCGCCGCAGATCGAGCTGTCCGCGCGCCGCCCGGCGCCGGCGGGCAGCCAGCCGGGTGGCCAGTTTGCGGGCCAACGGCTGTACGGTGCGCCGCAGTTCGGCGAGCTGCTCGCGACCCGCGGTGAGGAAGTCGAGCTGGTCGACGGTGGGCGCGACCGCGCGGGCGGCAATTCGCTCGGTACCGCGCAGCTCGGCCACCCGGCGGCGTGCCTCGGTGCCGACCTGGGCGCGGAACTCGCGGATCCGGCGCCGCACTTCGTCCGCCTCCAGGCGGTCGGTGAAGGCGGTGCCGGCGCTGCCCGTCCCGGCGCTGTCCCGGCCCAGGCCGGCGAGGACCCGGGCCAGCAGCGTCTCCGGCTGGAGGCGGCCGAGCGCCTGGTACGCCGAGAAGCCGTCCGAGCCCGGGGCCGAACCGTAGCGGCCCAGCGCGTCCACCGCCTCGCCGGCCAGCCGGGCGAGCGCGGCGCGGTCCCCGCTCGCCAGCGCCTCGGCCAGGCGGGCGCGCAGCTCCTCGACGTCCGGCGCGGTCGCCTGCCCGCGGGCGGCTTCCGGTCGGCCCACCCCGAGCGGGAAGAACAGGTCGAACACCGGGTCGAAGACGGCCCGTTGGGCCGAGGAGCGGAGGACGGCGGCGGCCAGCCCCTCGCGCAGCCGCTCGCGGTCGGCGAAGCCCAGCACCTCGGCGACCGCCGCCGCGTCCACGGTCTCGGCCGGCCCGATCGGGATGCCGTGCCCGCGCAACGCCCGGACCAGGCCGGTCAGTCGGGCCGCCGGGTCGCTCGTGCCGGTCGCGCCGGTCATGCCAGGGTGAGCTTCTCGGCGGCGCGCACGATGTCCTCCTGGTGCTTGAGGACTACGCCCAGGCTCGCCTGGACCACGTCCTCGTCCAGCCGGTCGGCGCCGAGGGCGAGCAGGGTGCGCGCCCAGTCGACGGTCTCGGCGACCGACGGCGCCTTGCGCAGATCCATCGCCCGCAGCGCGTTCACCACCCGGACCAGCGAGGCGGCCAGCGCCGCGTCCAGTCCGGGCACCCGCAGGCGGACGATCCGCTCCTCCAACTCCGCCTCCGGGAAGCCCAGGTGGAGGAAGAGGCAGCGGCGGCGCAGCGCCTCCGACAGCTCGCGGGTCGCGTTCGAGGTGAGCAGCACGAACGGGCGCCGCGCGGCCCGGATCGTCCCCAGCTCCGGGACGGTCACCTGGAAGTCGCCCAGGACCTCCAGGAGCAGCGCCTCCACCTCCAGGTCCGCCTTGTCCGTCTCGTCCACCAGCAGGACCGTCGGCCCGTCGTTCCGGATCGCCGTCAGCAGCGGGCGCGGCAGCAGGAACTCCTCGCCGAACACGTCCGTCCGGGCCGCGTCCCAGCCGCCGTCACGGCCCGCGGTGATCCGCAGCAACTGCTTGGCGTGGTTCCACTCGTACAGCGCCCGGGACTCGTCGATGCCCTCGTAGCACTGCAGGCGGACCAGCCGCGCGTCCGCCACCGCCGCGACCGCCTTGGCGAGCTCCGTCTTGCCGACCCCCGCCGGGCCCTCCACCAGCAGCGGCTTGCCGAGGCGGTCCGCCAGGAAGACGGTGGTGGCCACCGCCTGCGAGGCCAGATAGCCCGCCCCGGCCAGCCGCTCGACCACCTCGTCCACCGAGCCGAAGAAGCCCGTGTGCAGCTCGCCCATCCCGGCCGACCCCCGTTCGCGCAGTACCGTCCCGCGCCACCCTACTCGTCGGTCACATAGCGGGGGAGAGGTGTCAGAGCACGGCGGCCGGAAGCAGGATGCCCGGCAGCTCGGTGCGGTTGGAGATGCCGAGCTTGCGGTAGATCCGCGCCAGGTGGTTGTCGACCGTCCGGGTCGACAGGACGCACTCCGCGGCGATCTCCCGACTCGTCCGGCCCCGCGCCGCCATCAGCGCGATCTCCCGCTCACGGGAACTCAGCGGATCCGCACCCGGCAGCGGCGTCAGACCCGGCGTCGCGGCACCCTCGCACCCCGCCGCCAGATCCTGCGAACGCTGCGCCGCCCGCGCCGACCTGGCCCGGTGCCCCGCCGCCTGCCAGGCGAGCGCCGCCGCCGCGAACCCCTCCGCCGCCCGCAGGTCCGCACCCAGCCCGGCGAGCCGCTCCGCCGCCGCCTCCAACGCGTCCGCGCGGCCCGCGCCCGCCGCCAGCGCCAGCTCCGCGCGGGCCGCCGCGTACGGGCCCTGCATCCGGGCCGCCGCCGCCGCGAGCGCGTCCGCCTCCTCGACCACACCCCAGCGCACCAGGTCGTCCAGCATCGCGACCGCCGCCGTCACCTCGCCGTCCGCGAGCGCGTGCCCCGCGGCGGACCGCAACAGCGCCGCGGCCGTCGGCAGACTGCCGGCACACAGCGTCGCCCACGCCTGCGCGCGGACCGTGTCCCAGGCGCGGACCGGCGCGTCCGGCCCGGCCGGGCCGTCCAGCTCCGCCGCCTCCGGGGCTACCTGCCCCAGATGGGCCGCCGCCAGCACCGCGCCCGCGAGCGCACGCCGCTCCACGAACGGCTGGCGGCGCAACCGCGCCTGCGCGCGGGCCTCACGGAAATGCGCCAGCGCGGACGCCGGACGGCCCCGCTCCAGGGCGATCCGGCCCAGCGCCCACGGGAACCACGCGGTCAGCGCCGGAACGGGCGAACGCAACATCGCCGCCTGGCCCTCCCGGGCCGCCGCCTCGCCCTCCGGCAGCCGGCCCGCCTCCAACAGGGCCACCGCGAGGAGGTAGAGGTTGCGGGCCGGGTAGTAGACGGCAGAACGGTCGGCGAGGCGCCGGTGGGCGGCGTAGGCGGCGCGGCAGGTCTCCACCGCGTCCGCGACGCGGCCGGAGGCCATCTCGACGCGCAGGCGGGCCTGGAGTTCGAGGACGCTCCCCTGCGACCCGCCTCCGGCGGGGAGCTTGGTGACGGCCGCCGGACCGCTCCCGCCTGTGGCGGGCCGGTCTGCGGATGGTGCGGCGGCGGGGTGGTGGGTGAGGGTCCGCTGGGCTTCGGCGGTGCGGCCGGCGGCGGTGAGGAGGGTGGCTTCGCAGGCGGTGAGGGCGGGGTGGGGGCCGATGCGGGTGGTGGCTTCGGTGAGGACGGCCATGGCGTCGGCGGGGTGTTCGACGCCGTAGAAGAGGGTGGTGGCGAGGGTGACGGCGGCGGCCGCGACGTCGGTCTCGGTGCGGGCGGCGGCGAAGGCGTCGCGCAGGACGGGCAGGGCTTCGGCGAAGTCGCCCTGCTGGCCGAGGGCTTCGCCGAGCATCAGGCCGGCGGCGACGTTCGGCCCGTGGAGGAGGGCGGCGCGGGCGAGGCGGCACATGGTGGGGACGTCGTCGCTGCGCAGGGCCTGCCCGGCGGCGCGGACCAGCAGGTCGGGGCAGGCGGTGCCGGTGGCGTCGAGGTCCCAGCAGGCGAGGGCGAGTTCGTCGCCGCCGCGGCGGGCGCCGTGGGCGCGGACCCGGGAGGCCTGCCCGAGCAGCAGGGTGCGGGCGCGGACGAGGGTGGTGCGGGCACGGAGCAGGGGTGCGTGCCAGGCGTGGGCGAGGGCGGCGTGGGTGCGGCGGTCGTCGGTCCAGACGGTGAGCAGGTCGAGTTCCTCGAGGTCGGCGAGGGCGTCGGCGGTGGCGTGGTGGAGGGCGTCGTCGAGGCCGACGGGGCCGCAGTGGGCGAGGAGTTCGAGGACGGTGCGCTGTTCGCGGGGCAGGCCGCGGAGCAGGTCGGGGACGAGGCCGTCGACGGTGAGCTGGTCGAGGGAGCCGTCGAGGCACCAGATGCCGCGGATGTCGCGCAGGGTGCCGGCGGTGACGGCGGTGCGCAGCAACTCGCGGAGCAGGAGCGGGTTTCCGCCCCCGGCGGTGTCGAAGGCGGCCCGGGCGGGTGCGGCGACGGGTCCGCCGAGTGCGGCGTGCAGCAGTTCGCCGGTCTCCTGCGGGCCGAACGGGTCGAGCGGGACGTGTCGCAGGGTGTCCTGCCGCCACCAGGTGCGCAGGATCTCGGGCAGGTCGGTCTCGGCGGGCAGGGTGGCGGTGAGGAAGAGTCCGGCCTGTTCGGCGAGCAGCCCGAGCAGGGAGAGCGAGGTGGGGTCGAGCCGGTGGGCGTCGTCGACGAGGACGACCGGGCGCGGTCCGCCGCCGGTGACCTTCCGGGCGACCTCGCGGAACAGTTCGACCGGGTCGTCGGCGTGCTGCGGCGGCAGGAGCGGTGCCAGGGCGAGCAGCGGGACCGCGGCCGCCGCCTCGGTGGCTCTGATCCGCCAACATCGGTGTCCGGCCTGCTCGGCGGCGAGCAGGAACTCCTCACCGGTGCGGCTCTTCCCGGCGCCGGGCGGTCCGGTGACGACCGCCGCCCGTACGGTCGGTCGGCGCAACGCCGAGCGCAGGGCGGAGAGTTCGGCGCGGCGCCCGACGAAGGGCAGGCCGGACAGGGACATGGGCAGGCGTCGGTACGCGGCAGTCATCGTTTACCCCCCGGTTCGGATGCGGTGCCGCAGGCCATTGTCGCAGCGTCGGGGCTGAATCGAACCGATGGGTTCCGGTCGTGTCGCGCCGGGGTGAGTAGCGGGCGCCGCCCGGTTGAGTAGGGGACTGCTCTGTGCCCGGCGTCCGCGGCGCAGCACCGTAGTGACTGCAAGGGGGACGGCAACGGGGGAGGCAGGGAAGTGACGGGGCGACAGGCGGTCACGGGCGAGCGGGAGATCGAGCAGGACGCGCCGGCGGGCGTGGCTGCGGCTGCGGCGGGCGTGGCGGAGTTCCCGCTGGCCGGGCAGGTGCGGCTGGTGATGGAGCGCGCCGGTGTCACCGGCTGGGAGCTGCGGGCCGAGGAGTTCTGGACCCGGCTGCTGCCGCCCGCCCACCGGCCCCGCCCGCAGGGCTGGAAGCTGCACGTGTCGGCCACCCCGCTGTCCGCGCCGCACGTGCTGGCCCGGGCCGCCGAGCAGCTGTTCGCGCTGGACTGCGCGTTCAAGTTCGCCGGCACGCTGGAGCGGGCCGAGGCGCTGATCTCCGGCCGCTACGACCGGGCCGGGGCGGGCAAGTTCCTCACCGCCTACCCGGTGGACGACGACCAGGCACTGCGGGTCGCCGAGGCGCTCGACCGGGCCACCGCCGGGCTGCCGGGCCAGCGGATCCTCTCCGACCGTCCGTACCGCCCGGGCAGCCTGGTGCACTACCGCTACGGCGTGTTCCGCGGCCGGCGGGAGCTCGGCAACGACGGCAGCTACGAGCTGCGGCTCACCGGTCCGGACGGCGGGTCGGTGCGCGACGAGCGGCGGCCCGCGTACACGCCGCCCGCCTGGGTCGACTGCCCGTTCCCCGCCCCGGAGGCGGCCGCCCGGACCGCCGGGCCGGTGCTGCTCGGCGGGCGGTACGAGGTGCGCGGGGCGATCCGGCACGCCAACAAGGGCGGTGTCTTCCGCGCGGTCGACCGGGTGACCGGCGCGGCCGTGATCCTCAAGCAGGCCCGCCCGCACACCGCGGCCCGGCCGAACGGGGAGGACGCCCGGGACGCGCTGCGCCGCGAGGCGGCCGTCCTCGACCGGCTGGCCGACCTCGACCGCGCCCCGCGCGGGCTCGCCCTCTTCGAGCACGGCCAGGACCTCTTCCTCGCCCAGAGCGTGGTGCCCGGTGTCCCGCTGCGCCGCTGGACCGCCGACCAGCTGACCGGCCCTGCCGGGCTGACCGGCCTGCCGGTCGGGCGGGTGCTGGCGCTGGCCCGCCGGATCACCGACCTGCTCGCCGAGGTGCACGGGCGCGGCCTGGTGCTGCGCGACCTCACCCCCAACAACCTGATGGTGGACGGCGGCGACCTGGTCGCCCTGGTCGACGTCGAACTCGCCACCGCGCCCGGCACGTACGTCCACCGCGCGGGCACTCCCGGCTACGCCGCGCCCGAGCAGATGGCGGCCGAACGGTGGGCGCCCGCGCCGGGGTTCGGCGCCGACCTGTACAGCCTCGGCGCGGTGCTGTTCCACCTCGCCACCGGCGCGGACCCGGTGTTCGCCCCGGACGACCCGCCCGGCCGGCCCTTCGCGGACCGGCTCGGCGAGCTGCTCGCCGTCGCCGGGGTCCGCAGCCGCGCCGTACGGCGGCTGGCGCCGCTGGTCCCCGCGCTGCTGGACGAGGACCCCGCCCGGCGGCCGGGACTCGACGCGGTGCGCGCCGAACTCGCCGACCCGCGACCGGTCCCGCCCGCAGCGGTGCCCGCCGGCCCGACCGCCGGACCTGCCCGGGCCGGAATCGCGCCCGACCGGCGCGAGCGGCTGCTCGCCGACGGCCTGGACCACCTGCTCGCCACCATGACCCCCGACGCCCAACGCCTGTGGCCCACCGGTGGGTTCGGCGCCACCACCGACCCGGTGGCGGTCCAGCACGGCGCCGCCGGACCGGTCGCCCTGCTCACCCGCCTGGCACCGCGCAGCGCCGCCGCGCTCGCCGGGCTGCGCACCGCCGCCGACTGGCTGGAGCGCGCCCTGCCCGCCGAACCGGCCGTGCTGCCCGGCCTCTACTTCGGCCGCTCCGGCACCGCCTGGGCGCTGTACGACGCCGCCCGCGTCCTGGGCGACCCGGCGATGGCCGGCCGCGCCCTCGACCTGGCCCGCCGGACACCGCTGAGCTGGCCGAACCCCGACGTCTGCCACGGCGCGGCCGGGGCCGGGCTCACCCAGCTCCACCTCTGGCACGCCACCGGCGACCCCGACTTCCTGGTCCGCGCCGAGCAGGCCGCCGACGGCCTGGCCGAGCGCGCCGAGCAGCACCCCGGCGGACGGGTCTGCTGGCCGATCCCCGCCGACTTCGACTCGGCGCTGGCCGGCCTCACCCACCACGGCTTCGCGCACGGCACCGCCGGCATCGGCACCTTCCTGCTCGCCGCCGGCCGGGCCGCCGACCGCGAGGACCTGCGGGCCCTCGCGGTCCGCGCCGGGGACAGCCTGCTCGCCGCCGCCGACCACGACGGCGACGCCGCCTGGTGGGGCACCGGCGAGGGCGCCGCGTCCGGCACCGACTCCCGGCTGCCGAACTGGTGCAGCGGCTCGTCCGGTGTCGGGACCTTCCTGATCCGGCTGTGGGCCGCCACCGGGGAGGCCCGGTTCCGCACGGCGGCGGAGGCGGCGGGCGCGGCCGTCGTGCGGCAGCGCTGGCAGACCTCGCCCGCCACCTGCCACGGCCTCGCCGGGAACGGTCAGTTCCTGCTCGACCTCGCCCACCTGCTGGGCGAACCCCGCTGGCTCGGGCACGCCGAGGAACTGGCCGCCTGCATCGACGTCCGGCACACCGTCCGCGACGGCCGGCGGCTGATCCCCGACGAGACCGCCGTGGACGTGGTCGCCGACTACCAGACCGGAACCGCCGGCGCCCTCGACTTCCTGCACCGCCTGCAGCACGGCGGCCCGCGCCCCTGGCTGCCCGTCCCGGGCCCGGAGGCGACCCGATGACCGCGACGACGCTCACCGCCGCGCCCGAGGTCCATGCCCGGCTGGGCATCGCGTACTCCGCCGACGGAGACCGGCTCGGCTGCCTCGCCGCCCGGGCCGACGGCCGGTACACCGCCGAGCTCTGGACGCTGCGCGACGGCACCCCCGAGCGGGCGCACCTGCCCGCCGCCGGGGACGCCGAGACCCCGCGCACCCAGTGCCTGCCACTGCCCGACGGCCGCCTGCTGCTCTGCCGCGGCGGCGGGGGACGCCACGACCTGCTCACCGCCACCCCCGGCGACGACCGGCCCCGGCCGCTCGGCACCGTGCACCACGCCGCCGTCCGGCTGCTGCCCTGGCCCGGACGCGACGCCCTGGCCGTCCTGGTCACCACCGACGGCGACCGCCGCTCCACCCTGCGCCTGCTCACCGGCCCCGGCCCGGAGCTGGTCGACCTCGCCGGGATCCCCGGCGGCCTGCTCGGCGGCAGCTGGCTCGACGGGCGGCACCTGGCCGGACTGGTCGTCGCCGGCGGCGCGGCCCACGGCGCGGTCGTCGACACGGCGACCGGCCGGACCACCCCGCTGCCCGGCGCCGAAGCGGGCGAACGCCTGCTGCTCACCGGCGGCGGACGGGCCCTGGTCGCCGTCCCCACCGCCGGCGGCGGCCACCGGCTGGGCCTGCGCCCGCTCGACGGCAGCACGCCGACCGCGTACCCGGACGGCCTCAACTCCCTTCCGGGGACGGTCCGTCCGCTCGCCCTCGACCCGTCCGGCGGACGGCTCGCGGTCCGCTCCGGGCACGGCGCGGTCGACCGGCTGCTCATCCACGACCTCGCGGCCGACACCGCCGTCGAACTGCCCTCCGCACCCGGCACGTTCGGCGACCGCGCGCACTGGGGGAGAGCGGGACTGCAGCTGATCCACTCCACCCCCGACACGCCCGCCACCCCGGTCACCGTGCCCGGCCGCCACCGGGCCCGGCCGGCCGGTCAACCATCGGCCGCGCTGCGGGAGTTCGCCGGATCGGAGGCCGTGGTGCACGGCGACCCGTGGACGGCCGAACGGGCCGTACTCGCCCTGCACGGCGGCCCGTCCGCCGCCTGGCGGTACGAATTCGACCCGCTGCTGCGCGAGTTCGCCGCCGCCGGTATCGCCGTCGTCGCCCTCAACCAGCGCGGCAGCACCGGCTACGGCGCCGCCCACCGGGACGCGATCCGCGACGACTGGGGCGGCCCCGACCTGGACGACGTCCAACGGGCCGGCCGGGAACTCGCCGCCTGGCGGACGGCCAACGGCCTGGAGGCGCCCGCCCTGTACGGCATCAGCTACGGCGCCTGGCTCGCCGTGCTGGCCGCCGCCGTCGCGCCCGACCGCTGGTCGCGCTGCGCCGCCGTCGCGCCGTTCCTCTCCGTCCCGCGGCTGGCCGCCGCCGGCTCGCCCGGGGTGCGCTCGCTGCTGGACCGGCTCGCCGCACCCGCCGAAACGGCCGCCGAACGCGACCTGTACCGGCAGGCGGACCGGATCCGGGTGCCCCTACTGCTGGTCCACGGCGACCGGGACGAGGTCGTCCCCGTCGGCCAGTCCCGCGAGCTGCGCGACCGGCTGCTCGCCCTCGGCCGCCGCCCCGGCGCGGACTTCACCTACCGGGAGATCCCCGGCGCCGGGCACTACCCGCCCGGCGGCCCCGGCGGCGCGGCCGTCCGCACCGCCCTCACCGACTTCCTCCGTACGGGCGCGCTCTGACGCCCCGCCCGGAGGAGCGCCGACACCGGCGCACCCGCACCACCCGCACACCGACGAAGAAAGGGGGGACACCCATGGACATCGAGCTCGAACTCGACGCCCTGCAGCAGCTGACCGAGGAGGAGCCGGCCGGCCTCGGCCGCTGCGAGAGCACCTGCTGGTTCACCTGCGCCTGGACCAACTGATCCACCGGCACAGCCGCACAGCCGCACAGCCGTACATCCGCACACCGACGTGACCACGGAGAAGGAGTTCGTCATGGAGTTCGACCTGGAGCTGGACGCCCTGCAGCAGCTGACCGAGGAGGAGCCCGCGGGCCTCGGCCGCTGCGAGGACACCTGCTGGTTCACCTGCACCTGGACCGGCTGAACCACCCCGCACCACGCACCACACCACAAGCACACCGACGTGACCACGGAGAAGGAGTTCGTCATGGAGTTCGACCTGGAGCTGGACGCCCTGCAGCAGCTGACCGAGGAGGAGCCCGCCGGTCTGGGCCGCTGCGAGGACACCTGCTGGTTCACCTGCACCTGGACCGGCTGAACCACGCCGCGCTGACCGCGCGTTGACGACCGGATCCGCGCCGCCCCGGCGGGCGGCGGGGACACCGGCGCCCACGCCGGGCTGAACCCGGGGCCGGGCCCGGCGGCCGGGCGGGACACCTTCCCGCCCCGCCGCCGGACCCGGCCCCACCGCCGTTGCCGCACCGCTGTTGCCGCATCGCCGTTGCCCCCGCCGTCCGCCGAGTCGGCCGCCCGCCGCCCGTAGCCCGCGGAGCCGGCCACCCGCAGCCCGTGACCAGGAGTGCCCACCGATGAAGCCCCGACGCCGCACCGCAGGCGCCGCCCGGCCGCCGGGCCCGGCCCGGACCGGCGACCGGCTGCTCGCCGATGCGGTCCGCCGGACACCCGGCTGGACCGTCACCCTCGCCGCGGCCACCCTCACCGCCGCGGCCGCCGGCCTCGCCCTGCCCGCCGCCGCGTCCGCCGCCGTCGACGGTGCGCTGCGCGGCACCGTCCCGGTCGGCGCCGTCGCCGTCCTCGCCGCGCTGCTCCTGCTCGCCGCCCTCGCCGACATGCTGGCGGCCGCCGCCAGCCCCGCCGCCTCCGCCGCCGTCACCGCGCGGCTGCGCCGCGACCTGACCGCCCACGTCCTGGCCGCCGGGCCGTCCGCGCTCCGGGCCGTTCCGGCCGGCGACCTCAACAGCCGCCTGATCGGCGCCGCTTCCCGCGCCGCCTCGGTCGCACCGGCGCTGGTCGGCGCCGCGACCGCCGCCCTCACCTCGCTCGGCGGACTGCTGGCGCTGGCGCTGATCGACTGGCGGCTCGCGGTGGCGTTCCTGCTGGGCACCGTCCCGGCGGTCGCGGTGATGCGCCGGTTCGTGGCCGGTTCCTCGGAGCTGTCCCTGACCTACCAGCGCCACCTGGGCCGGATCGCCGCGCTGTTGGCCGATGCCATGCGGGGTGCCCGGACCGTCCGCGCCTGCGGCACCGCCGCCCGGGAGGCCGATCGGGTACTCGCCCCGCTGGCCGAACTCTCCACTGCCGGACGGAGCCTGTGGCTCGCGCAGGCGGGTGCGGCGTGGCGGCTCGGCCTGCTGCTGCCGCTGGTCGAGGTGGCCGTGCTCGCCACCGGCGGCGCGGGCGTGGCCGCCGGCCGGCTGAGCGCGGGCCAACTGCTCGCGGCGGCCTCGTACACCGTGCTCGGCACCGCCCTGTTCAACCAGGCGGACACGCTGATGGGTGTCGCCCAGGCACGGGCCGGCGCCCGCCGGCTCGCCGAGGTCCTCGATCTGCCGCTTCCCCCGGCCGGAACTCGTGAACTCCCGTTCCCCTCGGGCCTGGTGGAGTTCCGGTCGGTGACCGTCCGGGCAGGGGACCGGACGGTCCTGGACGGTGTGCGGCTCACCCTGCCGCCGGGTGCGCTGGTCGCCGTGGTGGGCCGCTCCGGCTCCGGGCGCAGCACCCTCGCCGGCCTCGCGGCCCGGCTGCTCGACCCCGACGAGGGCAGTGTCCTGCTCGACGGAATCCCGCTCACCGAACTCCGCGAGGACGCCCTGCGCTCCGCCGTGGCCTGCGCGTTCGCCCGGCCCGGCCTGCCCGGCGACACGGTCGCGGCGGCGATCGGGTACGGGCGCCCCGACGGGGGTGCGGGCGCCGCCGGCGCGGCGGCGGTCCGGGCCGCCGCCGGGACGGCCGAGATCGCCGCGTTCGTCGACCGGCTGCCGGGCCGGTACGACACCCCGCTCGCCGAGGCGCCGAGGTCCGGCGGCGAGGCGCAGCGCCTCGGACTGGCCCGAGCCGTCGCCCAGGACGCCCGGGTCCTGGTCCTGGACGACGCCCTCTCCAGCCTGGACACGGTCACCGCCGCCCGGGTGGAGACGGCCCTCACCGAGGGACTCGCCGGCCGGACCCGCCTGCTCGTCACCCACCGCGCCGCCACCGCCGCCCGCGCCGACCTGGTGGTCTGGCTGGAGGCCGGCCGAGTGCGCGGCACGGGCCGACACGCCGACTTGTGGGACGCCGACCCGGCGTACCGCGCGGTCTTCGACCCGACGGCCACGGAGTCCGTCCTGGAGGGAACGCCATGCCCGGTTCGCTGACCGCTGCCGCCCCGCTGCCCGACCGCACCGGCGGGAACGGCCCGCGCCGGTCCGCCGGCCTGCGCCTGCTCGCCGCCGAACTCGCCTCCCGACCACGCCCGTTGGCGCGGGTGGCCGGATGGTCGCTGGTGGAGGCGGCGCCGCCGCTGCTGTCGGGGGTGCTGCTGGCCGCCGCGCTCGACCGGGGGTTCCTCGCGCAGCGCCCGTGGGCCGGGTTCGGCTGGCTGCTGCTGTTCGGTGCCGCGCTCGCCGTCCGCGCGTACGCGGTGCGCCGGATCTTCCCCGCCCTGAGCGACGTGGTCGAGCCGCTGCGCGACGCGCTCGTCCGGCGGACCGTCGCCGGCTCGGTGCACAGCTGGGCCGCCGGCGGCGAACCCCACGACCCGGCCGCGGTCGCCCGGCTCACCGAGCAGGTGGAGAGCGTCCGCAACCTGGTCGCCGCCCTGCTGCGCACCGTCCGGCAGGTGGCGTTCGCGCTGGTCGCGGCCGTCGTCGGGCTCGCCGCCCTGTCCGGGACGGTCGCGCTGCTGGTGCTGCCGTGCGTCGTCGTCGCGCTGCTCCTCCTGGCTGTGCTGCTGCGCACCCTGGCGGCCCGCCAGCGCGCCGTGGTGCTCGCCGACGAGGCGCTCGCCCGCGAGGCCGGCGGCGTCCTGGACGCGCTGCGCGACGTGGTCGCGTGCGGCGCCCGCGACCGCGCCCGGGCAGCCGTCGACGCCGCCACCGACGCGCAGGCCCGCGCCGTCGCCGCCCTCGGCCGGGCGGGCGCGGGCCGCCGCGCCGTCGTCCTGCTCGGCTCCCAACTCCCGCTGCTCGTCGTGGTACTGCACCTGCCCGGCCTGGTCGGCTCCGGCCGGCTCAGCGCCGGCGCGGCCGCCGGAGCGGTGACCTACCTGATCACCGGACTGGACCCGGCACTGCGCTCGTTCACCACCCTGCTCGGCACCTGGGGAGTCCAACTCGACGCGGTCCTCCGCCGGTTGGCCGAGACCACCGCCTACCGGGAGACGCCCGCCCCCGCCCCCGACGGGACTCCCGGCCCGGGCGGGCTCGCCGTCCACGGCCTCACCTTCCGGTACGGGCCGCACGCCGCACCCGTCGTCGACGGACTCGACCTCCGGGTGGAACCCGGCGACCACCTCGCCGTGGTCGGCCCGAGCGGCATCGGGAAGTCCACCCTCGCCCTGCTGCTCACCGGCCTGCAGACGCCGACCGGCGGCACGGTCGCCCACGGCGGTGTCCCGCTCGACCGGGTGCCGCCCGCGCGGCTGCGGCGCGAGGTGGCCCTCATCCCGCAGGAGGCATACGTCTTCACCGGGACGGTCCGCGAGAACCTCACCTACCTCGCCCCGGACGCCGGCCCCGCGGCGCTCGACGCGTCCGTCCGCGCACTGGGCCTGGAGCCGCTGGTCGACCGCCTCGGCGGCTACGACGCCCCGATCGACACGCCGTCCGCGCTCTCCTCGGGCGAGCGCCAACTCCTTGCCCTCGCCCGGGTCCACCTCTCGCCCGCCCGCCTCGTCGTCCTCGACGAAGCCACCTGCCACCTCGACCCGGCCGCCGAAGCGCGCGCCGAACAGGCCTTCGTTGCCCGCGACGGCGCGCTCGTCGTCATCGCCCACCGGATGAGCTCCGCCCGCCGCGCCCGCCGCGTGCTCCTCCTCGACGGACGCGACACCCACCTCGGCACCCACGAGGAGCTGCTCTCCGCGGCCCCCCGCTACGCCGAACTGGCCGGCCACTGGGAGCGGCCTCCCAGCGCCGCCCCCGGCCGGCCACCGGGCCGGGACAGGACGGAGGTCTCCGCCGCCGTGGTGCGCGCACGCGCCTGACGAGCGTGCCTCGGTGAATCCCTGGCGACCCACCACCTCCAGGTGGTACGTCACCTCGACCCGGAACCCGCGCGTGGCGTAGCGGGAGCCCGAGCGTGGGATCGCCCGGGCCGGAGCTCCCCGCCGTGTCGGCTGGGAAAACCGCTGTCAGGCAAATGGATCAAGGTGGTAGAACTGCCGCCGTGCACAAGACTCTGGAGTTTCCCGATCTGCTGCGGCTGATCGACGAACGTTCAACCGCCTTCCGTGCCGCGATCGCTGCCGCACCCAGCCTCGACCTGCCCGTGCCGACCTGCCCCGAGTGGACGCTGCTCGACCTGGTGCAGCACATCGGCGAGGGCCGTCGCCGCTGGGCCGCCACCGTCGCCGCCGGGCCGGACGCCACGTCCAGGACCCCGGCCCAGGGCGACGCAGTCGCACCGCAGGAGCGCGAGGCCGTGCTGGCCTGGCTGGCCGCCTCGACCGAGCTGTTGCTGGCGGCCCTGCGGGAGGCCGGTCCGGACCAGGGCTGCTTCACCGGCTGGGGTGTCACGCAGACGCCGCACACTGCCGGTGGCGTCGCCCGGCACCAGATCCAGGAGATCGCGGTGCACACCTACGATGCTGAGCTCACCGTGGGCGACTCGGCCTCACTGCCGGTCGAGGTGGCGCTCGACGGCGTCGAGGAGAGCCTGTTCATCGCCAGCTTCACGAGGAGTGCCTGGCCGCACAAGCCCACCGCCTTCGACTTTCACGCCGCCGAGGGCCGCTCCTGGCGCCTCACGGTCGACGGCGACGGGGCACGGACCACCCGGCTGCCCGCCACCGGCGGGGCGCAGGAAGCGGCAGGCCTCTCCCTTCGCGGCACGGCCAGTGATCTGGTCCTCTGGCGGTACGACCGCATTTCGGTGGACTCCCTGCAACTCGACGGGGACCCGAAGCTGCTCGACCTGCTCTACGCCTGGGAACCCGACGACTGGGCGTGACGACAGGCCGGCGCGTACCAACCTGCCGCTGAATCGCGAACGGACTCGCGCGGACAGATGCTCGCTTCCGAGGGTTGGCGGCGGGCATGAGACGAGGGAGTCCACGGTCAGATTGTGACGCCTGACACCCGGAGACGGGCTTCGAGGTGATCGACGTCGCCGGCACGTGAGCGAACCTGCCGGGGTGGCCGTTCACGCCGCGCCGGTCGGCGGCCTTCTTCCCTCAGCGGATGCCTTTCGTCGCAGGAACGCGACGTCCGTGCGTGGGCATCCGGGGCGATCAGACGGCGGTCTCTGCGGTGAGCCAGGCGAGGTAGGCGGGGGAGCCGGCGACGACCGGGACGGCGACGACCTCGGGGGTGTCGTAGGGGTGGAGTTCGGCGATCCGGGCGGTGAGGCGGTCGGCGAGGTCGGCGCGGGTCTTGAGGTCGATCCGCCACTCGGTGGTGTTCTGCACCTCGCCGTCCCACCAGTAGACCGACTCGACGGGGTAGACCTGGGCGCAGGCGGCGAGGCGGTCGCGGACGAGTGACGCGGCCAGGGCGCGGGCGGCGGCCTGGTCGTCGTGGGTGGTGGTGAGGACGAGGAAGTCCGGTTCGGTCATGCGCCGAGCGTACGGGGGTGCGGCCGGCCGGGCGGAGCTCCGCACCTACTGATCCTCAAGTCCCTTGCCATCAAAGGTTGTTCACAGAGAACGGCGCGTGAGCTGCGGGGCAACCCGGTGTTTATCCCGCGTAAACGACGGGGCCACACTCTGGTCACATGCGAGGCGCCGACCGGCGCATCGCACCGAACCAGAAGGGGGAATCGCCGTGAAGAAGGTCGTCACCGGCAAGAAGATCGTCGTCCGCAAGCCGGGCGCGGTGCGGCTGACCGCGCTGTGCACCAACTACGGCTACGGCAACTGCTGCTGCATCTGACAGCGGTCGTCCGGCGGACCGGGGGCGTGCAGTGCCCCCGGCCCGCCGGGCGGGGCCGGACCCGCCGAAGGACAGGGGCACCCCGATGGTGAACGACGCACCGCTCCGCTTCCACCGGCTGACCTACCTCGACCAGGGGGACGAGGTGGTGGTCGGCCGCACCGACATCGACTCCTACGGGGCCTTCCCGCCCGACGGGGCCGCGCTGCTGCGCCGCCTGGAGGCCGGCACCGACCCGCGGCAGGCGGCCGACTGGTACCGCGCCGAGTTCGGCGAGGAGGTGGACCTCGACGACTTCCTCGACACGCTGCGCGAGCTCGACTTCCTGCTCGGCGAGGACCGGGACGCCACCAGGACCGCCGACCGCCCGGTGCCGTTGCAGTGGCTCGGACGCGCCCTGTTCTCCCGACCCGCCTGGCTGGCGTACGCCGCGCTGCTCGCCGCCGCCGTCCTCGCCTGCGCGGACCGGCCGACGCTGCTGCCCCGCCCGGGCAACCTGTTCTTCAGCCCGTACGCGCTGCTGGTGCAGCTGGTGGTGTTCGTCAGCCAGCCGGTCTTGATGCTGCTGCACGAGTACGGGCACGTCCTGGCGGGCCGCCGACTGGGGTTGCGCACCACCCTGCGGATCAGCCGCCGCCTGTACTTCGTCACCTTCGAGACCGCGCTGGACGGCCTGGTGGTGCTGCCCCGGCGCAGCCGCCTGCTGCCGGTGCTGGCCGGGATGCTGGTGGACGTCCTCGGCATGGCCGCGCTGACGCTGGCCGCCTGGGCGAGCTGCGGACCGGACGGCACGCCGAGCACCGCCGGAAAGGTCTGCCTGGCGCTGGCGTTCACCGCGATCCCGCGGCTGCTGGCCCAGTTCTACTTCTTCCTGCGCACCGACCTGTACCACCTGGCGCTCGTCGTACTCGGCGGCAGCGACCCGCACGGCACGGCCCGCGCGTACGTCGCCAACCGGCTGAACCGGTTGCGCGGCCGCACCGACCTGCTGACCGACGAGAGTCGCTGGCACCCGAAGGACGCCGCCGCGGTGCGCTGGTACGCCCCGGCGTACCTGCTCGGGTACGCCGCGATGACGGTGATGCTGGCGACCGTGGTGCTGCCGGTCGGCTGGCGGTTCACCGCCTCCGCGCTGGCGACGGTCCGGGACGGCTCGGTGCCGTTCACCCGGCTCGCGGACGCGGCGTTCGCCCTGGCGATGGTCGGGGTGCAGCTGCTCGCGGTGGCGTACGGCGCCTGGCGGGCCTGGCGGCGACGGCGCCTCGCCGCACCCGACACGAGCACGAGCACGAGCGAGTCACACCAAGGGGGAGTCCATGTCCGGCCCGTCTGACCGTCCGCCGTCCATCACCGCTGTCGACCGACCGCACCACTGGCTGGTCGCGCCCGACGAGAGCGCCGCCCGTGCCCTGGTCGCCGACACGCTGGCTGAGCCGGGCGTGCCGCCGGTGCTCGCCGTGCTCGACGCGCACCGCCGGCTGCGCGGACCGTTCACCGCCGCCGGCGCGCTGATGCGGCAGCTGGTGCCCGCGGTGCTGGCCGCCGACCCGGAGCCGGCCGTCCGGCACGACATCGAGATCCTGGCCGCCGCACCGGAGTTGCGCACCGTCCTGCCGTGCCGCCGGGAGACGCTGACCTCGCTGACCGCCCCGCAGAAGCGCACCCGCTACTACCCCTACATCCGCACCACCCGGATCGCGCACGGGCTGATCGACTTCCTGACCGCGGTGCTGGACGCGCCCGCGACCCTGGTGGTGCGGCATGCCGAGCACGCCGACCGGACGGACGCGGACTGGCTCGCCCTGCTGCTGCGCCGCGCCGACCCGCAGCGCCTGCGGATCGTGGTCTGCACCGCGAGTCGGGACGTCCCGCAGCCGCTGGCCGACGCGCTGGCCGCGTACACCGCGCCGCGCGAGGCGCCCGCCACGCCGCTCGGGCTGCTGCCCGCCGACCCGGCCGCCCGCTGGGAGCTGGCCGCCGGCTGGGTCGCCGCCGACCGCAGCACCGACGATCCGGTGGCCGCCGCCTGCTACGCCGAACTGGAGCCGGCCGAGCGGGCCCGGCTGCACGAGGCCCGCGCCGAGGAGCTGGCGGCCGCCGCCCTGGCCGGTGAGGCGTCGCTGCTGCGCGGACCGCTCGCCCACCACCGGGCGCTGGGCACCGACCCGGCCGGTGCGGGTGCCCTCGCCCTGCAGGACGCCCTGCAGGAGTGCCTGCTGGAGGGCTTCTACGACGCCCTGGTCGAACTCGGCCCGCTCACCCACGCGGTGCTCGACTGGGCGACCCGCCCCGAGGAGTGCTGGCTGGTCACCGCCCGGATGACCATCGCCTACAGCGTGATGGGCGGCCGCGCCGACGAGGCCCTCGCACTGTACGACGACGCCTGCGCGAGCACCGCGCTGCCCGCCGTCCACATGTCGGCGGCGTACGGCCGCGCCATGGTCTACACCCGGTACCTGGAGCCCGAGCGGCGCGACCACCGCAAGGCGAAGGGGTGGGTCAACACCGCGGTCGCGCTCTCCCGCCTCGCCGACACCGACGCCCGGCGCGCCTACAACCGGACCTTCAACGAGAACGGCCTGGCGCTGATCGAGATGCACCTCGGCGACCCGGCCCGCGCCCTCGAACTGGTCGAGGCCGGCATCGAGCGGATGGACGGCGCGCTGGACGCCGAGGACCAGGGCCAGCACCGCTCGGTCCTGGAGTACAACCGGGCCCAGCTGCTGGCCCGCCTGGTCGGCCCGGAGGCCGGCGCCGCCGCGTACGACCGGGTGATCGCGCAGGACCCGCACCACAGCGAGTACTACTTCGAACGCGCCGTGCTGCTGCGCAAGTTGGGCCGCGACGAGGAGGCGCTGGCGGACTACGAGCACGCCATCCGGACCTCCCCGCCGTACCCCGAGGCGGTCTACAACCGGGCCGACCTCCGGCTCGAACTCGGCGACCTGGACGCGGCCCTGGCCGACTTCGACCGGGTGCTGGAGCTGGACCCGGAGTTCCTGGACGCGTACGTCAACCGGGCCGGGCTGCGCCACGCGCTCGGCGACGCCCCGGGCGCGGCCGAGGACATCGCCGAGGGCCTGGCGCGCGAGGCCGGGCAGCCGCACCTGCTGGCGCTGCGCGGCCTGCTCGCCCAGGACGACGACCGTCCCGAGGAGGCCCGCGCCGACCTGGAGGCCGCGCTCGCCGCTGACCCCGACCTGCCTGCCGCCTGGGCCGCGCTCGGCGTGCTGGCGTACGAGCGGGACGAGGCCGAGGAGTCGGTGCGCTGCCTCGGCCGCTCGCTGCGGCTGGAGGACGACCCGGTGGTCCGCGCCAACCGGGCTCTGGCGCACGAGAGTTGCGGCAACTGGGCGGCCGCCGCCGCGGACTACGCGGCCGCGATCGACCTGCTGCTGCCCGAGGTCGCGGCGGCGCAGGACGAGGCGGACTCGGCGGAGGTGGTGGCGGAGCTGTCCAGGCTCCGCGGGCGCCAGGCCGAGTGCACGGCCCGCAGTGCGAGCTGACGCAGCGCGAGTTGACGAAGTGGGTCGGCCGGCCGGCGACGGCCGCCGGTCGGCCCGATAGTGTCCGAACCACCCAGTCGTTCCGGAAGGCAGTCATGGCCACCGTCCTCGCCCTCTCGGGCAGTCCGTCACCCGCCTCGCGGACCGCGCGGCTGGCCGAGCTGGCCGCCGCCGACCTGCGCGCCCGGGGGCACCGGGTGCACACCCTGGCGCTGCGCGAGCTGCCCGCCGAGCCGATGCTGGCCGCGCACACCGCGGACCCGTCGATCGCCCGCGCGGTGCGGCTGGTCGCCGAGGCGGACGCGCTGGTGGTCGCCACCCCGATCTACCAGGCCGCGTACTCGGGGCTGTTGAAGGTCTTCCTCGATCTGCTGCCCCGGCACGCGCTGGACGGCAAGCCGGTGCTGCCGCTGGCCACCGGCGGGTCGGCGGCCCATGTGCTGGCGCTGGACTACGCGCTGCGGCCGGTACTGACCGCGCTCGGCGCGCAGGTCGCGCCGGGACGGTACGTGCTGGACCGCGAGCTGGGTGCGGCGCCGGACGGCTCCGCGTTCCTCGCCGGGGACAGTGCCGCCGCGCTGGCCGGGACGGTCGACCGGTTCGCGTCGGCACTGGCCGGCGCCGTGCAGCTCGCCGCCGCCTGAACGGACTCCGCCCGAGCGGACCCGTGCCCGCCGGTCCCGGCCTGTCCGCGCACGTCGGACGGGCCGGACCCGGCGGGCGGCGGGGTCAGCGCCGCCGGGCGCGCAGCAGGGCGCCGTCGAGCGGCAGGTCGTGCCGGGCCACCAGGTCGAAGCCCGCGTCGGCCAGCAGCCGGGCGTAGTGCGCCTCGGTGCGCTCGCGGCCACCCACGTTGCAGAGCATGTGGACGTCCCAGGCGACGGCCAGTGAGGGACTGTCGTCCGCGGGCAACAGGCGCTCCACCACCAGCAGTTCACTGCCGGGGGCCATCGCGTCGGCGACCCGGCCGAGGATCTCGGCGCAGCGCCGGTCGTCCCAGTCGTGCAGCACCCGGGACAGGATGTAGACGTCCCCGCCCGCCGGGACGGAGGCGGTGAAGTCCCCGGCGACGAACGCGCAGCGGTCCGCGACGCCGGCCGCGCCCAGCGCGGTGCGGGCCGCCTCGATCGCGTGCGGGCGCTCCAGCAGCAGGCCGCGCAGGTGCGGGGCGGCGCGCAGCACCCGGCCGAGCAGCGTGCCGTTGCCGCCGGCCACGTCGACCACCAGCTCGGCGGCGGAGAAGTCGACCAGCTCGGCGACCGGGCCGAACATCCGCGCGCTGGCCGCCATCGCCCGGTCGAACAGGTCGGCCGACTCCGGTTTCCGCGCGAAGTACGGGAAGTGGTGCTCGCCGAACAGCTCCGCGAACGCCTCCTCGCCGGTGCGTACGGCGTGCCGCAGGTGGCCGAAGGACTGGTAGAACGTTCCTCCGTACAGCAGTGCGAGCGGGCGCAGCGACTCCGGGGTGTCGGCGTGCAGCAGCCGGCCGGTCGCGGTGAGCCGGTACCCGACGTCGCCCGGGTCGCCGTCGTGGCCGTCGTCGCCGTCGTGGCGGGTGAGCAGTCCGAGGCTCGCCAGGTAGCGCAGCAGCCGGCCCAGGCTCTCCGCGTGCGTCCCGGTCCCGGCCGCCAACTGCGCGGCGGTGGCACCGGGGTGGGCGTCCAGCAGATCGGCCAGGCGCAGCTCGGCGGCGACCGCGATGGCCTGGGTCTCCCAGGCGCCGGTCAGCTGCCGCAGCAGCCGGTCGGCGGGTTCGGCGGTGGCGTCGGCGGCGGAGCGCCGCAGGTGGGCGGCGAGGGCGGCGGTGTGCTCGCCGGCCGCGTACAGCTCCAGCCGGTGCCGGTCGGTGCGGAAGTAGAGGACGGTGGCGTTCTCGTGCGCGTTGTAGCCACCGCCGTCGGCGCGGGCGCCGGCCCGGTCGGTGAGCAGTGCGGACAGGCCGGCCAGCACCACGTCGTCGGGCGTGGGCAGGTCGAAGGCGGTGTGTGCCTCGTGGTCGGCGGCCCGTTCGGCGTCCGCGACGGCGGCCAGGCCGGAGTGCTCGGGCACGGGGAGGGCGAAGATCTCCACCTCCTCGGCGCCGCCCTGCGCGGCGTCCGGTACCCGGGTGTGCAGGATGCCGACCTCCAGCTCGGCGGTCGGGCGGCGGTACCGCGAGGCGAGGCGCTGGCGGACGACCACGCTCGGCACGGTCTCGCCGGGCGTCATGCCGCGGTCGGCCAGCTCGGCGCGGAGTGCCTCCAGGGAGGGCGGGAAGACCAGGACGGCGGTGTGCGCGAGGCGCAAGTGCCTTCCGAGCGAGGTCAGTTCGGACTCGTCCAGGTCGGGCAGCAGTTCGGCGAGCGCGCTGCGGGTGTCGTGGGCGCGGACGAACGCGGTGGCGCGGTCGATCCGGGCGAGGTCGGCGCCGGCCACCGCCTGGGCGGGCAGCGCGGTTTTGGGTGCGGCGTGCGTGGTCATCGTGATTCCCCGTGGTTCGGTGTCGGTCCGAGGCCGACGTAGTTCTCGGCGAAGTGGTCCTGATGGGTGCGGGAGGTGCGCAGGCTCTCCAGGCGGGCGGTGCGCAGGGCGCGCAGGAAGCGGGACTCCTCGTCGTCACCGGACGGCGCGTGCAGCAGGCCGATCATCCAGTGCGAGAACTCCTGGGCGCGCCAGATCACCGGCAGGCAGTCGGTGGAGTAGCGGGCGAGCGGCGCCGGGTCGCCGTCGCGCAGGTCGGCGGTGAAGGCCCGGGCGAGGACCTCGGCGGCCATCACCGCGAGGTTGGCGCCCTTGGCGGCGGACGGGCTGATCAGCGCCGCCGCATCGCCGACCAGGAACAGCGGCCCGTACTGGATCGGGTCCAGCACGTCGGACTCGAGGTCGACCACCGCGCGTTCGATGATCGGCCCGCGCTTGAGCGGCCCGTGCCGGTCGGCGCGCATCCGCAGCTCCAGCTCGGCCCAGATCCGGTCCTCGTCCCAGCTCTCCGGGTCGGTGCCCGGTTCGCACTGCAGGTAGTAGCGGGTGACCGAGGGGGTGCGGGCCATGTGTCCGGCGAAGCCGCGCTCGTGGACGGCGTACGCGACCGCCCCGAGGCTCGGCGGCGCCTCGGCGAGCAGCGCCAGCCAGGACACCCCGTGGCCGCGCCGCATCCGCCCGACCGCGCCGTCGGGCAGCGCGGTGCGGGCCACGCCCTGCCGCCCGTCGCACCCGGCGAGGTAGCGGCCGCGGAAGCGGTGCGCGGTGCCGTCCGGCGCCTCGGCCAGCAGCCACGGCCGCTCGCCGTCCAGGCCGCCCAGCTCGGTCACCGGGGTGTCGAAGTGCAACTCGCCGCCCCGGCGCAGGTACTCCGCGACCAGGTCGCGGACCAGGAACTGCTGCGGGTAGACGGTGTGCGCCTCGCGATTGCCCAACTCCCCGTAATGGAGTGTGAATTCGCCCTGCTCGGTGCGGAACTGGCAGACGTCGTGGGTCTGCCCCCCGGCCAGCAGTCCCTCCGCGAGGCCGTGCCGGCTCAGCGTGCGGACCGTGTCCGAGGCCAGGAACCCGGCGCGGGCCCGCTGTTCGACGTACGTACGGCTGCGCCGTTCGACGACGACGCACTCCACGCCCGCCGCCAGCAGCAGGTTCCCGAGTACCAGGCCGGCCGGTCCGGCGCCGATGATCAGCACCGCCGACTCGTGTTCGACGATGGGTCCCGTCATGTGATTCCTCCCCGTGCGACCGCTGGCCCGGTCACTCCTACCAGTCGCAGATGACCGGACGGTAACCTGCGAGTACGCCGAATGCGCATGTCATCAACAGGATTTGACGGAGCGTCAACGATCAACGCCGCTGTGGCGGCGATCGATCGCACACCACCTGGTTCGGCCCCGTTCACCCCCGGAGATGATCATGGCACAGCGTACCCGAGGCCTCTCGCGGAGCCGTGGACTCGGCGCCGGGCGGCACGACCCCTTTGTCAGGAAAGTTTCCTGACGATTGCTCTTGACCCTCTGCTGTCAGCTCGGGATGCTGAGTTCCGCGTCGCCGGTGGCCACCCGTGTCCGCACGCTCTGTCCTCCCCGTGACCAGAGAATCGAGTAGACGTGCCCAGACTCACGCGTGCCCTCGCGGCCGCGGCACTCGCCCCCACCGTGCTCGCCCTGTTCCCCGCGGCCGCCGGTGCGGCCCCGCTCCCGGCGGCCGCCGCCGCACCCGGTGCGATGGCCGCGGCCCCGTACGAGTACCTCGGTTGGGGCAGCCCGCAGAAGCCCACCGACGTGATGGCCGCCACCGGCGTCACCTGGTTCACCCTCGCCTTCGTCCTCTCCGACGGCACCTGCAACCCCAAGTGGGACGGCAGCCGGCCACTGCTCGGCGGCTCCGACGAGGCGGCGATCAAGTCCATCCGGGCGGCCGGCGGCGACATCGTGGTCTCGGTCGGCGGCTGGAGCGGCAACAAGCTGGGCGAGAAGTGCCGCAGCGCCGGCGCGCTGGCCGGCGCCTACCAGAAGGTGATCGACGCCTACCACCTCAAGGCGCTCGACATCGACATCGAGGACACCGAATTCTCCAACGCCACCGTCCGGCAGCGGGTCGTCGACGCGCTGAAGGCCGTCAGGGCGAAGAACCCCGGGCTGGTCACCTACATCACCATGGGCACCACGCCCAGCGGCCCGGACGCCACCGGCAAGGACCTGATCAAGCGCGGCGCCGCCGCCGGACTCGCCAACGACGGCTGGGTGGTGATGCCGTTCGACTTCGGCGGCCACACCGGCACCATGGGGCAGGCCACCGTCTCCGCCCTGAACGGCCTGAAGGCCGCGGTGAAGAGCGCGTACGGCTACAGCGACGACGCGGCCTGGCGGCACACCGGGGTCTCCTCGATGAACGGCATCACCGACGAGCCCGGCGAGACCGTCACCACCGGCGACTTCCGGACCATTCTCGCCTACGCCCAGCAGCACCACCTGGCCCGCTTCTCCTTCTGGTCGGTCAACCGCGACCGCGCCTGCGGCAGCGGCACGGACGCCGACGCCTGCAGCGGCATCGCGCAGTCGCCGTACGCCTTCACCAAGATCGTGGCCCAGTACCGGGGCTGACGGGACTCCCCTGCACCTCCCCCCGTCGACTCCCGTTCCGTGGAGGACCTTTGTCCACCCTGCGCACACCCCTGATCGGGGCCCTCGCCGCCGCGCTCGCCGTCGGCGCGGCGGTGACCGCCCTGCCCGCCCACGCGGCCGCGCCGCGCCTGACCGCCGCGTTCGCCCAGTCGTCCGTCTGGGACACCGGCTACGGCGCCCAGATCACCGTCGGCAACAGCGGCGACGCCGCCGCGACCGGCTGGACGGTGGAGTTCGACCTGCCCGCCGGGACGACCGTCGCCAACAGCTGGTCCGCCACCCGGTCGCAGAGCGGCACCCACTACACCTTCGTCAACCTGGGCTGGAACGGCACCGTCGCGCCGGGCGCCACCCAGAGCTTCGGCTTCAACGCCGCGGGCGGCGGCCTGCCGCTCAACTGCACGGTCAACGGCGCCCCGTGCGGCGGAGGCGGGACCGGCACACCCACGCCGACGCCGACGCCCACGGCGAGTCCCTCCCCGAGTCCGTCACCCACCTCGTCGCCCCTGCCCACCCCCACCCCCACCCCGACACCGACGCCGACACCGACACCGACCGGGCCGGTGGTGGACGTCGCCACGGCCGCCCAGCTGTCTGCCGCGCTGGCGGACGCGACGCCCGGCCGGACGATCCGGCTGGCCCCGGGCGAGTACCACGGCGCCTTCCTCGCGCAGCGGGCCGGTACGGCGGCCGCGCCGATCACCCTGACCGGCCCGCGCACCGCCGTGCTGGTCAACGACGGCCCGTCCGGCGACGCCCCCGCCTGCCCCGAGCCCGCCGCGGGCTGGGATCCGGGCTACGGCCTGTGGCTGTACGGCGCCCCGTACTGGAACCTCACCGGCTTCACCGTGCGGGACGCCAAGAAGGGCGTGGTGCTGGACAGTTCGCCGCACGTGACGATCGACGGCCTGTACGTGCACCACACCGAGGACGAGGGGGTGCACTTCCGCCGGTCCTCCGCCGACGGGGTGATCCGCAACTCGGTGGTGGAGTACACCGGTCTGGTCCAGCCCGGGTACGGCGAGGGCGTGTACCTCGGGTCGGCCGGCTCCAACTGGGGCTGCCACGGCAACTCCGCGGGAGTGGACCGCTCCGACCGGGTGCTGGTGGAGAACAACCGGATCGGCCCGTACGTGGCCGCCGAGCTGATCGACGTCAAGGAGGGCACCACCGGCGGGACGATCCGCGGCAACACCTTCGACGGCCGGGGGATCAGCGGGCAGAACTCCGCCGACTCCTGGGTGGACGTCAAGGGCGTCGACTACCTGATCGAGAACAACACCGGGACGTTCGCCGCGCCCGGCACCTTTGCCAACGGCTACGAGACCCACAACCCTTCCACCACACCGGCGTTCGCCAACGGTTGCGGCAACACCTGGCGCGGCAACCGCTCCGACCTCGGCGGGGTCGGCGCCTACGCGATCAAGGTGACCTCGGTCTCGGCCTGCGCCGGCCGGCCCAACACGGTGTACGCCTCGAACACGGTCACCGGCGCGGTGTCGGGTCTGACCAACGTTCCCGTCACCCCCTGACGGGAGCGGAAGCGGGGGCTCCCGGGTCAGGAAGATCCCCATTACTGAACCGGCGCACGGTTTCGTGACCTGGAAAGTAATTCCTCCTGGCCCGACGCCGTCGAGCCCCCGCAGTGCTGCGACCTCAGACATTGATACTGACTGGTAAGTAATTTGTCCCCAAGCCTTGACGCGCCGTTTACCGCTCGGGATTCTTCCGGTGGATCCAGCACCATCGCGCGACTACCCTCCCCCCACCCCGAGCAGAGGTGTTGTTTTGGCTGCGCATGCGAAGGTCCGACGTGTCGTCACGTCGATGCTGTCCCTGTTACTGGTCCTGACGGCGGCGCTGTTCGCCGGCCCGGCGCGGCAGGCCCGGGCCGCCGACGGGTGGTGGAACCCGACCGCGCGGCCCGCCCCGGACTCGCAGATCAACGTCACCGGCGAGCCGTTCCGCGGCACCGACGCCAACGGCAAGGTCCGCGGCTTCGTGGACGCGCACAACCACCTGATGTCGGCCGAGGGCTTCGGCGGCCGGATCATCTGCGGGTCGGTGTTCTCCACCAAGGGCGCCGCCGACGCGCTCAAGGACTGCCCCGAGCACTACCCCGACGGGGCGCTCGCCCTCTTCGAGAACGTCACCGGCGGCGCCGACGGCCACCACGACCCGGTCGGCTGGCCGACCTTCAAGGACTGGCCGGCCCACGACTCGCTGAGCCACCAGCAGAACTACTACGCCTGGGTGGAGCGGGCCTGGCGCGGCGGCCAGCGGGTGCTGGTCAACGACCTGGTCACCAACGGGCTGCTGTGCTCCATCTACCCGTACAAGGACCGCAGCTGCGACGAGATGGACGCGATCCGGCTGGAGGCGAAGAAGAGCTACGAACTCCAGGACTACGTCGACGCCATGTACGGCGGGGCCGGCAAGGGCTGGTTCCGGATCGTCACCGACGCCGACCAGGCCCGTGCGGTGGTCGCGCAGGGCAAGCTCGCGGTGGTGCTCGGCGTGGAGACCTCCGAGCCGTTCGGCTGCAAGATGATCCTCGATGTCCCGCAGTGCGACGAGGACACCATCGACCGCGGCCTCGACGAGCTGTACAAGCTCGGCGTGCGCAGCATGTTCCTGTGCCACAAGTTCGACAACGCGCTGTGCGGCGTCCGCTTCGACGAGGGCACCATCGGTGTCGCCGTCAACGCCGGGCAGTTCCTGTCCACCGGCACCTTCTGGCAGACCGAGAAGTGCACCGGGCCGCAGCACGACAACCCGATCGGACTGCCCACCGCCCAGGCCAACGCGATGCTCCCGGCGGGCGTGAGCGTCCCGTCGTACGCGGGTGACGCGCAGTGCAACACCCGCGGCCTCACCAGGCTCGGCGAGTACGCGGTGCGCGGCATGATGCAGCGTCACATGATGCTGGAAGTCGACCACATGAGCGTCAAGGCAGCCGACCGGGCGTTCGACATCCTGGAGACCTCGAACTACCCGGGTGTGATCTCCAGCCACTCCTGGATGGACCTCCAGTGGACCGAGCGGCTCTACAAGCTCGGCGGCTTCATCGCCCAGTACGACCACTCCGCCGAGGGCTTCGTCGGCGAGGCCAACCGCACCAAGGCGCTGCGCGACAAGTACGGCGTCGGCTACGGCTACGGCACCGACCTCAACGGCGTCGGCGGCTGGCCCGGCCCGGTCGGTGCGGACGCGCCCAACGCGGTGAAGTACCCCTTCCGCAGCGCCGACGGTGGCTCGGTGATCGACCGCCAGGTCACCGGCCAGCGGACCTGGGACCTCAACACCGACGGCGTCGCGCACGCCGGCATGGTGCCGGACTGGATCGAGCAGATCCGGCTCAGCGGCGGCCAGGGCGTGATCGACGACCTGATGCACGGCGCCGAGTCGTACCTCACCACCTGGAAGTCCACCGAGCGGCACGACGCCGGCACCGACCTGGCGCGCGGAGCCTCCGCCGCCGCCAGCTCCTCGGAGTGGTGGAACCCGTTCGTCAGCTACCGCCCGGAGAAGGCCGTGGACGGCGACCGGGGCAGCCGCTGGGCCAGCGAGTGGAGCGACGACCAGTGGTGGCAGGTCGACCTCGGCGCGGTCCGCCGGATCGACCGGGTCACCCTCGACTGGGAGAGCGCCTACGCCAAGGGCTACCGGATCGAGGTGTCCACCGACGGCTCGAACTGGCGGACCGTGTGGTCCGTCGACAGCGGCAACGGCGGCCTGGACACCGCCCGCTTCGACCCGGCTAACGCCCGCTGGGTGAGGGTCCACGGCGTCCAGCGCGGCACCCAGTGGGGCTACTCGCTCTACGAGGTCGGGGTGTACGGGACCTGATCGGCGGAAGGGCCGGGCCCGTCGGGTGTGCCACTGCACTCTGTTGCAGAGCTGGTACCCCGGCGGGCCCGGCTGCTTGTTCGTGATCTGGCAGACTGGCCGCGCCAATTGACGTTGTGTCGATAACAGGTAACAGGCAACGGGTCGCGGGGAGTCGGGGATGCGGGGTCGGGGGACCGTGCTCGGTGGGCGCTACACGCTCGTCGAGCGGGTCGGCAGCGGAGGTATGGGCGACGTCTGGCGGGCCGACGACGGCGTGCTGAAGCGGCAGGTCGCCGTCAAGATCATGCAGCCCGGGATGATCGAGGAGCGCAGCTTCACCGAGCGCTTCCGCCGCGAGGCGCGAGTGCTGGCCGCGATCGAGCACCCGGGCATCGTCCGCGTCCACGACTACGCCGAACCGGCCGAGGACGACGAGGACTCCGACACCCGGGTCGCCTACCTGGTGATGGAGTTCATCGAGGGCCGCCCGCTGCACCAGGTGCTCGCCGCCGAGGGCCCGCTGGTTCCCGGCCGGGCGCTCGGCATCGTCGCCGACGCCCTGGACGCGCTGCACGCCGCCCACCAGCTCAACATCGTGCACCGTGACGTCAAACCGTCCAACCTGATGCTGCGCGAGGACGGCGGCGTCACCGTCACCGACTTCGGCATCGCCGCCGCGATGGCCGGCACGAAGATCACCACCACCAACTCCGTGCTCGGCACCGCCCTGTACATCGCCCCCGAGCAGGCCGACGGCAAGGCCGCCACCCCGCAGTGCGACCTGTACTCGATCGGCGTGGTCTGCTTCGAACTGCTCACCGGTCAACTGCCGTTCACCGGCGACTCGGTGCTGGAGGTGGTGCTCAAGCACATCCAGCAGCCCCCGCCGCAGCTGAACGACGGCTTCCCGAAGGCCGTCCGGGACTTCGTCGCCACCGCGCTCGCCAAGGACCCCGCCGAGCGCTTCCCCGACGCCGCCGCGATGGCCACCGCCGCCCGCGCGGCCGCCGCCGGACCCGGCGCGGGCGTCGCCGTCCCCGAACCGACCGTGTTCGCCACCGTGCCCGCCCCGCGACCCCAACCGGCCCCGGACGCCGAGGCGACCGCGGCCGGTGGGCGCGAACGGCGGCGCAGCCGGCTGCTCGTCCCGATCGTGATCCCGGTGGTGATCACCACCGGCGTGGGCACCGCCCTGCTGATCCAGCAGGCCCCCTGGCAGTCCAACGCCCAGGGCGGCGGCCCGCACACCTCTGCCTCGGCCTCCGCCCCGCTCACCCCCGGCTCCGCGAGCGCGACGGGCGGCAGCGGCACGCCGTCCGCGGCGGCGGACACCGGCAGCCCCTCGGCCGCGCCCGGCCAGCCGTCGGGCAGCCCGGCACCCGAGCAGGGCGCCGCCGGCGGAGCGGGCACGGGCACGGGCGCGGGCACGGGCACGGGCGCGGGTACGGGCACCGGTGCGGGTACGGGAGCGGGTACGGGAGCCGGGTCCGGCGGTGGGGCGAGCGGCGGCAGCGCGGGCACCGGGACCACCCGGCCGCCTGCCACCACCCCCGCCCCCCAGCAGACCACGACGAGCCCGGCCCAGGGCACCCCGCCGCAGGGCTGCGGCGGCAGCAGCTGGGGGTACATCACCGGCGTCGGCAGCGGGAAGCGGCTGGGCCTTGCCGCCGACTCGCTGGCGGGCGGCACGGGCACCCTGATGGACCGCAACACCGGCTACGGCTGGGCCCGTTCGGCCCCCGACCCGGGCGGCTGGTACACCCTCTACCCGTGCAGCCTGAGCAAGCCGCCGCTGGAGCAGACCAATGACGGAGGCGTCCGGCTCAAGGACGGCTTCAGCGTGCTGACCAACTGGTCGATCGTCACCGCCCCCACCCAGGGCGCCGTCTACCTCCGCGACTACATGGGCTCGACCTGCCTCACCGACAACGGCGCGGGCAAGGCCCCGACCATGCAGACCTGCACGCCGGGCAACACGTACCAGCAGTGGTACGTCCCGAAGTCCGGCTGACCCGCCGTCACCGCAGCCGCCGGGTCGGCGCGGCCGGCCCGGCGGCAGCGCCCGGCAGGAGCAGCCGGCCCGCGTTGCGGACCGGCGGCCCCGCCGGGCTCACCCGTCGGGCGGAGCCGGTCAGGCGCCCTCGACGTGAGCGGCGGCGGAGTCGCCGAGCCCGTCGCCCGTGTGCCAGCTGGCCCGGACCAACTCCCGCTCGGCCGCGGTCAGGTGGACCGCCGCCGCCAGCCAGCACTCGGCGTACCGGTCGGCGTCGGCGTCGCCCAGCCGGCCGAACACGTCCCGCTGCCGCCGGTCCGCCTCCGCCGCCAGCGCGCCGGTCAGTTCGGCCGCCGTCCGGAAGCCGGTCCGCCTCAGCGCGGCGTCGTCGGTCCGGGCGCCGCCGCTGCGCTGCGCCTCGGCGACCGCGCGCCGCCCACCGGCGACCGCGAGCTCCACCTGGCGCCGCAGGCGCCACAGCGGCGAGTCCCGCAGCAGGTCCGCACCGGCCGCCGCGAGCAGCGGCCCGTCCCCGGTCGCGGCGGGGAAGTTCGCGCCCTGGAGCAGCTGGTACCCGAGGTCCGCGCGGCCCTTCCACTCCGGCGGCAGCCGCAGCGTGTCCTCCGCGTCGGGCATCGGAGCCACCACCAGCGGACGCAGCGTCGCCGCCCGGTCCGGGTCGACCCGGCCGAGCACCCGCACCCGCAGCCCCGGGTGTTCCGCCAGCCGCGCCAGGTTGGCGGCGTGCGCCAGCTCGGGGTGGCCGTTCGCCGCGACCAGCCGGACCAGCGGGCCGCGTGCCCCGCCGGTGGCGGGGTCCAGCTCCCGGGCCAGCACGCTGTCCCGGTCGGCGCCCAGGAGCACCAGGTCGCAGCCGACCGGCCGGCGCGAATCCTCGCTGAGCTCCGGATCCGCGAGCACGCCGTCCGCCAGCCGCTCCGCCGCCGCCTGCGCCAGCGGACGGGCGAACACCGCCGCCAACGGCCCCGTACCCCACTCCAGGCCCGCGATCGGATTGGCCCGCACACCCCGGCCGGAGCCCAGCCGGCCGTCCGCCGACACGGTCGCGCCGGAGACCAGCAGACCGCCCCGGGAGAGCTGCTCGTGGTCGAGCGCCGCCGCGCCCACCGACACCGGCGCGGTGCCGGCCGCCCGGGCCCGGGACGGCCCGCCCGGCTTGACGTCCGAAACCGACACCCAGCGGCCGTCCTCGGTCACCAGGTACGTCACCACACCGCCGTACCCCGTCGCGGAGAGCACCGGCTCCCGGAACACGCCCTGCACCCGCAGCGCGCCCCCCGGCTTGTACGCCCGCCGTGCCGTGCCCAGCACCGACCGGTCGGCCGGACCGGACCGCAACAGCGCGGTGATCAGCAGGAGTTCGCGCAGCGACGCGGCCAGATCGGCCGTCCGGTGGCTGCTGTACCGGGCGCGGGCGCTGCGCAGCCCGCGCACCACGCGCAGCGCCGCCGCCTCCGCCCGGTGCAGGTCCGCCAGGCGGGCGGTGTGCGCCGCCCGCAGCAGCTCCGCCTGCGGGACCGCCCCGGCCGCCGGTACCCCCGCGGCGAGGACCGCTGCGGCCGCCGCCCACAGCTCGGCGGCGGCCCGCCGCTGGGCGGGCGTCGGCTCGACCGGCTCCGGCCGGGCGGGTTCGCCCGGTACCGGGGACGGCTCGGACAGCGCTTCGGACAGCGCTTCGGACGGGGCCTCGGACCCGGCGGCGGGTCCGGTGGCGGCCCGGGCGGTGGCCTGGCCGGCGGGTTCGGCGTCGGCCGGAGCCGCCGGGGCCGCGGCCGGCGGGTCGGCGAGCGGGCAGCAGCCCAGGACCGCCGCCCGGTGCAGGCAGCGCGGCGCGAGCAGACAGCTGCACCGGGCCTGCCCGTCCTCGCCGACCGTGCCGTCCGGCCCCGGCACCAGGACCACCACGGCGTCCTCGCCGCACTGCACCGCGACACCGTCGCCGTCCGGCGCGGGCAGCACCGGCAGCGCCGCGTACTGCTCCACCGCCGCGTCCAGCTTCTTGCGCAGCCGGGACGTCAGGGACTCCACCGCGGTCGCCAGCACCTCCGGTGCGACGGGCGGCAGTTCAACAACGTCGGTCATCGGGGCTCTCCGCGGAGACGGTCGCCGACCCAGCGGGCGAGGGCGAGAGGACTGAGCGCGGCCACCGGCATCCCGGCCGCCACCAACTGCCGGGCCACCGGCACCGAGTAGCGCGGCGCACCGGCGTCGTCCAGCGCGGCGCAGCCCATCAGGTGCACCCCCGACGACGCCAGCGCCCGGACCTCGCCGAGCAGCCCGCCCAGCGGGTAGCCCTCCTCGAAGTCGCTGACCACCACCATCAGCGTGCGACTCGGCACGGTCACCAGCGAACGGGCGTGGGCCAGCGCGCCGGCGATGTGCGTACCGCCGCCCACCTTCACCTCCAGCAGCAGCGACAGCGGATCCGACACCCGCTCCGTCAGATCGGCGACCTGCGTGGAGAACGCCAGGAAGTGCGTCGACAGGGTCGGCACCCCGCCCAGCACCGCCGCCGTCAGCGCCGACCAGATCACCGACGCCTCCATCGAGCCGGAGACGTCGACCACCAGGATCAGCCGCCAGTCCGCCTCCCGGCGGGAACGGGTGCTGAACACCGGCTGCTCCGGCACGACGACTGTCCGGCCGTCCTCCAGCCGCCGGGTGTGCGCCAGGTTCGCCCGCAGCGTGCGCGGCAGGTCGATCCGGCCACCCGGACGTCGGGTCGGCCGCGGCGTCGCCAGACCCGTCAACGCCGGCCGCAGCCGGGTCGCCAGCTCCCGCGCCAGCTCGTCGACCAGCCGCCGCACCAGCGGACGCAGCCGGGCCAACTGGTGCTCCGGCATGCCACCCGCCAGGTTCAGCACCGAGGTCAGCAGCTCCACCGACGGGCGGACGGACGCCGGGTCCAGCTCCGCCAGCACATCGGTACGGCCCGCATCGGCCGCCGCCGCCAGCACCTCCTCCCGGACGTCCGCGCCGAACAGCGCCTCCAGCTCCGCCGACCACTCGCGGGCCGTCGGGAACGACGCCTCCTGGCCGCCACCACTGCCCGACCCGCCGGTCAGATCGCCGGCACCCTCGCCGCGACCCGCGCCGTACAGCTCGTCCAGCGCGTGCGCGTAGCGGCGGGCGTGCTCGGGCAGCCGCTCCGGCTCCCGGCCGAGCAGCAGCCGCCACCGGTCCGCCGGCGCAAGCCGCGAAGCGGCCCCGTCGGGGGCGGCATCGGCCGAGGGCCGGTCGGCCACGGGCTGCGCCGGGTTCGGTACGGAATCCGCTGCCGCCCCGTCCTGCGCGGGCAACGCCGTGTCGGCCGCGTCCGGCGCCGGGACGGCGCTGCCGCTGTGCGCCCCGTCGGGGGCGGCATCGGCCGAGGGGTGAGCCGGGCGACCGGCCGACGAACCGTCGGAACCTGCGAGGGCTCCGCCGGGGGCGTCGGCCGCCGACAGCTGCGCCGTGGTGCCCGGGAGGCCGGGGAGGCCGAGGGCGGTGAGGGCGGCGGCTGCGGCGGTGTCGGCGGCCGTCCAGAGGGCGAGCAGGGCGGGCGGCGCGGCGAGGGTCAGGTCGGGCCGCTCGCCGAGGCGTTCGGCGACGGTGTCCAGCAGGCGGCCGCGCCCGGCCGGGCTGAGCGCGTCGAACCCGGCCCGCAGGGCGGGCAGCCGCTCCAGGAAGCCCCCGTCCGGGAGGGCGTCGATCCGTCCCAGCAGTGGGCCGAGCGCGTCCGGCGCGTACTGCAGCAGCGGGCCGCCGGCCGTGAGCAGGCCGGTCAGCAGCCGGGCCAGCCGGAGCCGTCCGGCGGCGTCCGCCGCCGCGTCGACCCAGCCGGCGGCGCGGGTGCCCAGCCGGTCCGCGGTGTCCAGGTCGAGCAGGACCCGGGAGGCGAGCGCGGCGCCCTGGATCAGCGGCGAGCCGGTACGGGCGAGGCCGTCGAGGGCGTCGTCCATCCGCAGGCCGAGCCGGTGGTCGCCGGCCCGGGTGGCGAGCGCCACCAGCGCGGCGGCGTCGGACGCCTCCTCGCTGCCGGCGAGGCCGGGCAGGGCCCGGACCGCGGCGTCCAGCAGGACGGCCGCGAGCTCGCCGGCCCGCTCCCGGGACCGCTCGGTGGTGCCGGGCAGGTGGGCGCGCCGCAGCGCCTCCAACAGCTCCAGCGCGTCGAGGAGTTCGGGCAGCGTGGCGGAGGCGGGCAGCAGCTGCCCGGCCTCGTCGAGCCGCTCGGCGACCAGGGCCGGGAGGTCGCAGCGGGCGGCGGCGCGCAGCCCGTCCAGCGCCTGGGCGCAGGTCGGACCGCCGTCCGCGGCCTGGCGGCGGGCGGTCTCCCGCAGGGTGCCGGCGGCGGCGAGTTCGGCGGTGACGCCCCGGACGCCGGCCAGGTCCAGGCGGGCGGTGGCGGACGGCGTCCACGCCATCCGCCAGCGGGTGGTCAGCGCGGAGCCGTCCCCGGTACCGGACACGTCGATCGGCGTGCCGTAGCCGACGCCGCAGACCGTGAGGCGCTGCAGCAGCACCTCGCGGCGGCCGTCCAGCGCGGAGCGCAGCGGGTCCAGCCGCAGTTCGCGGGAGTCCGGGTCGTCCGGGCAGGGCAGCCGCAGCTCGGCCAACTCCGCCTCCACGGACGGGCCGAGGCCCGAGCGGGGGGTGCCCGGGGCGAGGCGGCCGCGGTCGGCGCCGACCAGGACGGTCTCCAGCGCACGGGCGAGGGCGCGGCCGCGGCCGAGCGGTTCGCCCTGGCCGAGCACGCTGGTCACGGCCTCCAGCAGCTCACCGCGGCCGGGGGCGGGCAGACCGCGGAGCCGGGCGAGGTCGCCCGCCAGCCGCAGCGTCTCGGCGGCCTCGCCGGTGCCGGCCGGGTGGCCGGCACCGCGCAGCTCGCGGCACACGTCGGTGATCGCCCGCGCGGCGGCCTCGTACACCCGCCCCGGGTCGCCCTGCGCGGTGAGCACGGCCTGCTGCCAGCGCGGGTCGCGGATCCCGGCGGGATACCCGGACCGGGCGTCGAGCAGGTCGAAGGTGTAGGGCACGAGCGAGGTCACCGGCCCGTCCTCGCCGGCGGGTACGTCGAGCAGCCCGACCGGCACGGCGCCCGGCTCCGCCTGCGGCCCCCCGTCGGCGGTCGCGAGGTCGGCCGAGGCCGTGTCCGCAACCGTCGCCGGTGAGCTGCCGGTGCCCGCCTCCGTTCCGGCGGACGAGGTGTCCGGCCGGGCGGGTGGTACGGCCAGCGCCGGGGCGTGGAAGGAGCCGATGACGGCGGTGACGCGGCGGCCGCCGGTGGCGGCGTGGGCGATCACCTCGCGCATGCGGGCCTCGCGGGCGAGGTCGCCGGCGGGGACGCCGCCGCGGGCGGCGGCGTCCTGGCGGAGGGCCCAGCCGACGGCGAGCGCGGCGCGGCGGACCGCGTCGGGCGTGCTGCCGGGGGCCCGCACCTCGACGGAGCGGTCCCACAGGTCGTCGCCGTCGCGGCCGGTGCCGGCGGACTGGAGGCCGTCGGCGTAGGTCGGGCCTGCGCGGTGGTCGGTCGGGTCGGAGCCGGCGTGCCAGCCCTTGTCGCCGAGCGGCAGGTCGCAGCAGAGCACCTCGACACCGTGCTCGCGCGCCCAGCGGATCGCGGCGAGTTCGGGCGAGAAGTCGGCGAACGGGTAGAAGCCGAGCCGTCCGTCCCGGTCGGCACCGGCGAGGGCGACGGGGGCGACGGTGCCGGGGTCGGCGAGGTGGGGGAGCCAGTGCTGGAAGTCGGCCGGCAGCTCGACGCAGACGACCTGCGGGTCGGCGGCGTCGAGCAGTTCGGGCAGGACGGCGGCCAGCGCGGGGCTGTGGTGGCGGACGCCGATCAGGTGGGGCCGGGTGGAGGCGGCGAGCGCCTCCACCGCGTCCCGCGGGTCGGCGACCGCGGCCGTGTCGGCGCCGTCCGGAACGGCGGCGGGGGAGGGGGCGGGAGCGGTCAACGAAGGTTCTCCCGCAGGTCCCAGAGGCGGCGCCACATCGCGGAGCCGTCCTCGGCGCGGCGTCGCACCGGGCCGTCCCAGTAGCCGAGCAGGCGGCCGTGGTCGGCGGGGTCGTCCTTGCGGACGGCGCCGAGCAGGTGGCCGGGGACGAGGTCGAGGACGTCGCCGCCGGGCAGGTAGGCGCGGGCGAGGCCGAGCGAGGCGGCGACGTGCACGGCCTCGGCGGTGGACATCACGGTGCCGGGCCGCTCGACGTCCCAGCCCTCGGCGGAGCGGCCGGTGCGCAGGTCGCGGAAGACGGTGACGAGGACGTCGAGCACCGCGTCGTCGACGCCGAAGGCGGCTCCGGCGCGCTGGACGGCGGCGGTGGCCTGGGTGCGGACCAGGGTGGTCTCGGCGTCGGCGTCGGCGATCGGGTGGACGGTCTCGAAGTTGAAGCGCCGCTTGAGGGCGGCGGACATCTCGGAGACGCCGCGGTCGCGGAGGTTGGCGGTGGCGATGACGGTGAAGCCGGGGACGGCGGCCACGGTGGCGTCGGGGGTGCCGGCGAGTTCGGGGACGCTGACCCGGCGGTCGGACAGGATGGACACCAGCGCGTCCTGCACCTCGGGCAGGCAGCGGGTGACCTCTTCGATCCGGGCGACCCGGCCGGTGCGCATCGCGGTCATCACGGGGGAGGCGACCAGGGCCTGCGGGGTGGGGCCCTGGGCGAGCAGCAGCGCGTAGTTCCAGCCGTAGCGGAAGGCGTCCTCGGTGGTGCCGGCGGTGCCCTGCACGGTGAGTTCGCTGGTGCCGCTGACGGCGGCGGAGAGCAGCTCGGAGAGCATCGACTTGGCGGTGCCGGGTTCGCCGACGAGCAGCAGGCCGCGTTCGCCGGCGAGGGTGACGACGCAGCGTTCGACGAGGGCGCGCTCGCCGACGAACTTCGGCGCGATGACCAGCTTGGCGGGCAGCGCGCCGTCCTTGCGCCGCTTGGGCGGCAGGGTGAGGGCGGTGCCGTCGCTGCCGCAGACGAAGGTGACGACGGCGCTCGGGGTGAGTGCCCAGCCGGGCGGGCGGGGGCCCTCGTCGTGGGCGGCGAGGAAGGCGAGTTCCAGGTCGTGGCGCTCCTCGGCCGGCAGGATCTGCCGGGCCTGCGGGGCGGCCTGGTCGGCGGCCTGGTCGGTGGTGGGGCTCATGCGTGGGTCCTCTGTGACGGTCGGACGGTCGGACGGGGGGTCAGCGGCGGCGGCCGCGGCGGGCCTTGGGCGCCTTGAGTTCCTCGAAGCGCGGCAGGTCGCCGTCGAGCAGCCGCTGCCAGGCGCGCCGGTAGAGCGCGGCCGCGGGTTCGGCGGGCAGCAGCACGCCGAGGGCGTCGCCGCCGTCGCTGAGCAGCGGGAGCTTCCAGGTCTCCAGCGGCAGGCGCGGGCTGCGCTGCTCGCTCCAGCCGCCGGGCAGGAAGAGCGTCCGGCCGGCGCGGGTGCGGGCGGCCTGGACGACCAGGTCGGTGGCGGCGAGTTCGGCGCGGGCGGCCTTGAGGCGGGCGGGCCGCCAGCCGGTCCAGCGGGCGGTGTTGCGGTCGGTCGGGTCGGGCTGGGCGAGCAGCATCAGGTAGAGCGTGGCGGCGTCCGCGCCGAGGCCGTGCTTCTCGCTCGCGGCGGCGACCAGGTCGGGCGCCGAGCGGGACGGGTCCTGCGGCCACCAGGTGCCGTCCTGGCCGCGCTCGCCGGCGGCGGGGTCGCCGGGGTCGGCGAGCAGGGCCTCGAACCCGGCGGAGCGGACCGCCCGGAGCGCGGCCTCGGCCGGGAACAGCGCGGCGGGGTTGGCGCGCAGCGCGGGCAGGTACGGGTCCTCGCCGGCCGCGTCGAGCAGCGCGGTGCGGATGCCGGGGGCGGGCTGGAGGTCGTGGGTGGCCATGATGACCGCGCCGTACCGCTCGTAGCCCTCGGTGACCTCGGTCGGGGTGCCGGCGACCTTGCGGAAGTCGGTCAGGCTGACGTAGCTGCCGAGGTCGAGCAGCAGGTCGGGGTGGGCGAGCCGGTCGCGGACGGCGGCCAGCGCGGCGGGCAGCGAGGCGCGCAGCGGGTCGCCGGCGGGCAGCCGGTGGGCGAGCCAGCCGACCATCGCGACCGTGCCGACCAGGGTGGCCGCGGTGAAGCCGGGGCGGTTCTCGACCGGCACGCACCGGTCGCCGCGCACGGTCCACTCCAGGTCCTCGGTCAGCTCGGGCGCGCCGGCCGGGTCGAGGACGGCGCCGAGCAGTTCGCGGGCCTGCCGGCCGGTGCGGACCGCGCGGACCGCCTCGGCGAGCAGCGCCTCCGGGACGGCGATCCGCCGGCCGACCGTCTCGTTCCAGACCTGGGCGGCAGCGGCCACGTCCGGGCCCTCGGTCCACAGCAGGGCCGGGTCGGCGGGCAGCAGGGCGGCGAGCAGCGCGCGGCGGGTCGGGGCGCCGAGCGCGCGCAGCTCGTCCTTGGCGAGGGCGGCGTCGGCGACCTTGACCCCGAGCAGCTTGCGGGTCTCGGCGGGCAGGAAGCTGCGCTCCCAGGCGTCGATGTTCGGCAGACCGGCCGTCACCAGGGCGGCCAGCGTGGTGGTGACGCCGGTGAGCTGGGCGAAGCGCTCGGCGGCCTCGGGGAGCCACGGCGCGGGCTCCCGGCCGTCGCCGTACGCGAGCAGCGCGGCCGCCCGGTCGTCGGCCATGGCGCCGTCGAGCGGCTCGCGGGACTGCAGGGTGTACGGCGCGGGCACCTCGAAGCGGCCGGACGGGTCGTGCAGCAGCGCGGTGGAGGTGGTGTCGCCGTTGGCGGCCACGGCCGAGTCGACGAAGAGCAGGAAGGCCCCGTCGCCGAGCGGCAGCAGCGCGTCGCGGTCGCCCCAGCGGGTCGAGCCGTCCGGCCCGGCCAGGTGGCGGGCCTCGACGTGCAGCCGCACACGCTGCCAGCGGGCGGCGCCCGCCGCGGTGGTGAGACCGATCCCGGCCAGCACCTCGAACAGGCCGCGGACGGCCTCCCGGTCCTCCGCCGGAGCGGTGGCGGACACGGCGCGCAGTGCCATGGCGGCGGGCAGGACGGGCAGCACCTGCCAGTCGATCCGCTCGCTGGGCAGCTCGGCGGCGTCCAGGTGGAGCGCGCCGGGCGCGGCGGCCTCGGCCTCCGGGTCGGCGGCGCGGGCCAGGAAGCGCACCTGCTCGGCGGCGTACCGGCCCTGCTGGTTGTACCAGCGGGAGAGCGCACCGAGGCCGCTGAGCGCGGACTGCAGCTCCGCGTCGCCGGGGCCGGGGGCCTCCTCGACCGGCTCGGCGCCACCCGACAGCTCCAGCTCCAGCCGTTCGGCGACCGCGGCGAGCCGCTGCTGCGGGACCGTCGCGTAGCGCAGCAGCCCGGCGACACCAGCCACCAGGCCGTCCGCGGTGACCTCGGGCAGCACGGCGCGGACGGCGGCCAGCAGCTCCTCGGGGCGCTGCTGGTCGGCCGCGGCGGCGGCCTGCATCAGCTTGCCCGCGGTGGCGTCGTCGATCCGGCGCAGCGCCGCGGAACCCTCCGGGTCGCGGGCCTGGAGGAGGTGCCAGAAGCGCAGCGGCGGCAGGATCGGGGTGCCCTCGGCGAACACGCCGGGCTTGTCGTCGGTGCGGGCGGTGGCGGTGGTGACGCCGTCGGCGTCGACCAGCTTGATGCTGTACGTGCCGTCCTGGACCACCGTCACCGGGCGGTCGGCGCCCGGGAAGTCGACGATCCGCACCGGCCGGCCCTGGCCCTCGGCCAGGGTGACGCTGCGTCCGGCGAGGTCCTCGCCGCGGTGCGAGCCGTCCGGCAGCGCCACGGTGCGCCAGCCCAGCACGCCGTCGACCGGCACCCCGGCGGGGGCGGGCACGGCGCCGGGCGCGGGCATCACCCAGCCCGAGGACAGGCTGCTCCCGGCGGGGGCGCCGCGCAGCGCGTCCGCGAGGAAGGCCGGCTCGCTGACGCGGCCCACCGTGTTGCTCGCCGGGTCGTACTCCATCCAGGTGTACGGGTCGTCGCCGCCCGGGTCGGCCCACACCCAGAAGGAGCGGCCGTCGCTGATCACGGTGCGCTCGGAGGGCAGCGCGGTGTCCCCGGCGTGCACCACACCGTGGCCGCCGGTGCAGCCGCCGCCCGCGAGCGGGAGGCTGTGGCTGGTCATCGAACCCAGCCAGGTGGTGCGGGTGCCGCGCCGCGCGGTGCTCTCCGGCATGGTGAACACCCGGTCGGCGTCGGTGTGCCAGTAGCCCATGCAGCGGTGGTTGTTGGCCCGCGAGACCCACTGCACCAGCAGCGAGCCGTCCACGTGGTGGAAGCCCAGGTCGTTGCCGTTGTCCCCGGCGGGGATCCGCAGGTCGTGGCTGAGCACGGTGCCCTCGGCGCCGATCACCCGGACCTGCGAGGGGCCGGCCGCGATCAGGTGCGGCCAGGCGTCGGCGACGACGATCTCGTCGACCTTCGGCCGCGGCACCAGCTCGCTCGCCGCCTCCTCCCAGGCGGGCCAGGCCAGTTCGTCCAGCAGACCGGCCCGCAGGGCGCGCGCCAGCACCGGCGCGACCTCGGTCGCCGCGGCGGCCCGCACCTCGTCCTCGGCGAGCACCAGCACCTCGCCGGGCAGCCAGCCCAGCCGGTTGAACGCCCCCGACAGCTCCGGCAGGCCCGCGGCCAGCGGCTCCCGGGCGACCCGCGCCATCCACTCGGCCAGCAGCGGACGCCCGCCGGGCGACTCCACCAACACCTTCAGGGCCTGCCGGCCCGACGGGTCGTCGGAGAACCGGTTCGCGCCCTGCCGGAACGCCGACCGGAACCGCGGATCGGCCGCCAGCGCCACCAGGTCGCGCCGCTCCTCCTCCTGCGCCCACTGCTCCAGCCGCAGCGCCTCGTGCTCCGCCGGGTCGGTCACCGGCACGCCCAGCGCCAGCAGCAGGTCCATCAGGTCGACGTCGGAGCCGGCGAACTTCACGGCCGTAGCGGCCGCCTCGTGCTCCGCCCGCAGCCGCCCGGCAGACCGCTCCACCAGCGAGTACAGCGCCGGGATGTGCGCCGAGCCCCAGCGCTCGCCGCGCCAGGCCTGGAACCGGGCGAACCAGCCGGCCACCCCGTCCGACGGGCCGCCCTCCGCGCCGTCGTACAGCGCGGCCGAGGCACCCGACTCCTCCAGCAGCTCCACCCAGGAGCCGGGCATCGAGTTGTCGTACGAGGACGGCATCACCTCCAGCAGCCGCCTGCTGGTCTCCTCGTCACGCCGCGCCAGCGCCACCAGCGCCCCGCGGTGCTTCTGCCACCAGCCCGCGCCCGCCCGCAGCGTCGCCGGCAGGGTCAACAGCTCCGCCAGGTAGTCGCCCTCGGCCGCCTCCGGATCCGCGCCCGCCGCCTTCGCCAGACGCCGCAGGTCCGTCGCCATCACCGGCGACGGCTCCAGACCGCCCGCCGTACGGCGCACGCACAGCCGCCGGAACCGCTCGAATGCCTCCGCCGCCGGCACCCGGGCACTCAGCTCCTTGGCGTACCCCGACAGCACCTTCACCGGCAGCGCACCCGCCAGCGCGAACTCCAGGAACACCCCGTCCAGCCGCTGCTCGTCCAGCGGCAGGCCGTGCTGCGCCTCCGCCCGGCGGGCCCGGGCGAACAGCTGCGCCGCGAACTGGGCGTTCTCCGCGGCCAGGAACACCCGACCGGCCTGCTCGTAGAAGGTCGGCAGGAAGTGCGGCACCGCCGCCGCCAGCCGCTCGCCGAGCTGCTGGTACGCCTCCATCGCCATCTTCGGCTTGGAGACCGCCTGCTTGGCGACCCGCTCCAGCTCCGGCACGATGCCCAGCGCGTGGTGGCCGTCCTCTGGGTGGTGCGCCAGCACCCACTCCGGGAAGCCCAGCGCCTGCCGCAGGCCCAGACCCACCTCGACCGGCTCCGCCGCCGGCACCAGGCCCAGGAAACCGGCCGCCTGGTCCTCCGCGACACCCAGCTCGCCGGGCACCAGCCGGACCACCACCCGGTCCTCCAGGGCGGGGTGGCGGTAGCTGCGGGCGGTCAGCGCCACCGCGCGCTCACCCGCGCCCCGGGTGCCCGGCGCCAGCACCGCACCGGCCAGCAGCAGCTCGTCCGCCTGGTTGCCCGTCATCATGTCCTCGTTCCCGGTGCTCACGCGTTCTTCCCCTCCTCGACCGTGCGGCCGGCGTGCAGTGCGGCGGCCATCCGCATCCCCTCGGACCAGGCCACCGGCCCGACCTCGCGCAGCGCCAGCTGCCGTCCCTCGGCGTCCCGCCAGCACAGTGCGCCGGTCTCCGAATCGCCGTCCCAGTACGGCTCGCCGATCCACACCGCCGGCTCCACCGTCCGCCCGCCGTCCCGCACCCGGGTCGTTGCGTAACCGCCCGACACCTTGTAGCCCAGCGAGGTCGCCCGGGCCGCCAGCCGGAACCGCGACGGGAACCGCCCGCCCGCGAAATCCTTGACCTCGGTGTCCTTCTCCGGCAGCTCCGCCGGCCGCAGCCAGGTCGCCCGGTGGATCTGGTCCACCCCCTGGACGACACCCAACTCCGCCGCGAACTCCCGCAGTTCGTCCAGATCCTCGAGCAGCACCGGATGCGGCAGGGTCACCACCGCGGGGGAGATGCGCACCGTCTCGCCGTCCAGGTCGACCAGCCGCAGCTCGCCGTCCGGCGTCGCGTCGCGCAGGAAACCCACCTCGTCCTCGCCGTCACCGACGACCACCAGGTCGCGCAACGCCGCCTGCCACGCCTCGTCCGGCCACACCCGGGCCAGCAGACCGGTCGGCACCGGCAGCGAGGACACCATCCACGCGTCCACCTGCTCCCGGCAGGACGCGGCGTGACGGTCCAGCCACTCCGCGAACCGGCGCAGCCGGTCCGTCTCCGGATGCTCCCGCACCGCCTTCGGCAGCGTCTTCAACTGCCGCCCCGCCGAACGCCCGGCCGTCGCACGCGCCGTCACCCGGCCCTCCACCAGGGCGACCTCGTACCCGTCGCCCGCCGCCACCCAGCCCATAACGGTCCCCACATCCTGCGCCACACGTCTCGGAACCACCGCGACAGACCGGGGGAGAATCCACCCCGTTCGCCGGTGATGTCGGAAACCTAGCGCCACCCGCGGACAACCACCCTGCCGCGCCCCCGGCCCACCCCACTCCCACCCCGGCTCCTACCGCCGCACGCCCCCGCTCCGCACGCCTCGTCGCTGCACGCACCAACGCCGTTCCCGCGCACGGACACCAACCGCTGTGGCGTACATCACGCCGCCCCGCCGTCGGCGGCCTCCGTGCCGAAGGCGGCGACGTACCGGTGGACGGTCCCGGCTACGCGGACCGGGCCACGTTCGATTCCTGGACCGCCCGCGTGGCGGCGCGCAGGAGCTCGCCGGAGACCGTCAGGTGCGAGCGCGCCTCCTCAGGGCTGTTCGCCTGCTGCGCCAGGTACAGACTCCGGTGGTAGGTGCGCGCCGTCCCGGGAAACCTTTCGATCTCGACCGTCGTGGCCCAGTGCACCAGGAAGGCGCGGACAGGCGTGAGGCTGTCGAGCTCGGCGGCCCGGTCGAACGCGGTCTCCAGGTCCGCCTGCATCCGCGGCAGGAGGTTCGGCGCCACGACCGCCAGGGCGGCCTTCAGCGCTGCAGGAGTCCTCGGCGGCCTGGGGACGAGTTCCTCACCGCGGTTCGCTGCTGTGCCCACCATGTCCTCCGTGGGTGCCGTGGCCGGTCGCGGTCAGCCGCGGTAGGTCTCCAGGAGGCGGAGCCAGACCTCGCTGATGGTGGGGAAGGCGGGGACGGCGTGCCAGAGACGGGCGAGCGGGACCTCGGCGGTGACGGCGACGGTGGCGGAGTGGAGGAGCTCGGCGACGCCGGGGCCGACGAAGGTGACGCCGAGCAGGATCTCCCGGTCGAGGTCGACGACGGCCCGGGCGCGGCCCCGGTAGCCGTCGGCGTGCAGGCCCGCCCCCGCCACGTTGCCGAGGTCGTAGTCGACCGCCCGGACCCGCCGGCCGGCTGCCTCCGCCTCGGCGAGGGTGAGGCCGACCGCGGCGACCTCCGGGTCGGCGAACACCACCTGCGGGACGGCCGCGAGGTCCGCGGTGGCCACGCTGCGGCCCCACGGCGCGAGGTCGAGCTCCCGGCCGGCGGCCCGGTCGGCGATCACGGCGCCGAAGATCCGGCCCTGGTACTTGCCCTGATGGGTGAGGAGCGCCCGGTGGTTGACGTCGCCCGCGGCGTACAGCCAGCCGCCGGGCACGCCGGTGGCCAGCCCGGTGTCGTCCACCTCGATCCAGCCGCCGGGCTCCAGGCCGACGCTCTCCAGCCCGAGGTCACCGGTGGCGGGCCGCCGGCCGGTGGCGAACAGCACCTCGTCGGACCGCAGTTCACCGCCATCGCCGAGGTCCAGGACCAGCTCCCCGGCCCGCTCCACCCCGCCCACCGACACCCCGAACCGCACGTCCACCCCGGCGTCGGCCAGCGCCTCGGCGACCAGCTCGCCCGCGAACGGCTCCATCCGCGGCAGCAGCCCCGCACCGCGGACCAGCACCGTCACCCGGCTGCCCAGCCCGGCCCAGGCGGTGGCCATCTCCACGGCGACCACCCCGCCGCCTACCACCGCCAGCCGCCCGGGCACCTCATGGGCGCTGGTCGCCTCCCGGCTGGTCCACACCCCGGCCGCGCCGAGCCCGGGCAGCGGGGGCAGCGCGGCCGTCGTCCCGGTGCAGACCGCGACGGCATGACGCGCGGTCAACACCCGCCGCTCCCCGTCCCGGCCCTCCACCACGACCCGGCGCTCGCCGTCGAGCCGCCCGTGCCCCCGGACCAGCTCGATCCCGACGGACGCCAGCCAGTCGGCCTGCCCGTCGTCCTTCCAGTCCCCGACGAAGGAGTCCCGGCGCCGCAGCACCGCCTCCGCGTCGATCGCCCCGCGCACCGACTCCCCCGCGCCGGGCAGCCGCCGCGCCTCACGCAACGCCGCAGGCGGACGCAGCAACGCCTTGCTCGGCACACACGCCCAGTACGAGCACTCGCCGCCCACCAACTGGTGCTCGACCAGGGCGACACTCAGCCCGCCGGCCTTCGCCCGGTCGGCCAGGTTCTCCCCGGTCGGCCCGCCGCCGACCACCACCAGGTCGAACTCCCCGCTCGCACCCATCGTCCGCACACCCCTCGTCGTCCCGTCCCGGCAGCCCGACCGTACGGCCCGCCCGCCGCACCACGCCACCGACGCGCCCGCCGGGCGCGTCGACGGCGACGAAGACCAACGCGTGGCCGTTCCCACTCACCGGCGCGGGGTCGTCCGGAAATTGTCAGAATCACGAGCATGCGTGACCGTCTTCGGCAGACCCCCGCTCGCGCGGGGAGGGGGGCGAGCGCCCGGGTTCAGGCGTTGAGGGTGGTGATGTTCCACCACCGCTCGTCGCCGAGGTCGAGGGTGATGGGCTCCGGTTCGCCGGTGGTGCGGTGCAGCAGTGCGTCGTAGCTGCGGGCGGGCAGGGGGCGGGTGGTCCAGGGCAGGCCGTCGTGGCCGTTGTCGGGGACGGCGGGGATGCTCAGTTCGGGGGCAGCTGCCAGGTCGGCCTGGGTGACCCCGTCCGGTACCTGTGGCAGGGTGATGATCTGCTCGAAGTGCGGGCGCTGGACCAGGCGGTGGGTCAGGTGGGCCTCCCCGCCCTTGCCGAACAGCAGGTAGGTGAGGTGGGCCGGGAACGGCTCGTCGCTGAAGCGGCGGAAGGTGAGTACCCGCCGGATCCGCGCGGTGAAGCCGCCCGAGATGGGCTCCCAGATCCGGTCCTCGCCGTTGCCGGTCTGGGTGACCCGGTCCAGCCGGGCCGGGTACTCGGTCACCGAGCCGTCGCCGATCGGCGGGAGCACCATGTTCTCGGTGTTGCGTACCGCGTGCCAGCTGGCGGGTCGGTCGGCCTGGTCCTTGAGGTAGATGTCGACGATGTCGGTGGGCAGGTCGTACTCGACGAGTACCTGGTAGCGGTGTTCGGCCATGCCGAACATGGCGAGGTGGTGACCGAAGACGGTGTCCTTGCCGGCCAGGATGAAGGAGTGGACCGAGGGGTCCTCGTGGTCGTCGTGGCGGGTGGTCATGTCGGTTCCTTCCGTGGGGGTTTCTGCGGGGGTGGTGAGAGGAGGCGGCGCCGTCGCCAGAACGGCCGCTCGCTCCAGCGGCCCTCCGCGGCGTACACCGCGTGGTGGTTGCGCCGGTAGGCGGCCAGGACTGCGGCCACGGCGCCGTGGTAGGCGTCGAGTGCGTCCGGGTCGCCCCCGAGGTGGGCGTGGACGGCGGCTGCCCCGGTCGTACCGGTGTGCAGAGCGGTGAGGATGCCCTGCGAGGAGACCGGGTCGAAGGCGGCGACGGCGTCCCCGACGGCGGTCCAGCCCGGACCGCTGGGCCGGTCCAGGTGGGCGGAGTGGGCGGGAGCCCGGCGTGGGCGGCCCGGGCCCGCGGGCGGATGGACGGCGGCCCGGGCCGCGATGTGCCCGGTGGCGGCCAGCAGCCGCAGGAAGCCGTCCCGGGTGCGCAGTTCGGGTGGCGCGAGGTCGGTGTCGGTGAAGTACGCGACCAGGCGCCGACCGCCCGGGAGCAGGGCGGTGTACCACCAGCCGTCCTCGACGGCCTCCACCAGCGAGGAGCTCTCGCCGGGGCGGCCGCGTGGGTCGGGGTCGAGTTCCAGGCAGGTGGCGAACAGCCGGTCGGGCGGGTGCCCCTCCGCCGGGCCGGCCGCGGCCGGCCCGTGTTCGGTTCGGGCGTCGCGGGCCCGGACGGCGGAGACCACCGCCCGGCGGCGTCCGGTGGCCTCCACCAGCCAGTCGCAGTGGACGGTGCGCTCCGCCGCCGGTCCGCTCAGGGCGACCAGCCAGCCGCCGTCCGGGTGGCGGTCGACCGGGCGGACCGCCGTGCGGGCGGCGGCCTCGGCACCGGCGGCGGCGGCCGCCTCGCGCAGCCGCCGGTCGAAGCGCGCCCGGTCCAGGTGCCAGCCCGGCCCGTTCGGGTCACGGATGAAGTCCGTGCCGTGCAGGCCGGGCGAGCCCCACGACGACAGGTTGGCGTAGCAGGACAGGTGCCCGGTGGCGAGCGGGAGGTCACCGGCGCCGAGGTCGCGCAGCAGCACCCGGGCCACCGAGGGGAGGGCCTCGCCGACCTTGGGCGGCCCGCTTCCGGTGTCGGCGAGCAGGACCCGCCGCCCCGCCCGGGCCAAGGTGAGCGCGGCGGCGGCCCCAGCCGGACCGCCGCCCGCGACCACCACGTCGTAGTGGCCGTCCCGGCCGGTGCGGCGGGTCGTCATCAGGCGTCGTCGCGGTGGCGTGCGACCTTGTCCAGGTATCCGGCGGTGACCTCGTCGGCGGTGTAGCCGCTGACCGTGATCGCCTGCTCGATGGCGGCCGTGGCGACCGCCGGGTCGGCAGCCTGCGGGACGTGGAGGGTGACCAGGTTCTGGGTGTGCGGTACGCCCGTCAGATCGATGGACGGCGTGGACTCGACCTGGATCCGCTCGGGGAAGCCCGGCGCGCCCTCGCGGACCTCGACGATCCCCAGCCGGAACCAGTCGTCGATCATCTGGTTGAGCTGCTCGTGGTTCTGTCCGCGCAGCCCGCGCAGCCACACCGCCCGGCGCTCGAAGGCCTCCTCCCGCTCGGCGGGCGGTCGACCCTGGTCCATGACGATCCGGTAGTCGTCCTCGGTGAGCACGTGGTTGGGCACCCGGGCGGGCCAGAAGCTCGGCAGGTAGGGGTCGTGCCGGGGGTTGAGGGCCAGCTCGTAGCCGGATCGGCAGCTGGCGGTGTCGGTCTGCCAGGGCACGGCCATCCAGCGGGTGAGCGCGCCCGGGGGCTGGGCGAAGAGCGGCCCGTTCACCGACAGCGCCTCCTGCGGGGTGAGCACCGTGCCGTACGAGGGCTCGGGCTGGTCGGAGGGCCGGTGACGGATCCGGAAAGGCGCCATGTACATCGTGGCGTGCCGGATCGGCCAGGTGACCTCGCAGCCCGGGTGAAAGGCGTCGGCCAGGCAGAAGTCCAGGGCAGCGCGGTCCAGCGCGCCCGGCCGCTCGCCCAGCGGCAGGTCGTCGAGGTCCCGCGGCGGTGGCACGGAGCCCACGGAGGCCCAGTCGTCCTCGAACTCGCCCTGCGCCCACAGCTGGAACATCTTGTACTGGGTGGGGGACAGGGCCATGTGCTGGAGCGCGGTGCGCGGCGGCACGGTCATGCCGTCCCCGTACAGCCACGGCCACGGGACCGGCGAGGTGCCGTCGGTGGCGAAGTCCCGCAGCGCGTCGAAGACCACCTGGCGCAGCGGGCGGCGGTCCCGGCCGGCGTCGCTGAGCCGGGCGAGCAGCTCCGGGGTGAAGGAGTGACCCGCGCCGCCGTGGCCGAAGTGGGCCGCGAACCCCTGGTTCACCCACTGGTGCTCGTCGAAACGGCGCAGCACCGGGGCAATGTCCCGGGCGAAGGAGACCCGCCCGGGGAAGGGCAGCGTGCCGTTGGAGACGAACACGTCGAACAGCAGGTCGTAGAGGGTGCGAATGCCCTTGAGCGCCGGTGCGTAGTTCGGCGGGGCGACCACCACCCAGGCGGGATCGACCGGGATCTCGCGGCCGCCGAGGGTGACGCTCGCGGTGACGGGGCCGTCACCGGTGTCGTCGTGCCAACCGTCGTTGTTGGCAAAAGTGGTGACCGGTCGGCCGTCCCAGGAAGCGGAAGCACCGAAGCCGCCGAGGACCACCAGACGGCCCGCCTCGTCGGTGCGCAGCTCGCCGAGGTAGACCTCCTTGCCCATGAACATGCCGTTGCGGAACTGGTAGTCGGGGCCGGCAGTGCTGCGCCCGGTGATCGCGATCGGGCCCGCGTCGATGACCAGGTCCTTGCGGCGGTCCCCGGTGATGTCCGCGTTGCGCAGCGCGGACGGCTTGGCGAGCGCCGCGTCCGGGATGTCCAGCGCGAGCTGGAACTGGTACCAGGCGGCCTTCTGGTTCGCCAGGTGCGTCGTCCAGCGGATGTCGGCGTTGTCGGCGGTGAGTTCGGCGACGGCCTCGCCCTGCGCGTTGTAGCCGTAGATCCGGAACCGGGCCGCCTCGCGTTTGATCGCGCCAGCGGCGTCCTTGTAGTAGCCGGGCTCCTGCGGCAGCGGGTCGGGAACCTCGGGCGCGAGGTAGTACTCCTCGGGAGCGTTCCCGACCCGGGCGAACCCGATGGCGGGGTGGATGGCTGCGCGGACGATTTCGTCGGACATCTGGCCTGCCTCCAGCGATGGTGATGGCGTGACCCCGCCCCGGAAGACGGTTTGTCTACGAAACGCTAGGGCAGGTGGGGGCTCCCCCATCGGACGGACACGATCAATCACTCTCGGGAGTGAACTCCTATGACAGGGCGATCGTCCTACGCAACACCGGTGAGGCGCGGTCTTCTGGCGCTGCGGCGCCGACTCGCCCAGCTGCCGTCCGATCGCGGCCGGGAAGCTGCGTGGGGCCACCCGGCACCCGCTGCACCGGCTGTCAAAAGGGCCACGTACGGCCGGACTTCCTTCCGTCTCCTGCGAATCCGCATCCTCGCCGAGCGCGACTGGGGAGGCCTGCCGCTACGGGCGGGAATGTGGGCCTCCGAGTGGGTGGGTGCCATCGGGAGGAGGTCGAGGTCGAACGGCCGGAGCAGTTCGAGCACCCGCCGACCGACCTGGGATGCCCCGAGGATGGCGACGGTGTGGCGGTGGTTGTCGGCGGCGCAGGGCGGCGGCCTGGCGGGTGTTGGCCTCGGACTCGGCGAGCGAGCGTTCGCCGCGCTGGGCGGTGCGCTGGGCCAGGTGGTCGAGGTGCCGTTCGAAGCGCTCGCGGTAGCGCTCGCGCATCCCGGCGATCTCCTCGGCGACCGCGCCGGAGCGCGGTGAGGGGGTAGGTGCCGGGGCGGCAACGGGCCGGACCGGCAGGGAGGTGTAGCCGGCGTCGACCAGGTGCTCGGCGGGCAGCAGGCCGCGCCGGGCCAGGCGGGTGTGGATGCCGGGCAGGACCTGGCTGTCGTGGGTGGTGCCGCGGTGGTGGCCACGTCCGTGATCACGTCGGGGCTGTTGGGAGCGCAGGTCTCCGTCAGATGGGCGGCGAAGCCCTTCCAGCTGATGATGTGTCCGTGCCTCGCACAGCGGGCTGAGGTGTCGTAGGGAGAGACGACCGCCCGGGATGAGGGTGGCAGCCCGGGTCAGCCGTCCTTCTCGGCGGTGGGCCGGCGCAGTCGGCCTGCGTGGTCACGGTGGTAGTTCTGCACCATGATCTGGCGCAGGGCCCGGGCGCGAGGGCCGGGGGCGCGGCCTGCTCGGTGCCGGTGGAGGTGTTCCAGCAGCCGGACGGCGTCGCTGCCGGTGGCGAGGATCCTGGTCGTGGGCTCGGTGGGGTTCTTGCCCAGGCGAACCGGCCGGCCGTAGCGGTGCCCCCACTCCTCATCGACCAGTTCGTCCAGCAGGTGGGGGGAGGTGCCGGCGACTTCTTCGAGTGCGGCGCGGACCGCCTCGGTGACCAGCTCCAGGCGGGTCAGGTCGCGCACCGCAGCCAGGACGTGGGTGGAGTCGGTGCGCTGCGTGGTGCGCTCGCGCACCAGTCCGGCCTCCGCGAGACGGGCCGGCGCGAGATCGAGGAGGCGATCCGCACGGTCGCCCATCGCGGGGGTACCAGTCGGCGAAGTCCTCGTCGCACCACAGCCCATCGCTCAATACCTGTGGATACGGCCGGGCCCGGGTGACTGCTGAACGGGGGTCGGTGGCAGGGGTCGTCGTGGCGTCGACTTCGTGGTGATTTCCGGAGTCGGCCGGAAGTGCTGTGCCACGAGCATCCACCTGTCCTTACGCGGTGCGCCCGGCGGCGTCGAGGCGGGCCAGGTCCAGGGCGGCCTGCCGCAGACAGGCGGCAAGGCCGGCCGCTTGTGCGGGAGAAAGGCCGCCCAGGCGGTCGGCGAGGTCCTCGACGGTGTCTCGGGCGATCTCAGCAGCGACCTTCGCCGGATCGGCCGTCGGGCCGAGCTTCGAGACAGCGGAGGCCGCCCGCGCCGGGGTCAGCAGTGCAACCGCCTGTTCGACCAGCCAGCCGGGCACGCCGGCCGCTCCGCCCGGCGGCGCGGTGTACGGGCGGGCACCCTGGTAGCGGGCGTCCTCGGCGAATCCCGCCTGCTTGACCTTGAGCAACGGCCTCCCTGCCGACACCGGCACGTCCTCGGTGGGCTTCAGCACGTACCCCTCGGCGAGGTTCTCCTCGAGCGGCGGCAGGCCGAACCCGTCGGGGACGCGGGTGGGGAAAGCCGCAGGCAGTTCCTGCATCCGCACCAGCGGGCCCTCCCCGAGCAGCGGCGCGCACCGCAACCCGGCCGCATCTGCGGCCCTGCGCAGCACCGCGTCACCGACCCACCACTGCTCCCCGCCGACGTTCACCACCGCGTCGTAGACCGACCAGTGCAGGCCGGGCGCGTACCAGACGCCGGTCTGGACGGTCGGGACGTTCCGCTCCGGCGGCACCGCCGGGTGCGGGTAGCGGCCGCCGAAGAGTTCGCCGTAGAGCACCACCGGCCCGGCTGTGCGGTACTCCTCGCGCAGTGCGGAGCCGATCCGGGTCGCGGCCACGGACAGGACGGGCCAGATCCGGGCGAGTCCGAAGAAGCCGTCCATCGCATCGCCGTCCAGCAGCCCACGCCGCTTGGCCGCCCGTACTGTGCCGTCTTCGCAGAGCAGGGCGAGGTGGGCGCCGTGCACCTTCTCGGTGGCCGTCCAGCGGCGGACGGCGGAGCGGCTGAGCGCCGCTCGCTCGGGGATCTTCGGATAGGGGGCGAAGCCACTCTCGGACATCCGCCGAGCATCCCTTCCGGGCACATCGGACGGCAACGGGATATTCCACGATTCCTTGTCCAGTCGAGCGTCGGGCTGCGGCGGTCTCCTCACACGAACCCGCGGCCCCGATCGGGTGTTCACGGAGGCCGTGAGCCGCTGCCCCCATTGCGTCCTGCTCCGTTCATTCGTTTGCTGCGCCGACCGGTCGGCTCGGGAGCTCCGGGCGATGGGGCATCGCCGGAAGGTGTCGGCAGATGACGGGGGGACAGGGTCAGCAGGTGGAGTGGAGCAGGGCGCCGGTGGGGCGGGTCCGGGCGAGGGTGTTGTAGAGCTCGACGGCTGCGCGGGTGTCGGCGAGGTGGTACTCGGTACCGGTGGTGGTGAGGAGGTCGAGGGTGGCCGGGTCGACCTGGAGGACGCGGTCGATGCCGAGGCTGAGGACGACCACGTCGGCGCCCCGGTCCAGTAGCTCCTGGACGTCGCCGGGCTGGATGCCCGGGGTGTGGCGGGTCCCGTGCACGTTCCAGTCCCAGGGGTGACCGCCGCCCGGGTAGAGCACGACGTCCTTGGCGGGGGCGAGGCCCTCGACCTCCGTGCGCCCCCACTCCAGGTGGGTGACCTGCGGGGAACGCAGCTTTCCTGTCGAGTCGTCAGTGTCGTTCATACGAGCGATTCTCGCAGTCCCGCTCGCGCTCCCACTCCTGCCGCGGCCCGGGGGCCGTGCAGCGGTTGTGGCAGGCTTCCGCCCACCGACTGGGAGGAGTGACGGTGATGCCGAGCGGTGCGTCTTCGTCGGACCTGGACTGGGATCCGGACGAGCACTTCCGGTTTGTACGTGTTGCAGGTGGGCTTTCGGCAGTAGTTCTGCACGATGATCCGGCGCAGGGCCTCTGCCTGCGGGCCGGTTCGGTAGCCCGCTCCGTGCTGGTGGAGGTGTTCCAGCAGGCGGCAGGCGTCCTCGCTGACGGCGAGGATCCCGGTCTTGGGCCGTGTGGGGTTCTTGCCCAGTCGGACCGGGCGGCCGTAGCGGCGCCCCCACTCCTCGTCGACCAGGCCGCTCAGCAGGTGCGAAGCGGTGCGGGCCGCTTCTTCCAGCGCGGCACGGACCGGCCGACTCGCCGACACCATGAACGGCATGCTCGACCGGTTCGAAGCCGCCGGGGTCCGCCAGCGCCGCTTCATCGCCGACGCCTCCCACGAGCTCCGCAGCCCCCTGACGGTCCTGCGCACCCAGCTCGAGGTCGCGCACACCCATCCCGACCCCGCCGGGTCCGGCACCGGTGGCGCGCCCGTGTTCCCTGCTCAGGCGGACGGGGGGCGTTCCCCCGGCAGGTGTCGCAGGGCGAACCACAGTTCCATCCGCACGTCCGCGTCGGACAGGTCGGTGCCCAGGAGCTCGCCGGTGCGGGCGATGCGCTGGCGGACGGTGTTCCGGTGGAGCTCCAGGGCGGCTGCGGTGCGGTCCCAGCTGCCGTGGTGGGCCAGCCAGGTGCGCAGCGTCTCCAGGAGGACCGCGGTACCCGGGGAAGTGGCGCCGGCCAGCGCGGCGAAGACCGTCTCGGCGTGCGCCCGGGCGTCCTCCTCGTCGACCAGGGCGTGCACGCTGAGCGCCTCGGCGCGCTGCCGGGCGGCGGGCAGGCCGGCGGCGAGCGCCCGGCGCAGGGCCCGTTCGGCGTGGGTCGCCGCGTGCGGGAGGCCGTCCGGACCGACCGGGGCGCTGATGCCGAGGGTCCAGCCCAGCCGCGCCGCCGCGTCCGGATCGGCCGGCCCCGGCCCGGCGACGAGGGCGAGCAGCGCGATGCCGGAGACGTCCAGGTAGGGCGTGCCGAGGGCGGTGCCGAGCGCGGCGAGCCGGACGGGGTCCGTCTCGGGCCCGGGGCGGTCGCGGCGGCCCCGCACCACCACCCAGCTGCCGCCGGGGTGGAGCAGTGCGGCGGCATCGGCGGGTGCGCCGCCGAGCAGCAGCCGCACCAGTGCCCCGGCGGTGCTGCTGTCCGTGCCGAGCGCGTGCCGGGGGCTGGTCAGCAGCGACAGCAGGACGGCGGCGACGCCGGTCACCGAGCGGTGCACGCCGGTGGGCGGCGCCTCGGCGGCGAGGCCGAGCGCGAGTCCGCCGGGCAGCGTGTGCACGGTCAGGTGCCGGCCGGCGGCGTGCTCGGCGGCCGCGGCGGGCGGGGCACCGGGGCCGCGGTCCGCGACCCGGGCGGTGGTCCGGGTGGCCAGCTCGCGCAGCTGCCGGGGCAGCGGTGCGCCGGGCCGGGCCCCCGCCGTGAACAGCTCCTGCCCGGCCGCGTCGAACAGTGCCGCCCAGGCCCCGAGCCGGGCGGCCAGCTGCTGCAGGACGGCGGGGAGCGGGTCCGGCCGGGCGGCGGCCGAGGCGAGCGCGGACTGCGCCTCGGACACCTCGCGCAGGTCCCGGCTGTTGGCCTCCGCCATGAACTGGTACGCGGCCCGGTTGACCGCCACGAACGGGGTGGCCGGCGGCACCCGCACCAGCGGCAGCCGGTGCCGCTCGCAGGCCTCGACCAGCACCGCGGGCACCTCGTCGTGCACGGGGGCGACCCCGAAGCCGAGCGCGGCGACGCCCGCCTCCACCACGCTGCGCACGTACGCGTCGACCGCCTCCGCGGTCGGCGGGAAGCGCACGCCGGCGGTGAGCAGCAGCTCGCCGCCGTACAGGTAGGGGGCGGGCTCGGGCAGCTCGGTGGTGCCGATGGTGCCGATCAGCCGGTCGTCGCGGGGCCCGGCGACCAGGGTCAGGCCGAGGCCCGGCGCGTCCAGTAGGACGGCCAGCGGCAGCACCGGGGTGCCCGGGGCCGGGGCGTGCGGAACGCGCGGCTGGGACAACCCCGACTCCCTCCGATGGATGGTTCGTCCATCGAAAGTATAGAGAATGGGCAGATCCGCCACTTCAGCCCGTCTGCCTGGGCGTCTACGGTCTCAGCACGGGTCGACGTACGGTCGGTAGGACCGCCGACGGCCCGCCCGTCCCCCTTACGCGCAGCCCGCGCGGCCGGCACCCCCCTTCCCGGCCCGCGGCCCGCCGTCCCCCACGAACACCCCGGCAGTCCCGCACCCGCAGCGCGGACCGGCCGGATCGGAGGACTCATGGCCATCGACTACGTCGTGATGATCGGCTACCTGTTGGGCATCGTCGGCGTCGGCTGGTGGGGCAAGAGACGCGCCCGGTCCAAGAGCGACTTCCTGGTCGCCGGCCGCCGCCTCGGCCCCCTGATGTACACCGGCACCATGGCGGCGGTCGTGCTCGGCGGCGCCTCCACGATCGGCGGCGTCCGCCTCGGATACACCTACGGCCTGTCCGGCGCCTGGATGGTCTTCGCGATCGGCCTCGGCCTGCTGGCGCTCAGCATCTTTTTCTCCGCCCGGATCGCCCGGCTGCGCGTCTACACGGTGGCCGAGATGCTGTCGCTGCGCTACGGCGACGCCGCCAGCGTCATCTCCGGCGTGGTGATGTGGGTCTACACCCTGATGCTCGCGGTGACCTCCACCATCGCCTACGCCACCGTCTTCGACGTGCTGTTCGACGTGCCGCGCTGGGCGGCCGTGGTGATCGGCGGCACCATCGTGGTCGGCTACTCCGCGCTCGGCGGCATGTGGTCGATCACCCTGACCGACATGGTCCAGTTCGTGGTGAAGTCGATCGGCGTCCTGCTGCTCCTGCTGCCGATCGCCGTGGTCAAGGCCGGCGGGTTCGGCGCGATGGCCGACAAGCTGCCCGACGGCTACTTCTCATTCGGGTCGATCGGCGGCGAGTCGATCCTCACCTTCGTGCTCATCTACACCTTCGGCATGCTGATCGGCCAGGACATCTGGCAGCGGGTGTTCACCGCCCGCACCGACAGGGTCGCCTCCTGGGGCGGCACCGTGGCCGGCGCCTACTGCCTGGTCTACGCCCTGGCCGGCGCCGTGATCGGCATGGCGACCAAGGCGCTCTACCCGCAGCTCCCCGGCGCCGACAGCGCCTTCGCCACCATCGTCAAGAGCGCCCTGCCCACCGGGGTGCGCGGCCTGGTGCTGGCTGCCGCGCTGTCCGCGATGATGTCGACCGCCAGCGGCGCGCTGATCGCCTCCGCGACCGTCGCCAACAACGACATCTGGGCCCGGCTGCGGGCCTTCGCGGGCCGGGGGCAGGACCGCCCGGAGGCCGCCGGGCACGACGAGGTCGCCTCCAACCGGCTGGCGATCATCCTGCTGGGCGCGGTCTCGATCGGCCTGGCCTGCCTGCTGGACGACGTGCTGTCCGCCCTCACCGTCGCCTACAACCTGCTGGTCGGCGGCCTGCTCGTACCGATCCTGGGCGGCCTGCTCTGGCGGCGCGGCAACGTCCAGGGCGCACTCGCCGCGATGACCACGGGCGGCGCCACGGTGGTCGCCCTGATGATCGCCAAGGGCACCCTGGCCAACGAGCCGATCTACTACGGCCTCGGCGTCAGCCTCTGCGCCTACCTGGTGGTCAGCCTGGTCACCCGGCCGACCGACGAGCGGATCCTCGAGAACTGGCGCGAGCGGCTGGCCGGCGGCACCCCGGCCGAGGCCGAGCCCGTCCCCGTGGGGGTCTGAGCCGTGGCGGACACCCTGACCACCCCCGTCGCCGGCACCCCGGCCCGCAGCGCCGAGGAGCTCCGGCTCCGCCGCGAGCTGGCCGCCGTCTACCGCCTGGTCGCGCACTTCCGGATGACCGACCTGATCTTCACCCACATCTCGGTCAGGGTGCCCGGCCCCGAGCAGCACTTCCTGATCAATCCCTACGGGCTGCTCTTCGAGGAGATCACCGCCTCGGACCTGGTCAAGATCGACCTGTCCGGGAACGCGGTCGAGGAGACGCCGCACCCGGTCAACCCGGCCGGGTTCGTCATCCACAGCGCGATCCACGCGGCCCGCTCCGACGCCCACTGCGTCCTGCACACCCACACCCGGGCGGGCTGCGCGGTCGCCGCACAGGCCGACGGGCTCCTGCCGATCAACCAGATCGCGATGGAGTTCCACGACCGGGTCGGCTACCACGACTACGAGGGCGTGGCGCTCAACCTCGACGAGCAGCAGCGGCTGGTCGCCGACCTCGGCGGGCACCCGGCACTGATCCTGCGCAACCACGGCCTGCTCACGGTGGGCCGCACCCCCGGCGAGGCCTTCCTGCGGATGTACTACCTCGACAAGGCCTGCGAGATCCAGACCACCGCACAGGCCGGCGGCGCCCGGCTCGTGCTCCCCTCCCCGGAGGTCCGCGAGCTCACCGCCCGCCAGCTGGCCGGCGAGGACACCGACTCCGACCTCCAGGACACGGCCGCGTACGACCTGGCCTGGGCCGCCCTGCTCCGGCTGGCCCACCGGATCGCCCCCGACCACACCGACTGAGAACCACACCGAGGACCCTCATGAGCAGCTTCGAACCGCGCGGACCGATCGACTCCTCCCGCGTCCCCCGCTACGCCGGCCCCGCCACCTTCGCCCGGCTGCCCCGCCTCGACGAGGTCGGCCGCGCCGACATCGCGGTGGTGGGCGTGCCGTTCGACACCGGCGTCTCCTACCGGCCGGGCGCCCGGTTCGGCGGCAACGCCATCCGCGAGGCCAGCCGGCTGCTGCGGCCGTACAACCCGGCGCAGGACGCCTCGCCGTTTGCGCTCGCCCAGGTCGCCGACGCGGGCGACATCGCCGCCAACCCGTTCAACATCAACGAGGCCGTGGAGAGCGTCGAGGCGGCCGCCCGCGACCTGCTCTCCACCGGCGCCCGGCTGATGACCCTCGGCGGCGACCACACCATCGCGCTGCCGCTGCTGCGCGCGGTCGCCGCCCAGCACGGCCCGGTCGCCCTGCTCCACTTCGACGCCCACCTCGACACCTGGGACACCTACTTCGGCGCCGAGTACACCCACGGCACGCCGTTCCGCCGAGCCGTCGAGGAGGGCATCCTCGACACCTCCGCGCTCTCCCACGTCGGCACCCGCGGCCCGCTCTACGGCAAGCAGGACCTCACCGACGACGAGAAGCTCGGCTTCGGCATCGTCACCTCCGCCGACGTCATGCGCCGCGGCGTGGACGAGGTGGTGCAGCAGCTGCGCGAGCGGATCGGCAGCCGGCCGCTGTACGTCTCCATCGACATCGACGTGCTCGACCCGGCGCATGCCCCCGGCACCGGCACCCCCGAGGCCGGCGGCCTCACCTCCCGCGAGCTGCTGGAGATCCTCCGCGGCCTGGCCGGCTGCCACCTGGTCTCCGCCGACCTGGTGGAGGTCGCGCCCGCCTACGACCACGCCGAGATCACCTCGGTGGCGGCCTCGCACACCGCCTACGAGCTCACCACCCTGATGGCCCGCCAGATCGCGGAGGAGCGCCGATGACCGCGCAGCGCAACGGCGGCGACCTGGTCGTCGAGTCCCTCGCCAACCTGGGTGCGGACACCGTCTTCGGCATCCCCGGCCAGCACGCCCTCGGCCTGTTCGACGCGCTGAGCCGCTCCCGGATGCGGTACGTCGGCCTGCGGGTGGAGAACAACGCCGGCTTCGCCGCCGACGGCTACGCCCGCACCGCCGGCACCGTCGCCCCGCTCTTCCTCTCCACCGGGCCGGGCGCGCTGACCTCGCTCGCCGCCCTGCAGGAGGCCGCGGCCGCCTCCGTCCCGGTGCTCGCGGTCTCCTCGCAGATCCCTTCCGCCGGGCTCGGCGGGCGCCGCCGCGGCTACCTGCACGAGCTCGTCGACCAGCAGGCCAGCTTCCGCGACGTGGTGAAGTCCGTGCACACCGCGCGCACCGCCTCGCAGATCCCGTCCGCGCTCGCCGCCGCCTGGGAGTCCGCGCTCACCGCCCCGTACGGGCCGGTCTGGGTGGAGATCCCGCAGGACGTGCTGCTCGCCCCGACCACCGTGCCGCGGGTCACCGGGCTGCGCCCCGCGCCCCGCCCGCTCGCGCCGCGCGCCGAACTCGTCGCCGAGGCGGCCGTGCTGCTCGCCGAGGCCGAGCGGCCGGTCATCCTGGCCGGCGGCGGGGTCGTCCGGGCCGGCGCGGACGGCGAACTGCTGCGCCTGGCCGAGCTGCTGGGCGCCCCGGTGGCGTGCACCTTCGGCGCCAAGGGCGCCTTCCCGTGGGAGCACCCGCTGTCGCTGCAGTCCTGGCTGGAGGACCGGCACACCACCGACCTGCTGGAGGAGGCCGACGTCCTGCTCGTGGTCGGCTCCGGGCTCGGCGAACTCTCCAGCAACTACCACACCTTCCGCCCGCGCGGGCAGGTGGTGCAGATCGAGGCGGACCTCGGCAAGCTGGAGTCCAACCACCCGGCGTTCGGCATCCACGCGGACGCCCGGCTCGCCCTCGCCGCACTCGCCGACTCCGTCCCCGCCCGGCCGCGGGACCGCGGCGGCGAGGCGGTCGCCGCCGGCCTGCTCAAGCAGGTCCGCGAGCGGATCGACGGCCAGGGCCTGGAGCTGGAGCAGCAGGTGCTGGCCGCGGTGCGGGCCGCGCTGCCGGACGACTCGCCAGCCTTCTTCGACATGACCATCCTCGGCTACTGGGCGTGGTCCGCCTGGGACGCCCGCCGCCCCGGCGCCATGCACTCCGCCCAGGGCGCCGGCGGCCTCGGCTACGGCTACCCGGCCGCCCTCGGCGCGGCCGCCGCCCTGCCCGGCCGCCCCGTCCTCGCGGTCTCCGGCGACGGCGGCGCGATGTACTCGATCGCCGAACTCGCCACCGCCCGTCAGCACGGCCTGGACGTCACCTGGCTGATCGTCGACGACGGCGGATACGGCATCCTGCGCGAGTACATGACCGACACGTTCGGCGAGGCCACCGGTACCGAGCTCGCCCGGCCGGACTTCGTCCGCCTCGCCGAGTCGTTCGGCGTCCCGGCCACCGCCACCACCCCGGAGGCGCTGCGCGACGACCTGGCGGCCGCGCTGGCCGCGCCAGGCCCGAGCGTCGTCGTGCTGCCCGCCCTGCTGCGGATGTTCGCCCCGACGCACCTCGGGTAGCAGCCGCCCGCCCGCCGCAGCCCTTCGGCGGGCGGGTGTCGTCCGCCCCGGGTCACCCGTCGGGGAGCGTCACCACGGATCTCGCACCGCCGGGCGAAGGCGCGAGGTCGATGTCGCCCCCGGCGGCACGTGCGAGGCGACGGGCCGGCGGCGCTCCAGTCCCTTGCCACTGACCTGCTTCTGCCGACCCGCCTCGACGCCACGGGCCACGACGGCGTCTTGTCCCGCCGAGGGCGCTGCACCCGCCGCGGATCGACGGCGGGTCAGAGGGAGCGTCGGACCAGGGCGAAGCACAGGAGAACGAGTGCGGCTGCCATGACGGCGTAGAGCCCGGACTCGATGAACTGGATGGGCCAGTAGCGGCTGCTGGGCTGGTAGCGCGCGGCCACGTGGAGGTCCTGCTCGGCCAGGCATTCCAGGGTCCGGGCGTGTTGGCCCGGGGCCAGACAGGCCGCGAGTGCGTCACCGTCGGGGTCGCGCCCTGCGGGACCCACTGCGGGACCGGCCGATACCACCCAGGCGTTGGGCAGGGCGATCCCGCCGATGGTGAGCGAGGAGCCGTTCAGGACAATGCCGTCGGCACGGCCCAATATCTCCATGTCGAGGCGGATGTCCGCCGTACGGGGGGCGAGGTAGTGCGGGCGCAGCGCGGCGGGCACGGCGAACTGGCAGGCTGCGAACACTGCCAGGGTCACGCCGAGGGCGCCCCCTGTGCTCGTACTGGCTGGAATACGGGCTCGTGGTTGCTGGTTGCAGCCGGACATGCACGGTCCTCAGGAGCCGCCCGGCGGCATACACCCTCTGCTTGCCGGACGCTTCAGCCCCTACCGGTTCGATCCGTCGGCGGTCGTCGACGACCGTGCTCTTGGACTGCTGCTGGAAGCGGCGCGGTGGGCGCCGTCGGCGGGGAACTCCCAGCCGTGGGGCTTCTTCCTCGGTAGGCCCGGTGAGCCGGAGCACGACCGGCTGCTTCCTCACCTTGCACCGAGCTCGGCCCGCTGGGCGACGGATGCGGGCCTGCTCGTCGTCACGCTGACGCGGCGGCACGTCGATGACACGAACCTGCTCTACTCCGAGTTCGCGGACTACGACCTCGGCCAGGCCGTCGCCCACCTGACTGTTCAGGCCGAGGCCATGGGACTGGCCACTCACCAGTTCCGGGCCTTCGACCTGGAAGGGCTCACCAAGGAGTTGGACCCGGGCCCGGGCTGGGTGATCGTCTCCATGGTCGCGGTGGGCAAGGCGGTCGGCGGGCCTCCGGATGGCCGTGAGCGGCGCAGCGTCGCGCACTTGCGCTCCGCTCCCTGGCTGCTGGCGGAGTAGCAGCCGACAGCCCGGGGTGTTACGGCCGTCCGAGGGCCGGGGATGCGTTCGCCGGGCAAGACATGACGGACAGTCAGGATACGCTGCGGCGCTTGGACCGCCGACGGAGGACGACAGCTGCGGCGACGGCGGCTGCCAGGGCTGCGGCGATTGCGGCGGTGATCAGGCCGGCGCCCGCGGGGTGGGTGGTCTGCGTCGGCGGGGCGGCGGGCGCCGACGGTGGAGGGGCCGGGGCCGGCGGGGTGGCGGCGGAGGCGGTGGCCGCGACGGCGGAGGTGGTGGTTGCGGCGGCGGAGGTGTCCGTTCCCGGCGGGGTGGTGGCGGGGCTTGCGGAGGGTGGGGCCGAGGCGGTGGGGGACGGGGTGGGGGAGGTTGTGGGGGAGGTTTTCGCGGGGGTGACCTCGAAGGGGGCGACGGTGTTGTCCTGGCCGGCGTTGAGGGTGCAGGGGACGTCGACCCGGCCGATGCCGGCCAGGTTGCCGTCGGCGTCCTTGGGGACGAGGTGGAGGGTGAAGCTGCCGGCGGTCACGCGTCCGGTGCCGGGGCGGGTGAAGGTGAGTCGGGGCGCGTTGCCGGTGGCGGGGATCTCGAAGGCGCCGGAGGCTGGGACGGCGGTGCGGGTGATGGTGAGGTGGACGGGGACGGCGGTCTCGCCCTGGGGGGCGAGGACGCGGGTCTCGGCGTCGACCGAGCCTTCGATGCTGCGTACTCCGAGGACGTAGCGCAGGCCGAGGGTGAAGGTGGCCTCGACGGTGGCGGCCGCCTGGATGGCGAAGGCCGGGCTGGACTCGCCGGCCGGCAGGATGGCCGGGATGTCCGCGGAGATCCTGGCGGTGATGGCCTGTCCGCCGATGGTCGGGAAGACGCAGGTGTAGTGCAGGGTGGGGGCGGCGGGCCGGGCGGCTGCGGGGGCGGTGGCGAGGGCGCCGACGAGTGCGGTGGCGGTCGCGGCGACGGCGGCGCGCCGGGCGTGCCCGCTCGGGCGGTGCATACGGGAACGGGATTCGGTGCTCATCGTGCCCCTTCCGTCGAGTGGTCGCGTCGGTGCGGTCCGCGGCTGTGGCGCTGTCCGCGGCCGTGGCGCTGTTGGTGGCTGCGGCTCAGGTGGCTCTGGATCCAGGCGTGGCGGAACTGGTAGACCGCGCCGACCTGGCGGAGCACGCCGCGCTGGTGGGCGTCGTCCAGGAAGGCGATCAGTGCCCAGGGCAGTTGGCCGGTGAGCGGCAGCCAGATGCGGGCCAGTGCCACCCACTGGCCCCACGCGGTCATGCTCAGTCCGTAGGCGAGACCGGCGCCGAACGCGCCTTCCAGTCCGAACACCAGGCCGACCTCGAAGCCGCGCAGCGGCCCGTACACGATGCCGTTGAGCAGGCCGACGACGATGCCGAGGACGAGTGCCCAGGTGAGCAGGTGGTAGGCGACATTGCGGCGGTCGATGTGCAGCAGGTCGGCGGGGCTGACGACGGATTCGGTGCGGACCGGGGCTTCGAACAGGGCGATCAGACCGAAGACCAGCCCGGTCGCGAGGGCGATCGGCGGGATGAACAGCAGCCCGGCGGTGCCGGCGCCCTGTCCGTCGGCCAGTCCGATCGGGGCGACCAGGCCTTCGTCGACCAGGATGAGCAGGGCCATGCCGGCGGCTCCTCCGCACAGGCCGATCAGGAACCGGGTGCGGGCGTTGCGGCGGGTGGTCGGGGTGCCGGTGCCGAGCCGCATGCGGACCGGTGAGGGTCTGAGGGCGGCGCGGGCGGAGGCGTGCCAGTAGACGAGCCCGAAGAGCGTACCGGCGGCGAGGCCGTGCAGGACGCCGACCAGCAGGCCGCGGACGACGGCGAATCGGAGGCTGTGCGCGGTGGCGACGAGGTCGACGGGGAGGTTGCCGATCGCGGTGGTGACGCCGAAGGCGATGCCGGCCAGGACGGCGATGATCAGGGTGCGCGCGAGGCGGCTCATGCCGGTGCCGACCTCCCACCAGGTGAGGTCCTGCCGTTCGCGGCCGAGCCGGGTCAGGTGGTCGGCGAGGTGGCCGAGCCAGCGTTCGGCGTGTTCCGCGTCCCACGATCCGGGCCGGCGGTGGGCGGTGTCGAGGCGTTCGGTGGGACGGGGGCGGTAGACGGCGGGGACGAACCCGGCCAGCAGGTGCTTCTCGATCGCCTCGGGGGTGGGGAAGCGGGCGGTGTCCAGGAGTTCGCCCGGTCGCCGTTCGGGGTGGTCGCTGTACATGGTGCGGGCGAGGGCGATCATCAGCGGGGTGCGCAGTGCGGCGGTGAGGTTGGCGCGGCCGGCGCTCTCCGCCGTCCGGGCGGGGTCGAGGACGGTCTCCCAGGTCGCGCCCTGCCCGTCGGTGTCGGCGGGTTCGTCGGTGTCGGCGGGCCCGGGGAAGGCGGGCGCGAGGAAGGCGGGGTCGGTCCGGGGCAGGTAGCCGCGCAGGTCGTCGAGGTCGAGGTCGCGCAGTTCCAGGACGACGGCGGCGGCCAGTGGGGCGTGGGCGGTCCGGACGGCCGCGGTGAACTCCGTGTGCCGGCTGGTCAGGACGAGCGGCAGCGGGGAGAGGTTGAGTGCTTCGAGGGCCGGGGCGCGCAGGTCTTCGGCGAGTTCGTCGAATCCGTCGAGGACGGGGAGGACGAGGTCGTCGTCGAGCAGGTCCGCGGCGAGTGTCTTGCCGCTGGCGATCCGGCGGGCCAGGTGCGGGTAGTCGCGCAGCAGTCGGCCGATCAGCCAGTCGCGCAGGGCCACGGTGGTCGGATCCCAGGCGCCGAGGCTGAAGATCACCGGCACCCGTTCGTTGCGGGTGCGGGCGTCCAGCAGGTCGAGGGCGAAGCGGACCGCCAGGATCGACTTGCCCGATCCGGCCCGGCCGAGGACCACCAGTCGGCCGGACGGCACGCGCCGGTAGATCTCGGCAACCTGCCGCAGGTCGCCGCTGAGGTCCGGTTCGGTGCGGGCCTCGCCGGGGGCCAGCAGGTGGGCGTTGGCCGACTGGTCGGCGACCCCCGCCGACACCTGCTGCCAGCGGACCGGCAGGGCGAACGGGTGGTGGACCCGGTGCTGGGCCTCCTCGCGGCGCCAGCGCTGCCGGCTCTCGCGGGCGAGCTCCTCGGCGGCGTCGGCGAGCGGGCCGTGGTCCCTGGGCGGCGGCGGTGGTTCCGGTGCGGGCGCCGGGGCTTCCGGTGGGGGCACCGGAGTCTCCGATGGGGGCGCCGGGGCTTCCGGGGCGGTGCCGCCACTGAGAGCGCTGAGCCGGTGGCGGTCCTCGGGACCGGTGTCGAGCGCGTCCGCGATGCGGTTGATGGTGCCGAGCCGGTGGTCGAAGGTCCGGTCGGTCTCGATCCGGCGGACGGTGCTCTCGCCGACCCCGGCCCGCTCGGCGAGCTGGAACTGCGTCAGCCCGGCCTGCTTCCGTAACTGCCGTACCAGTGCTCCGAGCGTCTGCGCCACGACCCGCCCTTCCCCCGAAGATCCGAAAACCAGAGCGAGCCTACCCCTGACGACCGGTCACATATGACCGGCCCTTTGACCTGGGCGTTTTCCTGACGCAACGTCAGCATCGGTGCTGCGGACAGCGGTTCCGCGGCCCCCGGCGCACCTCGTTGCGCGGCCCGGGCCGCCCCGGTCCGCGAGACCAGGTGCGTGAACGTGAGGGAGGCGGTGTTTGCGATGGCGGAGGCGAAGGGCGTCCTGCTGCCGGCCTATGTGGTGGCCGACGAGTCGGGCTCGATGGCCCCGTACCAGCGGGAGCTGGGGGAGGGGGTGGCGTCGTTGTGCGAGGGGCTGCGGGCGGAGCCGATGGTCGCGGCCAAGCTCCGGCTGGCCGTGCTGGGCTTCTCCGACGACGTCCAGGTCCGGCTGGCGGTGGCCGACATGCGTACCGAGACCACGGTGCCCCGGCTGGTGATCCGCGGGGTGACGAACTACCGGGCCGTCTTCGAGGACCTGCTGCAGCGGATCCCCGGCGACGTGAAGTGGCTGCGCGGCGAGGGCTACCGGGTGCACCGCCCGGTGGTCTTCCTGCTCAGCGACGGGCAGCCCACCGACGGCTCGTCCTGGCACGCTCCGCACGCGGAGCTGACCGACCGGGACCGCACGCCGACCGCGCCGAACATCATCGCCTGCGGTCTCGGCGACGCCCGGGCGCAGACCATGGTCGACGTCGCGACCCGTCCCGAGTTCGCCTTCCTCGCCAAGTCCGGTGCCGACGTCGGCCGGGCGATCTCGGAGTTCTTCCACTCGCTCACCATGAGCATGGTGGCTTCCGGGCAAGCCCTGAACTCGGCCAACCCGCAGCTGGTGGTGAACCGGCCCGACCAGTTCACCATGGCCATCGACGAGGTCGGCCGGTGACGCCCGCGCGCCGGGGCGACCCGGACCCCGTGCCGCCGGCGGCGCCCCCGAGGCCCGCCGGGCCGCCCCCGGCGAGCGGGTCGGACCCGGCGTCCGGGCCGGATCCGGTGACCGGGTCGGGCCCGGTGCCGTGGCAGCGGATCGCCGTGGACGTGCCGGGCCTGGAGTTCGAGGCCCGGCCGCCCAGTCAGTACGCCTTCGACTTCCCCGACAGCGAGTGCGAGGGCTGGTCCACCGACCGGCTCACCCTGCGGTTCGCCTCCGTCCGCGGCGCCAAGCACCGCTACTACCGGCAGCCGCGCCAGGACGCGGTGCGCGCCGCCGTGCACGAGGCCACCGGCGGCATCGTGTTCGCGGTCGCCGACGGCGTGTCCAGCGCCGCCGAGTCCCACCAGGGGGCCGTCGAGGCGTGCCGGGCCGCCGTCGAACGCATCCTGCACCTGCTCGACCGGGGCGCGGAGCGGCTGGACGGCGCCGACGTCGCGGCCCACGCCGCGGAACGGCTGCGCGAACTGGCGCGGTGGCGGCTCGGCGTCGCCGCGCCGCAGGCGGCCGAGGTGGCCCGGCTGTACGCGACCACCCTGGTGGCGGGGGTGGTCCGTGCCGCGGGCGACGCCCTGGAGGCCGAACTGTTCCGGATCGGCGACTCCGGGGCATGGCTCCTCGACCGGGCCGGCGGCGGCTATCACCCGCTGTTCGGCGGCAAGGCCGTACCGGGCACGCCGCTGGTCAGCAACGAGGTCTCCCCGCTTCCCCTGGTCCCCGACCGGCCGGAGACCGCCGTCGGACGGCTGGCCGAGCCGTGGACGCTGCTGGTCGGCACCGACGGGTTCGGCGACCCGCTCGGCGAGGGCGACGGCCGGGTCGGCGAGCTCTTCGCCCGCCAACTCGCCTCGCCGCCGTCACCGTTGTGGCTTGGCCACGTGCTGGACTTCACCCGGGAGACCTTCGACGACGACCGCACCCTGCTGGTGATCTGGCCCCGGGCCGAGGGAGCGAGGTGAGCGAGCGGCCGGCCGACCCGGTCGAGTTCGCCACGCTGGCCCTGGACGGGGAACTCGGCCGAGGAGGCCAGGGATCGGTCCACCGGGTGCGCAACAAGCGCATCAACGAGTCCGCGGACGACGGCGGTTGGGAGGTCGTCTACAAGGAGTACGCCCCCGCGGTGCTGCCGCAGGTGGACGCCGCCGCGCTGGCCGCCGCGGTCGCACTGCCCGGGCGGTTGACCGGCGAACAGGGGCGCTGGCTGTGCGAGAAGACCGCCTGGCCGGCCGCCGTGGTCCGGCGCGGCGGACAGACGTGCGGGTTCCTGATGCGGGCCGTTCCCGACCGTTTCCGCTTCACGCTCCGGACCCTGGCGGCCGGCAACCAGGGCGCGCCCCGGCTCGCCACCCTGGAGTACCTCCTCAACGACGACACCTACATCGACGGAATCGGACTGACCGTCACCGACCGGGACCGGCTGCTGCTGCTCGCCGACCTCGCGACCACTCTCGACCGGCTGCACCGCTTCGGCGTCGCCGTCGGCGACCTCTCGCCGAAGAACCTGCTCTTCGCCCTCGCGCCGCACCCCGAGTGCTTCCTCATCGACTGCGACGCGGCCCGCACCGACCTTGCGACGGTGCTGCCGCAGGCCGAGACCCCGGACTGGCACGTCCCCGCCGGCGAGGAACGGGCGACCCGGCACAGCGACACCTACAAGCTCGCCCTGCTCGCCGTCCGCCTCTTCGCCCGCGACCAGAGCACGACCGACCCGGCCGCGCTGGCGGCGATCGACCCGGCCCTCGGCGCCCTGGCCCGCGCCTCGCTCGGGACGGACCCGGCCGCCCGGCCGACACCCGCCGCCTGGGCCGAGCAACTGGCCTCGGCGTCCGGCAAGGTGAAGCCGGCCCGCAGGCCGAAAGCCGCCGGGGGAGCGAAGCCGAAGCCGAAGCCGCCGACCGGGTCGGCTGCGCCGCGACCGCGCGTCAACAGCGGTGCAGGTGCGGCTGGTTCAGCGGGTCCGGCGGGTCCGGCGGGCGGCACGGGAGCGGGCGGCACGGCGGCCGGGGTCGGCAAGGTGCTCGTCGCCGTGGCCGCCGTCGTGGCAGTGCTGCTGTTCGCGGCACACCGTGACGACTCCCGCCCGGCCGACGCCCGCTCGGCCGCCGGCAGCCACCCACTGACGGCCAGTCATCCGCCGCGCCCCGTCGGCAGTCCGTACCGGACCCCGCAGCCCGATCCGACCCCCAGCAGCACCCGCCCGACAACCCCGACCCCAACCCCGACACCCACGCCCACGCCCACCCCGAGCCCGAGTCCGACCGATCCGGTCGCCACCGCAGGCGTCGGCGACTGCTTCTTCGACACCGGGACCAGCGGCCACGCCGATCTCACCCCGACCACCTGCACCATCGGGGCGTTCAAGGTCGTCCGGATCAACGAGGGCAGCACCGACCTGGACGGCTGCGCCAACGTGCCCGGCAACGACGAGAGCGTCAGCTCCAAGCGCTACTCGCGGGTCCTGTGCCTCAGTTACCAGAGTTCCGGCGGGGACTCCTACCACGCCCGGCAGGGCGACTGCGTCTTCGGGCCGAACGGCACGGGCCCGTGGTCGCTGCTGTCCTGTCGGACCGGCGCCTTCAAGGTCCTCGCCGTCTACCGCGGCACCAGCGACCACTCCAAGTGCGACAGCTGGCCCCACTACAACCAGTGGCGGACCGTCTCCGGCCCCAAGGGCGCCGACCAGGACGTCCTGCAGTGCCTGTCCATGGTGTTCCCCGACGACGCGGGCTACGCCACCGTCCGCGAATGCCTGTCCAAGTCGGGCTCCATCTTCACCAACGTCGGCAGCTGCGAGCGCTCCAACGTCTACGTCACCGGACGCACCAGCACGCCGAACTACCCCGCGTTCTGCGGACAGGACGCCTCCACCTACTGGCGCTCCAACGAGTTCCCCGCCCTCGGCTACACCGTCTGCTGGCGCTGGCGCTGACTCCCGCCGCGCGGCGACCGATCAACCATCCCACCGACACCATCCAAGGATCCGACATGGCATACCGCTACCGGTGCGGCGAGTGCGGCTTCAAGACCTCCTGGGGCACCGAGTCCCAGGGCGAGCAGGCACAGATCGCGCACTACACCCACCACCACCCCGGCCTGCGCCCCGGCGGAACGGTCGAGGCCAACACCAAGAACCCGGAGGGCGGCATCGGCTGCCTCGGCGCCCTCGCCGTGCTGTTCCTGCTGTTCGTCCTCGCCGTCTCGTGCGGCCGATGAACGGCGCCGACCCGAACACCGCGACCAGGAAGGCGCCATGACGAATCATCACCGCAACCAGGACCCGGCCGCACCGCCGCCGCCCACCTGGCAGCAGACGCCACGTGCGGTACCGCCCCGGCTCGGCCGCGGCGGCGGCGCGGCGCCGTCCGTGCCCGTGCAGCCGGCGGCGGGGGCGGGCGTGCAACCGGCTGCCGGGCCGGGTGTGCAGCCGGCTGCCGGACCGGGCGTGCAGCCGCAGGCCGCGACGGTGGCGCCGCCAGGGGTGCCGGCCGCGCCGGTGACGCCTCCCGCGGCGAGGGCAGCGCGCCGGGGAGTCGGGGTGCTGCGCCACTGGCGGCTGCTGGTGGCCGCAGTGGTGCCCTGTCTCCTGCTGGCCGGCATCGGGTGGTGGTTCTGGCCGCACCAGCCGACGGGCCTCCCTCCGCACATCGCCGAGGGGACCGTCCAGGCTGACCTGCTCAGCGCCGACGGCGTCAGCAGACTGGCCGGAACGACCGTGGTGGCCGGGCCCCAGTCGAACCGGCCGCACGCCCCGCTCGCCGCGGCCCCGTCGGAATGCGCCGTCGCCGCCGGACCGACCACGCAGTCGGTCTACGGGCAGGCGTGGAAGGCGTTCCTGTCGGCGACCTACCAGGACGTCGCAGGCTCGGGCAGCTACACCGTCAACCAGGTGATCGGCGTGTTCCCGGACCGCGAGAAGGCGGCCGCGGCCTTCCGCGCGCTCACCGACGGCCTCTCCAAGTGCCCTTCCTCGACCCTCACCGACCAGGCCGGACGCACGTCGAAGTGGACCTACGCGGCGCACCCCGCCACCGAGGTCGCGACGGCGTGGACCGCGACGCAGGGCGACACCGCGAACTGGGCCTGCTACCACCAGGCCCGGGTGAAGGGCGCCAGCCTGATACAGGCCGCCGTCTGCCAGGCCGGTGACGGCGAGCGCACCGTCTCCGTGATCGCCGACGAGCTCACCGGCAAGGTGACCGGATGACCGCGCCCTCACGCACGGCTGCCGCACGCACCGCGCCCTCGCGCACGGCGGCCGCGCGCCGCCGGCGGACACTGCGCCGGATCCTGCACCTCCTGCTGATGGCGCTCCTGGCGCCGATCGTTGCCGCGGGAGTACAGACGATCGCGGCGACCGATGCCGTGGCGGTGCCGGCGCAGGCGCAGGCGGGCACGCTCGCCCCCGTACCGCTGGTGGCGCCCCGGGGTTTTGAGGCAGCCCTGGCGACCCTGCTGGTGGAGATCGAGGACGCGAACCGGCAGGCGGCGGAGCTGGCACAGCAGGAGAAGGCCGTGGTCGCCGAGGCGGAGCGGATCACGAAGGAGTCCGCCGCCATTCGCGACAGCAAGGCGGCGCTCAACGCCAGGGTCGCCACGCTGAACCAGGAGATCAGCGCCCACAACGAGCGTGCGAAGGCCGTGGACGGCGAGATCGCCGCCCACAATGCCAAGCCGAACACGTTCCAGCTGCCCGCGCAGGCGGCCGCGGCCGCCGCCTTCGACGCCGAGGCGCGCCAACTGGAGGCCAAGAGGAACCAGGAAAACGCCGTGGAGGACAGGATCCAGGGCGAGGAGAGCCAGATCCGGCAGGAGGCCTCCCAGGTCGACGCCAGGTCCTCCCAGCTCGACGCCGCCTCCAAGGCCAACGACTCGAAGTCCTCCGACCTCAAGACGAAGGAACAGCAGCTCCAGTCCCGGGGCCGGCAGCTGCTCGGGCAGATGGCGCAGGCGATCCAGAGCTTCTCCTCCGCTCCGCCGAACCCCGCGGCCGCCATGGACCAGGGTGGTGACGCGACTGCCCCCGCTCCGCAAGCCGGCACCCGGTCGGCCGGCCAGGACGAGGACACCGGCGACAGTCCCTACCGGCAGCCCCGGGCCGCTGCGCTGACGCAGTACGCGAAGCAGCACGGCACCACCGTCGACACGCGCCCGGGCACGGCGTACCTGACGCCCGACGCCGTCCGGCGGCTCACCCCCGCGCAGGCAGCCACCCTCGGCAGCCCGGCCGTCAGCTACGACGGGCTGGTCCGCAAGCCCAACGGCCACTACACGGCGGTACGGGTGCGGGCCCCGGCCGCCACCACCGCCCCGGCCGCCACCCCTGCCCCGGCCCCGGCGGACTTCGGACCAGGTGGGCTGGTCGTGCACCGCAACGGCGAACAACTCCCCGTCGACGAGGTCACGACGGTCGACGAAGCCCCCGTCTCCCCGGCGCCCGCCGCGGGACACAGCAGCCCGGCCCCCGGGGAGAACGGCAACCGGCCTGTCCCCACCTGCAAGGACCGGAAGCCTTCTGGGGCCACGGACCTGAACGGCGGAGGATGGGTCGCCTACCTGCCGTCGGACGCTCAGGGCCGCAACCGGGGAGTCATGGCCTGTCTCGAAGGGAAGCCCAGCTCCAGCCGGGGTCAGGCCGCGAGCGGCACCATTCGGGGTTGGAACGACGCCCAGGCGCGGGCCGCCGCCCTCGGGTTCACCCCGAGCAAAGCCCTCGCCCGCTGCCACTCCGTGCCGCGCATGGCCGGCGGAACGGCGGACGAGCGGAACCTGACGCCGTGTTTCCAGCAGGGAGCCAACACCAACCAGGCAACCGGCGGCACCATCACCAACAGCATGCGCACCTTCGAGACCAGAGCCGAGGGCGGCATGAACCGGGGCTACGTGCTGTACGACGTGCGTCCGCAGTACAACAGCGCCGGCAGCACCATTCCGAGCGCATGGGATATGTCGCTCTACGCGTGGGACGCCACCACCGGGGCGAGCACGGACGCCGCATGGACGGTCGTGGACAACGCGAGCTACGGCCCGACCGGACTTGCGTACCTGGGAAATTAGCCTCCGGCGAGAACCGGAGGCCGACGGGAGTGGACATGCACATCGAGGAGATGCTGGACCGGCTGGGCGCGGTGATCGGGCCGCCGCCCGCGGGCGGAGTGGTGCCGGTTCCGTGGGAACTCGGGCGCGAGACGCTCGGCTTCCAGCTACCCGCGGACTACCGGGCATTCGTCGACCGGTACGGGATGATCAGCATCAGCGACGAGCTGCACATCTACGCGCCATCCGCAGCGCCCAGCCCCCAGATCGGGGAGCCGCTGGGCTTCGAGGGATTTCTGTACGCCACGACGGACCCCTACGGATACTGCGCCACCCTGGCCGAGGCCTACCGGGGCGGGAACCACGACGAGTGCCCGTACCCGATGTTCCCGGCCGAGGGCGGGCTCCTGAAGTGGGGCAACAACTGGAACGCCGACCAGTTCTTCTGGCTGATGCGGGACCAGGACCCGGACCGGTGGCCGGTCGCCGCCAAGTTCGACTCGCTGCGGCAGTGGGACCTCTTCGAGGGCGGCTTCCTGGAGTTCCTGCTGGCGGCGGTGACGGAGCAGTACCCGTACCACGGGGACGTTGTTCCCGGTGGGATGCATCAGGTCGGTGACGGCCGTGCCTATCGCCCCCGGGGTGACTGGTCGAAGCAGCTCTGGCAATGACCCCGCGAACACGGTCAACGTCGTCCGCAAGTCCCCGACCAGCACGATCGCCGACGGGCATGCCGGGCCGTCCGGACCGGCTGCTGTAATCTCCTGAGCGCGTCCCGTTCTCGGGGCGCACCACGGGGGAGGAACGCGCATGCGGCACGGACTTCGTACTGCCTTCGGAACGGCCGTCCTCCTGCTCACGGCCCTGACGGGTTGTTCGGACGGAGACAGGGGCCCCACAGCGCCGGCCCCCCCACCCGCCTCCGCCTCGACGGCGGTGCCGTCTCCCACGCCGGTGGACCTGACGGCGGTGATCGACCGGACCCGTTCCCTCCTGATGCCGACGGTGGTGGCGGGCGCCGATGCCCCCGGCCCGCAGGGGGTGATGCTGGTTCAGGCCTGGCCGAACGGCGGCGCCTACGTCTGGGAGACGAGCGACCAGCGGCAGTGCAGCGCCACGGTCTCCCTGACCCAGGTCCAGACCCGGGGCTGCGCCGTCCACCCGCTGGATCCGCCCGTCGCGCCGGACGCAGGGCTTCAATCCGTCGACACCTTCTTCACCGACGGCTGGGTACGCCTCTTCGGCGCCGACCACCAGACGGTGAGCTCGGCGACGTGCGGAGGCGCGCCCCTGGAAGTCCGCCGGGTCGGCACGGTCGCGGGTGGGGCCCGGACGCTGTACGCCGTCTGGTTCCCCGACTACACGAAGGGCAGCATCGTGCTGGAGCTGAACCACGACGGCACGACGTCCGAAGCCACTCTCGACCTCGGTGAACTTGGAGACCGCACCTGTGCCCCGACTCCCTGAGCTCGATCAGGCGATGGTGCGCCGCCGGGACTGTGCGGCCCCGCTCGTCCCACCGGCCTGTCCACCGGTAACGTAGCGATCTTCGCCAGGCTGGGCCGGCGGAGTACAACTGCCCGTGCCACTGGGGCAGTGCCGAAGAGCTCGCACTCCTCAAGGTGCCGGGTGTCGAACTCGATCCTGATCTCCTCCGGCGGTCCTGGCAGGCCCCGACTGGAGCGACCACGGCGCGGTGCTCCGCCGTGTCCTGCCTCAGCTCGCGGCCGCCGTCGTCGACTGCCGGTCGGAGTCGTTCGGTGGTACCGGGACGAGATCGGCATGTCGTTGGCCCGCGGTCGCTGGCAGGAATGGCCCCGGGAGCAGGCCTCGGCCGTCCGGGAGTTCCTGCACGCGCTCTGGGCCTACAGCCTGGTCAGCCCCGAACCCGTCGCGGGCGCGCAACCGAGGCCGTCGACACGTGGGACTACGACCTGCTCCAACGCCTGAGGCTGATCGGCCTTGCCGAGCACGACCGTTGGAACGATCCACATCGGCCGCGCCACTACTACACGTACTGACCGTGCCGCAGAGAGACCGGGTCGACGCGGTGGGCAGGTGGAGCCATCACAAGATCAGGGTGCGCTGGAAGCCGTTCCGCAGCTCGGCCGCAACCGTTGACCACGTCCGGGAGTGGACCGAAAGCTGCTGCCAGAGTGTGGCAACTCGCCTACGTCAGAACGGATTTGGCCACATCGAGTGAGAGTGCGGAGGACACGCCGGAAGGTGTCGGTGAGGGCTGCCAGGATTCAACCCCCGCCTCTTCGCCGGCCGCCGAAGCCGGAGCGGGGCAAGCCCTCCGACGGCAGACCGACCTGCCAACTCCGAGGGCCTTCCGGGCTGCCCCAGCCCGTTCCTGACCACCAGGAGACGCCCGTGGCCCAGCCCGCCACCCCGGCCCAGCCCGTCGCCCCGGCCCAGCCCGTCGCCCCGGCCCACCTCGGCCGACCCGGCTCCGACCAGCAGCATGAGCACAACGAGAACCTGCGCTTCGACCTGCCCGGCGACAACCGAGCGGTAGCCGCGACCTCGCTCTCCACCGGCTCGATGGTGCGCCGCCTCCCGCACCTGGTGCGCCGCGCGCTCGGACTGGCCTGGAAGGCGGACCGCCGCTCCACCGCCGCCGTACTGGTCTGCCAGGCGATCTCCGGCATCCTGGGTGCGGTGGTGCTCGCCGCCACCGCGGCCTCACTGGCCGGGGTGATGCGCGAGGGGCCCGTCACCGAGCACCTCCGGCAGACCGCCCCGGCTCTGACGGTCCTGACCCTCTCGGCGGGCGCCCGGGCCCTGCTCGGCGTCGTCGTCGCCGCGCTCTCCGGTCGGATCGCCCCCAGGATCGCCCGCGGCGCCGAGCTCGCCCTGGTCGAGGCCGGCACCCAGGCCGAGCTCGCCGCCTACAACACCCCCGACTTCAACGACGCCTGGGAGGCGGCCGACCGCGGCGCCCAGACCGCCCCGGACCTGCTCGCCGACGCCCTGGACGTCATCGCCGCCGCGGTCTCCTTCCTCGCCGCCGCCGGCATCGTCGCCACCCTCGACCCGCTGCTCTTCCCCGCCCTGCTGCTCGGCTCCGCCCCGGCGGGCATCGCTGCCGTGCGTACCGCCCGGATCCACTACCTCGCCGCCCTGGCCACCACCGACGAACGCCGCGCGCTGCGGATCTACCGCTGGTGGGCCGTCGACAAACTGCACGCCGACCAGGTCCGTGCCAGCACCGTCGCCCCGCTGCTGCTCAGCAAGTACCGTGCCGCCGACCAGAAGATCGCCGACGCCACCGACACGGCCACCCGCACCGCCGCCCGCGTCTCCGCCCTGGCCGCCCTCGCCACCGGAGCAGGCACCGCCCTCGTGTGGGGCACCCTGCTCACCATCGTCGCCACCGGCCGGATCACCGTCGCAGCCGGCCTCGCCGCCACCTTCGCGCTGCGTACCGCCGCGAGCGGCCTGCAGGGCGTCGTCGGCACCGGCGCCCGCCTCTACCGCGTCGGCCTCTACCTCGACGACTGGGCCAACTTCCTCGACCAGGCCGGCGGCGCACGCATCCGTCGCGGCACCCGCACCCCCGCCGCTCCCACCACGATCGAGGTCCGCGACCTCACCTACACCTACCCCGGCACCGAGGCCAAGACCGCCCTGCACGGCGTCGACCTGACGCTCCGCCAGGGCGAGGTCATCGCGATCGTCGGCCACAACGGCTCCGGCAAGTCCACCCTCACCCGACTGCTCACCGGACTGCTGCTCCCCGAGCCGGGGCACGGTGAGGTGCGGTGGGACGGGGTGCCGATCGAGGACCTGGACGCCGACGCGTTGTGGCGCCGGGTCGCCTACACCCCGCAGGAGTTCGCCCGCTGGCCGCTCCCGGCTGCCGAGAACATTCACCTCGCCGCACCCGGGACGGAACCCGCCGGCCTCCAGGCCCGGGTGGAGGAAGCGGCCGGGGCCGCCGCCTTCGACCAGGTCGTGGCCGGTCTGCGTTCGGGCTGGCGGACGCTGCTCGCCCAGGAGTGGCTGGGCGGCCACCAGCTCTCCGGCGGGGAATGGCAGCGCGCCGCAGTGGCCCGCTCCGTCTACCGCAGCACCCAGGCACCGGGACTGCTGGTGCTGGACGAGCCGACCAGCGACCTCGACCCGGCCGCCGAGCACCGGATCCTGCACGCAGTCCGCGCCATGGCCAAGGGGCGGATCACCGTCCTGGTGACCCACAACCTCGCCAACACCCGGCTGGCCGACCGCATCCTGGTCATGAGTTCCGGACGCGTCGTCCAGGAGGGCAGTTACGACGCCCTGGCGGCCGACGACGACGGGTTGTTCCGCGAGCTGCTCGACTTCCAGCTCGACCGCTCCGTGCCGACCCAACGAGCGGCCGAAGATCACTAGGGCCGACGCCGGGCAGGCCGGTCCGCCCCCAGATGTCACCTGGTCCTGCACGTTCGTGGGGGAAGAAATTTCGGGCCGGGTGTCGATTTCGCGGGTGGCTCTTCGTGTAGGGGGTGAAACGGGCCGCGGAGGAGCGGTTCGCAGGAGCGAGGAGCACGTCATGCGTCAGGTCAGCGCCACGCTGTCCGTCACTCTCGACGGAGTTGTCCAGGGCCTCGGCCGTCCGGACGAGGACACCCGCGGTGGCTTCACTCATGGGGGCTGGGGCGGCCGGTACAACGACCAGGTCCTGGGTAGGGAGATGGGCAGGAGCATGTCCAGGCCCGGGGACATGCTGTTCGGACACCGGACCTGGACGGACTTCATCACGGCGTGGGGCAACCGCGAGGACGGCAACCCGTTCACCGCGCACATGAACGCGGCGACGAAGTACGTCTGCTCGCGGACGTTGGAGAATGCGGACGCCTGGCAGAACTCGGTCCTGCTCAAGGGCGACGCCGCCGAGACGGTCGCCGAGCTCAAGGCGGAGGACGGCAAGGACCTGATGATCGTCGGCAGCGCCACGCTGGTCCGCGAGCTGCATGCCGCGGGCCTGGTGGACAACTACCAGCTGCTGATCCACCCGCTCACCCTGGGCACCGGCATGCGACTGTTCGAGGGCCCCGCGCCGCTGACCGAGTTCGAGCTCACCGACAGCGTCACCACCACCAAGGGCGTGATCATCGCCCGCTACTCCCGCAGGTAGGCAGCCATGGGGAAGTACCTGCTCTCGATCTACCAGCCCGAAGGCCGGGCGGAACCCGCGGCCATGGAGAAGATCAAGGCCGATCTGCACCAGCTGAACGAGGAGCTCCGCGAGAGCGGCTCGTGGGTGTTCACCGGCGGCCTGCACGCGCCCGGCACGGCCACGGTCGTGCGCGCCGACGGCCTGCTCACCGACGGTCCCTACGTCGAGGGCAAGGAGTTCGTCGGCGGGATCTGGGTGATCACCGCACCCGACCTGGACGTCGCACTGGAGTGGGGCCGCAGGGCGGCCGCCGCGACCACGCTCCCGGTCGAGGTCCGCCCGTTCCAGGACGTCGAACCGTATTGAGTCCCACACCGCAGCAGATCGCAGCCGTGTTCCGCGCCGAGTACGGCAGAGCCGTCGCCGTACTCGTGCGCCGGCTCGGCGACATCAGTGCGGCCGAGGACGCCGTCGCCGAGGCGTTCACCATCGCAGTGCGGCGCTGGCCGGTCGACGGCATGCCGCCCAGCCCGGCCGGCTGGATCATCACCACCGCCCGCAACCGCGCCGTCGACGAGCTGCGCCGCGAAGCGGTACGGGCCCACAAGCATGCCGAGGCCCAGCTCCTCCACGGTTCGGACGAGCAGGTCGAGGAGGGCCCCGTGCGCGACGACCGTCTCCGGCTGGTGTTCACCTGCTGCCACCCGGCCCTGGCCGTCCCCGCGCAGGTGGCGCTCACGTTGCGACTTCTCGGCGGGCTCACCACGCCCGAGATCGCCCGCGCCTTCCTCGTGCCCGAGCCGACCATGGCGCAGCGGATCGTCCGGGCGAAGGCGAAGATCCGTGACGCCGGGATCCCGTACCGGGTGCCGAGGGACGCCGATCTGCCGGACCGCCTCGGCGCGGTGCTCGCGGTGCTCTACCTGATCTTCAACGAGGGGTACGTCGCCACCTCCGGCACCGAACTCGGCCGCGCCGACCTGTGCGCGGAGGCGATCCGGCTGGCCCGGCTGCTGGTCGAGCTGATGCCCGACGAGCCGGAGGCGGCCGGGCTGCTCGCGCTGATGCTGCTGATCGAGGCCCGCCGCGACGCCCGCACCGACCAGGACGGCAGCCTGGTCCGCCTGGCCGACCAGGACCGCTCCCGCTGGAACGCCGACCTGGTCACCGAGGGCCGCGCGATCGTCCGCTCCTGCCTGCGCCGCAACCGGCCCGGCCGCTACCAGATCCTCGCCGCGATCAACGCCGTGCACACCGATCCCGTCACCGACTGGACGCAGATCCTCGTGCTGTACGACCGGCTCGGGCACTTCGACGCAGGCCCGGTGGTCGCGCTGCACCGCGCGGTCGCACTCGCCGAGGTCCGGGGCCCGGCAGCGGCCCTTCGGGTGGTCGACGACCTGGACCTCGGGAACTACTACCTTTTCCACGCGATCCGCGGGGACCTCCTCGCCCGCCTCGGCCGAACACGGGAAGCAGCCCAGGCCCTCGACACCGCGGCCCGGCTCACCGGGAACGAGTCGGAGCGCGCCTTCCTGATCGCCCGGCGCGACCACATCGGCTAGGGGAGCGGCTCCGGTGGCGCGGGGGGGGGGGGGGGGGGGGGGGGGGGCGGGCGGCGGCCCCCCCCCCCCCCCCCCCCCCCCGAGAGGCTGTCACGCGGGGCGGACCTCACGGCCCGCCCACGGGGACAGGATCA